>JARRLD010000355.1:0-7477 GCA_037387345.1 Gemmatimonadota bacterium
TACGCATGAGCCGGGGATCTTCCTCACTGAAAGACTGACGAGGGCGCCGCCCCGCGTCGCCGTGACACGGTGGACCTCTCGACGATGTAGGCGGTGTGCGGCACGTGTCATGTTGGTATCCTTCCGGGGCGGCGTTGGAGCCGACCGTGGCGCGAAGGACCTTCCCCGGCCCAAGTTCTCTTCCATGTTCGAGCCCACGTTCCACCTGACCGCGGTCCCCTCCGAGCGCGATCCATGACGGACGCCATCACGCGCCTGAACGAAGCGCTCCGGAACCGCTACCGCATCGAGCGGGAGCTCGGCGCCGGTGGCATGGCCACGGTCTACCTCGCCGAGGACCTGAAGCACGACCGCAGCGTCGCCCTCAAGGTGCTCAGACCGGAGCTGGCAGCCGTGGTCGGCGCCGAGCGCTTCCTCGGCGAGATCCGGACGACCGCGAATCTCCAGCACCCGAATATCCTGCCGCTGTTCGATTCCGGGGAAGCCGCCGGCTTCCTCTACTTCGTGATGCCGTATGTCGAGGGAGAGACGCTGCGGGACCGGCTCGACCGCGAGAAACAGCTGCCGGTGGAGGAGGCCGTGCGGATCGCCACGGAGATCGCCGACGCGCTTCAGGCCGCACACGACCAGGGAATCATCCACCGAGACGTCAAGCCGGCCAACATCCTCTTGAGCCGCGGCCGCCCGCTGGTGGCCGACTTCGGGATCGCGCTGGCCGTGAGCGCGGCGGGGGGCGGGCGTCTGACCGAGACGGGGCTGTCGATGGGCACCCCCTACTATATGAGCCCGGAGCAGGCCAGCGCGGACCGCGAGCCCACGGCAGCCAGCGACATCTACAGCCTCGGATCCGTCCTGTACGAGATGCTGGTCGGGGACCCGCCGCACACGGGCGGGACCGCCCAGGCCGTCCTGGCGAAGATCCTCACCGCCGACCCGCCCGCCGCGTCCGTCTCCCGGCCGACGATCCCGGCGAACGTCGACTCGGCCATCCGAAAGGCGCTCGCGAGGCTGCCGGCGGACCGGTTCGCGAGCGCGGAGCAGTTCGGCCGGGCCCTCACCGATCCCTCGTTCCGGTTCGGCAGGGGCCCTACCCCGGCCGAGGCAGGGGGACCGGGCCTGTGGAAGCCGGTGGCTCTCGCCGCAGTCGTGGTCGCGATCGTCGCCGTCGCCGGGGCGGGTCGCACGTGGATGCGCCCGGTGCCGCCCGCCCCGGTGGCGCGCTTCGGATCACCGTTCCTGCCAGGCCAGGAGATCCGCCGGGGCGGCGACTTCGCGATCTCGCCCGACGGCACCTTCCTCGTCTACGCCGGGCCGGGCGATGAGGGGGGCGTCTTCAGCCGGCTCTGGGTCCGACGGTTCAGGGAGCTCGAGGCGGCCCCCATCGCCGGGACGGACGGCGGCCGTCATCTCAACCCTTCGATCTCACCCGACGGACTCGAGGTCGCGTTCGGCGATCGGAGCTTCGACGGAGTGAGGACGGTCCGGATCGATGGCGGCCCGGTGCGCATGCTCATGGCCGCGAGCGCCTACGCGTTCTGGGGAGAGGATGGGTTCATCTACGCATTGGACGGAGCGGAGGGGATCTTTCGCGTACCCGCGGGGGGCGGCGAGCCCGAGCGGGTGAGCGGACCTGTGCCGGGGGCAAGCATGCAGTATGTCACCGACCTCCTGCCCGGCGGCCAGCGGGCCCTGGTCACACTCGTGGGCGGTGACATCCCGAACCCGGTCGCGGACGTGGCACTCCTCGACCTGACCACAGGCGAGACTCGTCGGATCCTGCCGGGCTGGGGAGCCCGATTCATCGAGCCGGGCTACCTCGTGTTCGTCGCCGACGGGACCCTGAACGGAACCCGATTCGACCCGGGCGCGGGAAGGCTCGGCGAGCCCCTCGTGCCCCTGATGGACGGCGTTGACGACTTCAGCCTCTCGGAAACCGGCACCCTGGTGTACCGGCCGGCGCTCACGTCACGTGAGGAATTCGTGTGGGTCAGCCGCGAGGGTGCCGTGACGCCCGTGGCGCAGGACTGGACGGTCGAAGGGCTGGTGGGGAGAGGATTCGAGCTATCCCCGGACGGCCGCAGGCTCGTCCTGACCACGTCCGGGGACGAGCCCGGGACCGAGGACGTCTGGGTGAAGGAGCTCCCCGACGGCCCGCTCCAGAGACTCACCTTCGGCGAGGGCCCGGCCTGGGGGCCCCGATGGACGGCGTCGGGCGAGCGCGTGACGTACACCTCCGGCCAGACGGGTGGCCGCCTCACGCTCTCACGACGCTTCAACGGGACGGGACCCGTCGATACGCTCTTCGGCGGCTTCGGCGACTCCCTGGACGCCCCCGACGCGCAGCTCGATCCTACCGGCGAATGGCTGGTACTCCGGGTGGGCGTGTCAGGTGGACGTGAGCGCCACATCGCCGCCGGCCGGCCGGGACCGGACGAGGACCCTCCGGCCCTGATCGTCGGCGGACCGTACAACGCCGCGCAGCCAGCGCTCTCTCCCGACGGGCGGCTGCTCGCCTACATCTCCGACGAGTCCGGGCGCAACGAGGTCTACGTCCGTCCCTTCCCCGATGTCGGGGCCGACCGGGTCCTCGTCTCGACCGAGGGCGGGCTTCAGCCGAGGTGGAGCCGCGACGGAACCGAGCTCTTCTACGTGGGCGCGGGGACCGAGATGACGGCGGCACGGATCGCGTGGGAGCCGGTGATCCGTGTCGTCTCCCGCGAGGAGCTCTTCACGATCCCCATCGACCACGTCGGCCTGGACAGCCCCCTGGCCACCAACTACGACGTCGCGGCCAACGGTCAGCGCTTCCTCGTGGCACGATCCGTGAGCGATCCCGACGACGTGACGCCCGGACTCGTGGTCGTGCTGAACTGGGTCGAGGAGATGAGGAGTGCAGTAGGGAGGTGAGACCGCTCTGAGCACTGCGCCCACCTCCCCGGATCGAAGGACCGGAGTAGCCGGCGGGTGCCTCGCGCCGCGGGAGTCCCCACGCGCCAACGTCACGCTCCGGGAAGCGTGGGGCGTCCCTCGCTCAGCGTAACCGCAGTGCCGAACGCCAGGATCTCGACGCCCACGGTGCCTTTGCCATCGGCTCGGGCGCTGGCCAGGCGGGACGTCTCGATGCGCACGTTGATGATCGTGTCGTGACCGCGCTCCCGGGCCTCCTCCTTCATGCGGATCAGAGCCTCGCGGCGGGCACGCTCGAGAAGGGGCTCGTACACCCGGATGTTGCCTCCGACAATGCCCTTGAGGCTCCCAGCGATACGCTTGAAGTAGTCCAGGGACAGTTCCGAGGAATCTCTTGGATGGTCAGGGCGAGGATCTCGCTGGATCTGCTTTCCAGACGCAGCAGGTTGCGGAGGTGCCACCGTTCGATGAGGCTCCCGGAAAGCCAGGTGCCCAGCAGAAAGGCCGGCGTCAGCACGTACGGTAGGAGCTCCATGTTCCTACTTCACCACCACAGCGGTCCCGTACGCGAACAGCTCCGCAGCGCCCTGGGCGACGCTGCTGGTGGCAAAGCGCACGTTCACGATGGCGTTGGCGCCCATGGCTTCGGCCTGGTAGCTCATGCGCCGGATGGCCTCGCCGCGCGCATCCGCCAGAAGCTCGGTGTACCCCCTCAGCTCGCCACCCACCACGTTCTTCAGGCCGGCCATGATGTCCTTGCCGATATGCTTGGCGCGGACGGTGCTTCCACTCACCAGGCCGTGGAACGCCACGATGGTCTTTCCGGGGATTTCCTCGGTGTTGCTGATCAGCATCCTGTCATCCTCTCGAGCCTTGATGTGGCGCGGGAAGCCGCGGAATCGGGACCGCGCCCGTGTGCATCGTTCGTACACCCCTACGCATGAGCCGGGGATCTTCCTACAGAAGACCGACGCGGCACCCCGCCTGCGCCACCGTGACACGGTGTTCGCGGCCGAGATGAAGAGCGCCGTGGGTCGGTACCCCGCGTCCGGTCTTCGTCGTACGGGCCGCTCGGTGCTCGCCACCGCTGAGGAAGGGGCCGATGTCGTCGCGCTTCTGGCGGACGACCTGGGCTCCGGGACGGTCGTCCTGGGCAGCGTCTACCAGGTGGGGGATTCGATCCACATCGCAGCCGAGTGCATCGATGCACTGGAGGGTCGGGAGCTGGTTGCGGCCCGCTCGGCTTCGGGAACCCTGGACAACCCGGCCGGAGCTCTGGGGAGGCTGCAGGAACAGGTGGTAGCGGGCCTGGCCGCCGGCCTCGATCTGGACTGGGGCTGGCGCGAGACCACGTCCCCCCCGGCCAGCCTCGAGGCCTACCGGGAGTTCCAGCGAGTTGGACGTCGTGGCGGAGGGCAAGGGGTGGGACGAGGCGCTCGCGCATCTGGTTCGTTCGTCGGACCTCGATTCGACCTGCATGGCTCCCCGCATCGAGGCCCTCGGGTACCTCCTGAACATGCGCCGGTACCCGGAGGCCGACTCGCTCGGGGCCCTCCTGGACCGATCTCGCCACCTCATGACGGAAGGGCAGGCGAGCCTTCTCGACTGGCTGCTGCTGGGCGGCTACGGAGATTGTGAGGGAGCCCTGCTGGCGGCGAGGCAAGGAGCCGAGCGGGCGCCGCTGGACTTCGCCTACAACGAGGGGCTCGCGGCCGCGGTCGGCTGGACAGCCAGGCGATGGTCCTGCACCGGCTGGGCCGGAATGAGGAAGCCCGTGGCCACCCTGCTGGCCGACTACCCTCCGTTCCAGGAGCTTCTGCGGCCGATCGACTGAGTCGAGCGGGACGGGATCAGATCCCGAGGGGACCCTCGACGCGGGCCGCCTGTCCGCCCCAGCCAGGGATGGCATCGCCACCGGACGAGGACCGGCCGTTGATGAGCATGGCCTCGGGGCCCGCCTCGAGGCACGAACCGAGCGAACACAGTACATTCGCTCCCTCGGACGCCAGAAGCATCCCTCCCCGTTCGGACCCTGAGGCACGCCATGTGCGGAATCGCCGCGGTTCTATCCCGCCACGCCCCGGTCGATCCAGGGATCATTCGCTCCGCCATGGAGTCGCTACGGCATCGCGGCCCCGACGGACGGCAGCACTGGATGTCGACCGATGGCCACGTCGCGCTCGGCCACACACGGCTCTCGATCATCGACCTCACGACGGGCGATCAGCCCATCTCGAACGAAGACGGCACGATCCATATCGTGGTCAATGGCGAGTTCTACGATTTCGAGCGGATCCGCGCCGAGCTCATGGCTCGCGGACACAAGTTCCGCACGAAGTCGGACAGCGAGATCGCCCTTCATCTATATGAAGACTTTGGCCCCGAGTGTCTGCATCGCCTGCGCGGTGAATACGCCTTCGTGATCTGGGACGAGCGCAATCATCGGCTCGTCGCCGGGCGCGACCGGTTCGGGGTGAAGCCGCTGTTCTACGCCGAGCACGACGGCGCGCTGTACCTGGCCTCTGAAGCGAAGGCACTCTTCGCCATGGGGGTCCCGGCCGCCTGGAGCCACGACGCGGTGTACATGGGCGCATTCATCGTGCCGGGTGAGCGGACGCTGTTCCGCGGCGTGCATGCTCTCCCCCCGGGGCACTACCTGCGCGCGACGCGTGAGAGCCATCGCATCCACCAGTACTGGGACGTGGACTACCCGCGCGACGACGTGCCGGCGCCGGCGCGTACCGAGCGAGAACACGTTGAGGGGTTTCGCGCCGTGCTCGAAGATGCGGTAAAGACCCGGCTCCGCGCAGACGTACCGGTCGGCTGCTATCTGAGCGGCGGAATCGACTCGTGTTCGGTCCTCGGCCTCGCCTCCCTGCACCACGACGGGCCCGTGCGCGCGTACACGCTCACCTTCGACGGCGCGCGGTACGACGAGAGCGGCATCGCGGAGGAGATGGCGAACCACGTAGGTGCGACGTACCAGCCGATCCCCATGAAGCAGGCGGACCTGGCCACCAACTTCCGTGCCGCCGTGATCCAGTCGGAGATCCCGTTCATCAATGGACACACGGTGGCGAAGTTCATGCTGAGCCGGGCAGTACGGGAGAGCGGGTACAAGGTCGTTCTCACGGGCGAAGGCTCCGACGAAATCCTCGCGGGCTACCCTCATTTTCGGCGCGACATGCTGCTGCACCACACGGTCGGTCAAGATCCGGCGGAGACGAGCCGGCTGCTGGAGAAGCTCATCGAGGACAATCAGGTGTCGCGTGGCCTCCTCCTGCCTGAGGGCGATGCCGACACCGGGACGGTATGTCGTACGCTCCTCGGATTCGTGCCATCCTGGTTGGAGGCGATGAGCGGCACGGGCGCGCGGACGCGTGCGCTCATGAGAGACGACTTCCTCGAACCCCACCGGCGAACCGACGTCATCGGCACGCTCCTGAGCTCACTGGACGTGAAGCGCCGGTTGGAGGGTCGCAATGCCGTTCACTCGGCGCTGTACCTGTGGGCCAAGACGATCCTGCCCCACTACGTCCTGTCGAACCTCGGCGATCGGATGGAGATGGCACATTCCATAGAAGGGCGCGTGCCGTTCATGGATCACGACGTGGCCGAATACCTGCACGGCGTTCCGGTCTCGCTCAAGATCCGAGGGATGACGGAGAAGTACATCCTGCGCGAGGCGGTCAAGGATGTGATCACGAAGACGGTCTACGAGCGCCAAAAGCACCCGTTCCTGAGTCCCCCTGCGACGCTCCATCCGGAAGAACCGCTACACGCTCTCATGCAGGATACGCTTCGCGGCTCGGCCGCGGCGGACGTGCCCTTCCTCGACCAGAAGAAGGTGGTCGCCGCGCTCGACGGGGTCGGTGAGCCGGATTCGGACTTCGGCCATCAGGTGGTCACGGACCAGGTGTTGACGCTCGCCCTGAGCTTCGTGTTCATGCACGAAGGGCTGAAGATGTCGGCGTAGCGCCCGTTCGGTCCTCCAACCAGCGTCTTCGGCGGCGCCCACCACGGGGCTCCGCCGGAGACGCTCGGCTTCGGCGCTTCCTACTCCCCACCTCCTCCATCCCGCCGGATGGGACCCGCGGGCTTGGGCGGACGCTGGTATTGAGGGTTCTCCAGCTCTTGGAGGAGAAACTCCACGGCCCGTTCGATGATGGGCTCCCGCCCGGCCGCAATCTCCTCGGGACGGTCCAGGACCTCGAACCCTGGATCCGGCGCTACCCCCTCGCCTTCCACCGCCCAGTTCCCGTCGACGTCCAGGAAGGCGAAGCGCGGAACCGACAGGCCTCCCCCGTCCACGAATCCGGGGTTCCCGCTGATGCCGACCAGACCGCCCCAGGTGAGCTCACCGATGAGGGGCCCGAGCCCCAGCTCCCGGAAGTAGTAGGGGATGGCGTCGCCACCGGAGGAAGACTGGCCGTTGATGAGCATGGCCTTGGGGCCCGTGTGCGCCACGGCCGGCTGGGAGTAGATGTCCAGGTTCCTCCGGGCCCAGAAGTTGAGGAGGGGAGCCCCCATCATGAAGGCCATCTCCTCGGGGATGAATCCGCCTCCGTTG
>JARRLD010000356.1:0-4345 GCA_037387345.1 Gemmatimonadota bacterium
CGGCCAGCCCGACCTATTCGTGATCCCGCGCGACGGTGGCGACCCCGTACCCTATCTGCAGGCGGACTGGAGCGAGGAGGACGGTGCCATCTCTCCCGATGGGGCGTGGGCCGCGTATGTCTCCGACCAGTCCGACTCGGACCGCGTGTACGTCCGGTCTTTCCCGGACCCAGGGCCGCCAACCCAGATCTCGCAAGGCACCGGCGACGGGCCGCGCTGGAGCCCGAGCGGCACGACGCTCTATTACCAGAGTCCCGACTCCGTGTACGCAGCAGTGCTTTCCTTCGACTCGGGCGTGACCGTCGAATCCCGCCGGGCGCTGTTCGCCCGCGACACGGAGCTGGGGCGCCTGACCGACTGGGACGTCCACCCGGACGGCGGTTTCATCGGCGTGATCGAGCCGGATGCGCCCGAGGAGGAGGACGACGAGGAGCGGGCCCGAATCGCGCCGGCAAGAGGTTATGTCGTCGTGAACTGGGTCGAGGAGATGCTCCGTCGGGTGAGCGGAGGAGGCACCTGAGATGACCGAAGGCCACACCGAACGCCTGGAGACCGCGCTCGCCGGTCGCTACAAGATCCACCGCAAGCTCGGCGAAGGCGGCATGGCCAGCGTATACCTGGCCGAGGACCTCAAGCACGAGCGCAACGTCGCCCTGAAGATCCTCAAGCCCGAGCTGGCCGCGGTCATCGGCGCCGAGCGCTTCCTGGCCGAGATCAAGACCACGGCCAACCTCCAGCACCCCCACATCCTGCCGCTCTTCGACTCGGGCGAGGCCGACAGCTTCCTGTACTACGTGATGCCGTACATCGAGGGCGAATCGCTCCGGGAGCGGCTCGACCGGGAAGGGCAGCTCGGCGTCGAGGAGGCGGTGAGGATCGCGCGGGAGGTGGCCGACGCGCTGGATTACGCGCACAGGAACGACGTCATCCACCGCGACATCAAGCCGGCGAATATCCTGCTGCACGACGGGCGGCCGGTGGTGGCGGACTTCGGGATCGCGCTGGCGATCAGCGCGGCAGGGGGCGGCAGGATGACGGAGACGGGTCTGAGCCTGGGCACGCCCCACTACATGAGCCCCGAGCAGGCGTCGGCGGACCGAGACCTGAGCGCTCGCTCCGACGTGTACAGCCTGGGCTGCGTGCTGTACGAGATGCTGGCGGGTCAGCCGCCGCACACGGGCCCGAGCGCGCAGAGCGTGCTGGTGCGGATTCTCACCGAGGACCCGCGGCCTATCACGGAGCTGCGGCGGAGCGCTCCGCCCAACGTGGCAGCGGCGGTGACGAAGGCCATCGAGAAGCTGCCGGCGGACCGGTTCGACACGGCGCAGCAGTTCATCGACGCCCTGGAGGATACCTCGTTCGCGCATACCTCGGTGCCGCGGGCGCGTCCGGCGACAGCGGCCCAGGCCCTGCCGACGGAGGACGCCCCGGCCGCGAGGGCACGAAAAGTCAAGCTCGGAGCCGCCATCGGGGTGGCCGCCGTGGCAACCGTTCTGGCCGCCATCGGCTGGCTGCGACCGTCCGGGCCCGCGCCGGTTCGACGTATGGTGATGGTCCTCGACAGCACGAGGTCCGACTTCGGACCGAGCTCGGTGATCTCCCCGGACGGGTCCCAGGTGGTCTACACGGGTGCGGCTGGCCGCCTGTGGCTGCGCCCTCTTCAGTCGCTCGAAAGCCGACCCATTCCCCAGACGCAGGGTGCACGCACCCCCTTCTTCTCCCCGGATGGACAACGGGTCGGCTTCCACCGAGGCAACGGGCCAGGCGCGGGGGAGCTGGCGACGGTTTCACTTTCGGGCGCTCCCCCCGTCCAGGTCGTGGAGGGGAACATCTATCCGGGAGGTGCGTGGTCCGACGACGGATTCATCTACTTCGTCGACGAACCTGGTACGCTCTTCCGCGTCGGGGAGGAGGGAGGGCCCGCCGCGGTCGTGTCGGATTCGACGAGCGGCTACTTCTACTCCTGGCCCGAAGCGCTGCCCGGGGGCGGCTTCGTCATCGTGACCGGATTCCCCGCCGGTGAAGGGGGTGAGTCGGGGATCGTGGCCGTGAACACCGGTAGCGGTGAGGCCTCGCCGCTGATGGCGGACCTCACGGGTCCGCAGCGCCCCGTGATGGCCCGGTACGCGGGGGGCTACCTCTTCTGGCGCACGGAGAATCGGACCCTGATGGCGGGGGAGTTCGACGTTCGAGCACTGGAAATGACCGGTTCAACGATCGCCCTGACCTCGGGCATCGGGGACGCCGGCGGATTATCCGGGGAGTTCGATGTCGCCGACGACGGCACGCTCATCTACGGCCTGGCCCAGATCTCCACGGTCGGGCTCGGCGAGAGCATGACGTGGGTATCACTCGGCGGCGACCCGGTGCAGGTCGACGAGCGCCTTCTGAGTGACGTCGGCGACATCGACTACCTGAGCCTGAGTCCCGACGGCGGGTACATCGCGGCGGAGGTGCAGACCGGAGTCGATGGAGCCGGCAACGAGGTGCACCAGATCTGGATCTACGATCGGGACCAGTCGACGTTCGTCCGCCTGACCCTGGACGGTGAGCTCAACAGGCAGCCACGCTGGCTCGACGGGCGCACCGTGGCATTCCTGTCCACTTCTGCAAGTGGGACGGTCAGCATCAAGGCACAGTCGATCGACGGTGGCGCGGCGGAGGTCCTGTTCAACTCCGACCGAGCGATCTCCGACTTCGCCGTGACGCCCGCGGGCGGGCCCATGGCGGTGACCCTGGCGGACGACGAGGGCGGGAGTCTCGAGGTGGTCATGGTGGATCCCTCCGGAACCGCGGAGGCGAACCCGATCGTCTCCACGCGCTTCGAGGAACGAAGCGTCGAGCTGTCGCCCGACGGACAGTGGATGGCGTACGTATCGAACGAGTCGGGCCGCGACGAGGTCTACGTGCGCGCCTTCCCCGGGGGCGACCGGCGCGCCGCGATCTCCGTCGCCGGGGGCATCGCACCCAAGTGGAGCCCGACCGGCCAGGCCCTCTTCTACGTCGGAGCCGAGAGCAACTTGATGGTGGCCGAGCTCTCCGTCGACGACCGTGTCTCGGTCGACGCCCGTTCGGCCCTCTTCTCGGCGAGCCCCTTCGAAACCGTGGTTGGCGGCGGCGGTGTCGTCGGCTCCTACGACGTCGTCGACGGCGGAGAACGACTTCTCATGACCTCGGAAGCGAGTGGAACCGGCACGGACCGACGCGTGATCGTCCTGAACGTCTTCGAGGAGCTGAAGGCGAGGAGCGGACGGTGAGCGAATCCCACCTGCCCTCCCGCCTGACCACGGCCCTGGCCGACCGCTACCGCCTCGAGCGCCCCCTCGGCGAAGGCGGCATGGCCACGGTTTACCTGGCCCAGGACCTCAAGCACAACCGCCGGGTCGCCATCAAGGTCCTCAAGCCCGAGCTCGCCGCCGTCGTGGGTGCCGAGCGCTTCCTGGCCGAGATCGAGACCACCGCCAACCTGCAGCACCCCCACATCCTGCCGCTGTTCGACTCCGGCGAGGCCGACGGCTTCCTCTTCTACGTCATGCCCTACGTCGAGGGCGAGACGCTGGCCGACCGCATCGCCCGCGAGAAGCAGCTCCCGGTCGAAGAAGCCGTGCGCATCGCTACGTCCGTCGCGAACGCCCTCCAGGTCGCGCACGAGGAGGGAATCGTCCACAGGGACATCAAGCCCGGCAACATCCTGCTCTCCCGGGGCGAGCCCCTGGTGGCCGACTTCGGCATCGCCCTGGCCGTGGGCGCCGGGGGCGCTCGGCTCACCGAGACGGGCCTCAGCGTGGGCACGCCCTACTACATGAGCCCGGAGCAGGCCACGGGCGATCAGGCCATCGGCCCCGCGGCGGACACCTACGCCCTGGCGTGCGTGCTCTTCGAGATGCTGGTGGGTGAGCCGCCGTATCCGGGCAACACGGCCCAGGCGGTGCTGGGCAAGATCATCCAGGGGCTGCCGGTCTCGGCGACGGCCGCCCGCAAGACCGTGCCCGCCAACGTGGACGCCGCCATCCGCAAGGCGCTGGAGAAGCTCCCCGCCGACCGCTTCGCGACGTCGCAAGACTTCGCTGTCGCGCTCGGCGATCCTGGATTCCGTCACGGCGAGGAAGCCGAAACCTCAGCGGAAGAAGCCCGCACCCGATGGAAGGCCCGGGCGCTGGGGTCGAGCGCGGTCGCGGTGGTTGCGCTCGGCGTGTTGGCCTGGTCGCTCGCGCGGCCGGCGTCCCCGACGCTCGACGTCGCCCTCGCCATCCAGAGCCCGAGGGGTCAGGACTTCGCGGGCGCGGGAACCTTCGACATCTCGCCCGACGGAACGTTCATGGTCTACGAAGGTCCCATGGCCGAA
>JARRLD010000357.1:0-8920 GCA_037387345.1 Gemmatimonadota bacterium
GGAGCCAAAGCTCGCTGCCGTCGCACGATGAGCGCGCCCCGGTTGGAGATCGACCTCGACAAGATCCAGCACAACGCGTGCACACTGGTCGGGCTGCTCGCGGGGCGAGGTATCGCCGTCACTGGCGTTACCAAGGCCACTCTCGGCTCACCTGAAGTCGCCGCCGCACTATTACGAGCGGGTGTGACCTCCATCGGCGACTCCCGCGTCGACAACATCGAGACCATGCGGCGCAACCGCGTGTCAGCGCCGATGGTGCTCATCCGATCGCCGATGCTCAGTCAGGCGGACCGGGTCGTGGCGGTCGTCGACATGAGCCTCAATACCGAGCTCGATGTCATCAAGGTGCTCTCGGCCGCCGCTCAGAAGGCGGGGGTAACGCACGAGATCATGCTCATGGTCGAACTCGGCGATCTTCGGGAGGGAATCATGCCCAGCGATCTCATGCACATCGCGCGAGAGTCGCTTCGCTTGCCTAACATCGCCTTGAAAGGCATCGGCACCAACCTGGCATGCCACCATGGAGTCTCGCCGGACGACGACAACATGGCAGAGCTGTCCGCGCTTGCCGACTCGGTCGATGCCGACTTCGACATCGTGCTCGACCTCGTTTCCGGCGGAAATTCGGGAAACTTGGCGTGGGCACTTGGCGGCGCCAAGACCGGGCGCGTCAACAACCTCCGGTTGGGAGAGTCCATCTTGCTGGGTCGCGACCCTCTCCATCGTGAGGCGATACGCGGTCTGCATACCGACGCCATCACCCTCATTGCTGAAGTGATCGAGTCGAAGATCAAGCCCTCACAGCCGAACGGCGAAATCGCGCAGACCGCGTTCGGGGCGAGGCCAACCGCCACGGATCGCGGTCAGGTCGACCAAGCAGTCCTCGCCGTGGGACGCCAAGACATCGATCCGGCGGGCCTTCGCGAACGTGGCGGCCTCGAGATCCTGGGGGCGAGCAGTGACCATCTCATGATCGACTCGCGCGGCGCCGGTCTGCGCGTCGGCACAGAGATCGCCTTCGACCTGAATTACAGCGCTCTCCTCCGCGCCATGACATCGCCCTTCGTCGTCAAGGTCATGACGGCCGACGGCGAGCACACGACTTGAAAACTCGGTCCGCGCAGAGCGACTCGAGCCGCTGCGACGCTCAGTCCGAAGCGTTCTTCCGTCGAGTGGAACGCGCCCGGTCCTGCTCCCGCTTTTCGCGCCGGAGCTTCCGAATGTGTCGGAAGCCGACGAGCTTCTTGGCCGACTCGTCCCACAGCCGCAGGCTCAGCGCCTTGATTCCCGCGAGCAGGCTCATCGGCTCGACTTCGTGGAATAGCGGATCCGAGCGATGGCAGCGCTCGAGGTTGTAGTTCGGGATGCGCGGACTGAGGTGGTGGACGTGGTGGAAGCCGATGTTGCCCGAGAACCACTGCAGCACCCTTGGCAGCCTGAGGAACGAGCTGCCCTGCAGGGCCGCAGCCGCGTAGTCCCAGTCGCCGCCGCGCTCCCAGTAGACGTCCTCGAACTGGTGCTGGAGGTAGAACAGCCAGACGCCGACCCCGCCGGCGACCACGAGCACCGTCAGCTGGATCAGCACGTACGGCACGACGCCGTAGATCGCACTCATTCCGACCGCCATCGCGAGGAGCGCGCCGTTCATCCACCACACCGAACGACGCTCCTTGACGCTCGCGCCCTTGCGCGAGAATCGCTGCAGCACGACGAACAGCACGACCGGGGCGATACCGAACAGGATGATCGGATTGCGTGCGAGCCGATACGCGAAGCGCTTCCAGCGCGACGATTCGAGGTACTCCTGCACGGTCATCGTCCAGACGTCGCCGACGCCGCGGCGGTCCAGATCGGCGGTGGTGCCGTGATGGATCGCGTGCTCGCCTCGCCAGTGGTAGTAGGGCGTGAAGGTGAGCAGCCCGGTGACAAACCCCCAGAACGCATTGGCGCGCCTCGAGGCGAAGAACGAGCCGTGGCCGCAGTCGTGGAAGATGATGAACGTGCGGACGAGGAACAGGCCGGCGAGCGCCGCGACCGGCAGGGTGATCCACCAGGAGATCGAAGTGCTCCAGGCCATGAAGCCCCAGAGCGCGACGTAGCTCCCGACCGTGTTGACCAGCTGCCAGATCGCGCGCGCGCGACTGGGTTTCTGATATCTGGCCACGATCGTCTTCCAGTCGGCAGCGGCGCCCGACTGCGCAGGTGCTCGTTCGGTAGTCTTCAAGGCGCACGTTCCCGGCTGAGTGGAACGTGGTCACGGTACCCGAAGACTCCGAGATCACCACCGCCACGGCCGAGGTGGCGGCTGTGATGCCGGCAGCTGCAGAGTGACGAGCTCCGAGTCCCTGCGGCAGCCAGACGCCCTTCCGCGGCACTTCGAGATAGACCCCCGCGGCTTCGACGACGCCTTTCTCGTTCACGATGAATGCGCCATCGAGTGCCGCGAACTCTCGGATCGTCTCGAAGAAGTCGTCCGCGTGAATGTTCCGGCTTCTACGTGGATGGCCCTCGCAAGGATTGAGCACGAGCTGTCGAAGGTATGGCGACAGCTCGTCGCTGCCACCCAGAACGAAAGCCGTGCCAATCGGACGACCTTCTCGACCTTCTCCGCTGAGCCGTAGCGCGATCGCGATCAGGCGCGCGAGTTCGTTGCTCACGGAGGCGGAGAGCGCCTCCACGGCGCGACGCTTCGAGCCGAACCAGGGGAGGTCCGCGCGCGGGCTGGCCGCGATCAGCGTGTCGACACCACGACCGGGATCGCGAGCGCCGAGGCACAGAACCGTTTCATCGAGTTCGACGTGTTGGTGGAGAACGGCCAGCAAGAGGGCGAGTTGGAGCTGACTGTTGGTCTTCAGAGCAACGGCAGGCACCGGCAGCACGAGTTCGTTTTCCAAGCCTGACAGCGGATGATCCGCCACGGTCGTCAACCACAAGATGGTCTCCGAGTCCCGCGCCTTTTCGACCGCACGAATGTCGCGATGATCGTCGGCCTGGACGATCAGGGTTTCGATCGCATGCAGCCGGGCGACCTCGAACGCCTTGGCTACGAAGGTGTTCGCGATGGAAGGGATGCGTTCTGCTCGCTTGCTTGCGGCCATGATCAGAGGGATCGGTCACCCTGTCTTACAGCGGTGGCGTTCGTCGTCTCGCCGAAAACGAGGCGGCTGGTCTCTGCCACAGCGCTACGCGGAAACGCCATCATGCGCGCGCAAGGTAAATTGCGTTCACTTCGTAGAGATCGAGGAACGGGTTGTAGAACTCGATCTCCTCTACGGCCGCTCGACGGAATGCCCTTCGCAGTCGCTTCAACAAGCGAGTATCGGTCGGCCGGCTTGTCCAGATTCCGAGCATGCCGCCCGGCCGCAGGCAGCGACGGGCGCCGTGCAGACCAACCGACGTGTAGAACGAACCGTGTTCGTCGCTCAGCAGGTCATCCGGCCCGTTGTCGATGTCGATCAAGACCGCATCGTAGTCCGCATACCCGTCACATCGCAGCCACTGAAAGCAGTCGCCCTGGAAGATGCGGCAGCGCGGATCATCCGCCAGCGTCGCGGCCATCGGCACGAGATCGCGCTCGTACCACGCGATGACCTCCGGAAGGAACTCGACGACGTCGAGTGTGTCGACCTCTGGGAACGCAAGCGCCGCGGCGGCCGTGTACCCGAGTCCGAGCCCGCCGACGAGGACACGCCAATCCTCGCCGTCGAGCAGGCGGAGCGTCTGTTCTGCAAGCGCCTCTTCACTGAACCGGACCGTGCTCGACATCAAGAAACGGCCATCGAGGTCGATTTCGTAGACCCATGAGTCCCGCGGGGACCGCAGCCTGCGACGGCTCAGGATCAGCTCGCCGAGCACCGTCTGCCGGAAGTCGAGCTCTTCGATCGTCGTTGACATGTCGGTCGGTTCCGGTAGCGGGGATCCGCGCTGGGCGTCAGAAAGCAGCACTCACCGACGGACGAAGGCCCCGGCGGTCCATGGGTTGCGACGTTCCTCATCGAGAGCCCCGGGAGTTCCTGCGCCGCGATTTCTGTCATTTGCTCTTCCGGATTTGGACGCCGCAATCTACGCAGTAGCTGTGTCGCTTGCGGCGCCTCTCATCGTGCGCTTCCTGGCCGCATCGCTTCTCGGGGACACTCTCGTTCACGACGTCGCCGCAATTGGGGCAATACCGCACGGCAACGTTCGCCCGCCCGTGATTGTCATTGGGGCATCGTAGACGGGGTCGTCCCGTCATGTCGTAGCGCCGTGTTCGCGAGGCATCGGGTCTTGGAGAGTCATCGCGGCGTCCCCGCCGACACGGAACCGCTGTCTGACTGGAGGTGTCGAGCGGCCAGACCGCGGAGAGCCTTCAAGCGCTGCTGGCGGAACGGTCCGGGTTGCGAATCTGGAACGGGAATACTCGGCCAAGGGCGCATTGGAGTGCCTCGATGTGACATGCTCAGACGAACCTGCGGCATGGTCGCGCCCGGCTTCCGAGCGCTTGGTGAGGCTGCTCATGAGGCCAACGCGGCCGAAGGCCGCGCTTTCCGGTCCGAGGCACGAGCGCCACGACGCCGCCCTTTGTGGCGACGGCAATCCGCGGCTCGATTCCCGGAGGTCGCTGCTCGAGCATGAGGCGTCGCTGCTTCGAATGCGTGCCCTTCGACTACCGGAACCGAGATACGAATCTCCCTCTCGATCGCCCGGAGGTGCTCGCGCTCGTCGTGGGCGCAGAACGAGATCGCCGTGCCGTCCCGACCTGCTCGCGCTGTGCGACCGATCCGGTGGACGTAGCTCTCGGGGACGTTTGGTAGATCGAAGTTGATCACGTGGGTGATGTCACGGACGTCGATCCCGCGTGCCGCGATGTCGGTCGCTACCAGGACCTTGATGCGACCTGACAAGGAGGGCCCGCTTGTCGCTCTTCTCGACATGCAACACGGACTGTGCGATCCGGTCGACCGTGGTCGCAGGAGGTGTGACCTGCACGCGCACGGCGTTTCGTAGAATCGAGTTGGCCAGCTGCATGATCTCGGCGGGCATGGTCGCGGAGAACAGGAGACTCTGGCGTTCGCGCGGGAGCTTGGCGATGACCTTGCGAACCGCGTGCACGAAGCCCATGTCGAGCATGCGGTCGGCTTCGTCGAGGACGAAGACCTCGACAGCGCCCAGATCCACGTGGCCCTGCTCCATCAGGTCGATGAGGCGACCTGGTGTGGCGACGAGGATGTCGACGCCGCGACGGAGTGAGTCGGTCTGTGGCCGCTGTCCGACGCCGCCGAAGATGACCGCGTGGCGGAGGTCGAGATGCTGACCGTAGTCCCGGAAGCTCTCGCCGATCTGGGCGGCGAGCTCGCGCGTCGGTGTCAACACCAAGGCGCTCGGCTGTCTTGGGCGTCGCGGCTGTGGATCGCCGGCCAGGAAGTCGAGGACCGGGAGCGCGAATGCGGCGGTCTTGCCCGTCCCTGTCTGGGCGATGCCGAGTAGGTCGCGACCCTTCAGGAGGTGAGGGATTGCCTGGCTTTGGATCGGCGTAGGAGTCTCATAGCCCCGCTCGCGAAGTGCGCGCAGGATCGGCTCCATGAGTTGGAGCGTTGCGAATGTGTGATTCATGTACTTGGTTGGGCGGGAACGCCTCGGGTGTTCCGCGCCGGAATGAATGAAAGGAGTTGCCAGGAACGCCTCGGACGAGCCGCGGACGCATCATGCGTATCCACGCTGTCGCGCGAGTCTGAGCTGGCGAAAGCCGACGAGCTTCCCGCTCGTCTCGTCCCAGAGCTTCAGACTGAAGGCTCGGATGGACTGGAAGACCGTCATTGGAGTTACGCGCTCGAACAAGGAGTGGGACTCGTGACAGGCCTGAAGGTTGTAGTTCGGGATGCGCGCGCTTAGGTGATGGATGTGGTGATAGCCGATGTTGCCGGTGAACCACTGGAGGACCCGGGGCAGCTCGAGGAAGGCGCTACCTCTCAGCGCCGCGTCCGCGTAGCTCCAGTCGTCACCTCGCGCCCAGTAGGCGCCTTCGAACTGGTGCTGCGAGTAGAACAGCCAGATACCGACACCACCAGCGACCGCGAGGATCGTCAGCTGGAGGATGAGATACGGCAGGAAGCCGAAGACCGCACTCATGCCGATCGCCATCCCCAGGAGGCAGAGGTTCGTCCACCAGACCGAGCGCCGTTCGCGAGCACCGGCTCGCGAGCTCGGCACACGCTGCTCCAGTAAGAACATCACCAGCGGCGCGATCCCTAGCAGAACGATCGGGTTACGTGCTACCCGATAGGCCATCCGCTTCCACCATGGCGCCCGCCGGTACTCCCGGACGGTCATCGTCCACACGTCTCCTACACCTCGGCGGTCCAGATTGCCGGTGGTTCCGTGGTGGATGGCATGCTGCCAGCGCCAGTGGGCATACGGTGTGAAGGTCAACACGCCGGTCACGAAACCCCAGCTGTCGTTCGCTGTGCGCGACGCGAAGAAGGAGCCGTGACCGCAGTCATGGAAGATGATGAACACGCGGACGAGCATCGCGCCAGCCAGAACGGCGAGCGGAATGGCCAGCCACCACGACACGGTGAGTGCCAGTGCCATGGCACCCCACAGCGCGACGTACACCCCGACGGAGTTGAGGACTTGCCAGGTGGCTCGTCCGGCGCTCGGCTTCTGGTATGCCGCGATGATCGGTTTCCACGTATCCGTCTTCATATGGTGTTCGTTCCCCGGCTCTAATCCGAGCCAGTGCGTGGCACGCGCTACGTGTTGCCACGTCTCCAGACAGCCGAACGATGTGACGAGATGTCGGATCGGCAGCCCCCGGGGGGAAGCCTGCCCGCCAGGAACCGCTGCACGGCTTCCGGCGCGAACGGTCTCATCTCGTCCGAGCGCGTGGGAAGGAGTTGGGTTTACCAGCGGCGATCGCGGGCCGGTCGCGCGTCAGCGCGGGGCTGCCGCTCCTGCGCCTCGTTGACGCGAAGCGTGCGGCCGTCCAGTTCCGTTCCGTCGAGCGCCTCGATTGCCGAACGCGCGTCGGCCTCGGACGCCATCTCGACGAAAGCGAACCCTCTCGGGCGACCGGTGTCCCGGTCCGTGACGACGGCGACGCTCTGCACGCGCCGAGAGTCCCGTTCGAACGCCTTCGTGATCGCGTCTTCGGTGGAATTGAAAGAGAGGTTGCCTACGTAGAGCTTGGTGCTCATGGTTTCGATCCTTGGGGTCGAGGTTGTTGCGGAAGTCGAACTCGAGCGCCGTTGCCAACGTGGCAACGGGTTCTCCGCATTGGGTCCGGGTGGAACCCGGCATCTCGACCGGTCCTTCTTCAGGACGAACCGAGCGCGTCTGCCTGCCGAGTTGGCTGCAGACGCCGCATACGCACGCGAAATCGATCAGACTGCAAGACGTGTCTGCCAAGACTTGATCTCGGCACAACCGTCAGCTGCACAATAGGCCAAACCACGGCGATACGTCGGAGAATCTGAAAAAGACCCACTCCCGCCCCGGCACATCTCGGATGCCGGACCAGCCAGATCGCCGGACTCGAGCCAGAGTGACGACACGCGCGCCCTTGGAGCTTGAAGCCGAGCTTCCGAGCTTGAAGCCAAGCCGGCCAGCGAACGAAGTCGGCTGACACGATCAACTGCTGCAGCGCCGACGTCCGGAGGCGCCACGGTCGGTCTTCCGGTCTTCCAGATCAACCGATCACCCTTCCGTCTGGCCGATGTAGTCGCGCATGTCTTGGATTTCCTCGCGCAGCAGATCCCGGATCGAAAGAACGCCGAGAAGCGCGCCTCTCTTGTCGATGACCGGTAGGTGTCGGATGTGGTGCTTGCGCATCAGTTGGGCTGCCTTGCCGATCTGGTCGTCAGCTTTGCCGACGACGACCTTGCGGGTCATGATCTCGGATACGTGAGTCTGGTCGATGTTCAGTTCCTTGACGAGAACGCGCTGGACCAAGTCGCGTTCCGTCAGGATACCGACCAGCCGGTTCTCTTCGAGAATGGCTGTGCAGCCGACGTTGGCCGTGGCCATCGCCATGGCCGCGGCCCGGACGGTTGCCGCGGAGCCGACTGAGACAATTCGGTCTCGCTTCGCGACCAATTCTCTTAGCAACACGAACTCACCTCGCTCGAAAATGGGGCGTGTGACAATCGGTTCTCAGGATGACTCGGATCACCCGCGTGCCTTGGATGTCTGCGTCGCGTTGTCGGACCGTTGGTGCTTCCAGTGGCGCCGCTGGCTCGAGAGCCGTGGGCGCGTTCGACGCCAGCGAACCCACTGCAGCAGGGCCTCGGGGCTTGCCGATCGTGGCCAGAGTGCGCCCCAGGTGCGTGGCGTCGTGATGGCGAGCACCGTTCGAACCCACATCGTCGACCCAGCGACAGATGTCGTTGCAGCTGAGCACGCCGATTACGCGGCGCTCTTCGTCGATCACCGGCAGGCGACGGACGCCACGCGCCCGCATGGCCTTCTCTGCGTCCCGTAGCGACTCCTGCGGCCCTATGGTCGCGACGTCCTCCGTCATGATTTCAGCTACCTTCAACTCGTGCAGGCGACGACCGCTCGTGTAGGCTGCCATGCAGATATCTCGATCCGTGAGTATTCCGTGTAGGTGGCGACCGTCATCGAGGACCGGTGTGCAACCGCAGTCGTGCTCCCAGAGGACCCGAGCCGCATCCGCGAGAGAATCCTGGGGTGCGCAGTGCTTCACGTCCCGTGTCATTCGCTCTTGCACACTCATGATGGTTCCTTTTCCGGTCGTCATAGGTCTGTTGGTTGTATGATCGCGGCCGGTATCGACGGCGTTTGTTCTCGGGCGAGAGACGAAAGCGGACGAACTCTGGCTCGCCGGCGTTGCACCGGTAAGTAGATTGGTTTTGAGTTGTCAGGCATGGTGGTCCGATAGTGTTCGTCCGCAATCGTTGGATTCAGTTCTATGCTGTGGGGC
>JARRLD010000358.1:0-6288 GCA_037387345.1 Gemmatimonadota bacterium
TGGGCCAGGGGAGGCGGTCGGAACTGGGTGGCACTCGGAAGAAGTCGAGGTCCCCGCTCGCCCTCGAGACTCTGTGCAAACCTGGCGGGTCCATCCTAGGTTGGTGGACCACTGCCCAGGCTGGTAGGACCCTGCCCATGTCCGAGAATGCGATCCACCGCCTAAACGCTGCCCTGGAAGGCCGCTACCGCATCGAGCGCGAGCTCGGTGAGGGCGGGATGGCGACCGTCTATCTGGGGGCTGACCTGAAGCACGAGCGGAAAGTGGCGCTCCCTCGTCAGGGGAGGATCCCGTTGAGCTCGTGGCGGGCACGTCTGCCAACGAGGCAGACCCGGCGCTGTCGCCGGACGGGCGTTGGTTGGCGTACTCCTCCGACGTGACGAGCCAAGGGGAGGTCTACGTGCGCCCGTTCCCGAACGTGAACGACGCGCGCTGGGTCGTGTCCCCGGACGGCGGCGGGCGACCCCAATGGAGCGTCGACGGTCGGACGCTGTTCTATCGGGGCCCCGGACCCGAAATGATCGCCGTGGAAGTCCTAGACGGGCCTACGTTCGCCACCGGCGAACGGCGGGTGCTCTTTCCATCGGGGGATCTCGCGCGTTGGGACGTTGCCCCTGACGGGAGCGGCTTCATGTCCGTTAGAAGCCGAAGCGTGGATCGGGCGGTCCGACTGATCGTGGTGGAGAACTTCAATGAGGAGCTGAAGCGGCTCGTGCCAAACTGAGGGTCCCGTCCGCCTGCTCGCAGTTGGGCCGTGCAAGTCGCTCAGTCACACTTCGGATGCAGGAGGCCGCGAAGTTCGGAGCCGCATGGGAACAGTGGCCTGGAGCCCCAACGAAGGCGAACGAAAGCCCCGAAGACAACTCCTGAATCAGTAGGTTCGGGGTTCGAGTCCCTGGCGGGACTCGCGCAGCCCCGTCGAGGATGGCCGCGGCGTCCCTGGGTCCCGCAACCATCTGGTCCTTCCCTCGTATTCGGGTGTAGAGTGTTGCGAGTGCGTGAAGGGGGATCGATAGCCGTGGATCGAGGTGTGGAGAGGGAGGCGAGGGACGCCGCCCATGAGCAGCTATTCCGCGCGGCCCAGTCGTCCACCGGACCAATGACCGTGACCATGCATTCAGGGAGCCGCCTCATGCCCAGCAGAGCCAGGACAGCGATCGTCTTCGTAGCTGTTCTTCTCAGTGCCTGTGACACCACGTCCGGGCCCGACCCGGTCCCGGATCAATCGCTGGATGGGTGGGTGAGGGCCTACACCCAGGTGGGAGACCCCAATAAACCGACGGACTGGAGCGTCGCCGTCACGAACGCCCTGGACGAGACCATCGTGCTCACCGTCCGTGGAGACGGGTCGTGGGTGGGCGAGGAGCTGGGGCCCGAACCCTACGTCGTCACGGCGCAGGCGGAGGGCTACGTCGGGGTCCCGATCGAGGGAGTGACCGGAGGGACGTCAGGCGTGCGTGCGCTGCTGATGGAGCGCTCGACCATCCAGGTGCTCCGGGTGGAGGAGGCCGTCCTCCACGGAGCCGACTACTGCGGTAACCCCAACTGCATGAACCTGCGCTTCACCGCAGCCAACGACGGGCTGTTTCCGGACGGTTACCCCGGTGCATGGTTCAGGCTCTTCATCAGTGATTCCGCCGCGGCCACACCCGAGAACTACCGCGAGTCCCGTTGGCTGATCTTCAGCGCTCTCGAGCACGGCGTCGAGCAGGGCGAGACGGAGACGACCTTCTTCCTCGACCGCCTTCGCGGACTCGACGAGGGCAACCTGAATCTGGACCAGCTGTCGATCTACGTCGTGGGAGCGACGGTGAATCAGGTCGAACTCTACAACCGCGAGCTCGAGGAAGCGGGATGGCCCGATCTGGCCGAGACGGGGGCGGGCGCAGCGGTGAGCCGCTGATCCAGCCTTCTAGCCCGAAGTTCAGCATCGGGGTCAACCGCCTCGCTGAAACGCCACCCTGGACGGCCGGCTTCACGATTCGGGCGATGCTGACGGGTTCGTTTTCTACGCCATGCCGTACGTCGAGGGAAAGACGCTCCGTGATCGGATTGACCATGAGCGGCAGCCGCCGGTCGACGAGGCGCTCGGGATCGCGACCGCCATGGCCTGAGCCCTCCAGGCAGCGCACGAGCTGGGGTCGTCCATCGCACATCAAGCCGAAGAACGCGTGCTTCACGACGGCCGCCCCATGGGAGCTGCGGCGGGAGACGGGGCCGCACCTCAGGTCGCCTTCCTTGCGAAGGCACCGCGCTGGACCGGATGTTGAGGCGACCCTCTCCCCACCGACCCGATGAACGACATCCCCTCCCGTCTGCAGAACGCGCTCCAGGACCGCTATCGCGTCGAGCGTGAGCTCGGTGAGGGCGGGATGGCGACAGTCTACCTCGCCGAGGACCTGAGGCACGACCGGAAGGTCGCGGTCAAGGTCCTCAAGCCGGAGTTGGCGGCCGTCGTCGGAGCCGACCGATTCCTGGTCGAGATCAAGACGACGGCGAACCTGCAGCACCCCCACATCCTGCCGCTGCACGACTCCGGAGAGGCGGAGGGGTTGCTCTACTACGTGATGCCCTACGTGAGGGGCGAGAGCCTGCGCGCCCGTCTCGACCGTGAGCATCAGCTTCCCGTGGACGAAGCGGTCCAGATCACCAGGACCGTGGCGGAGGCGCTGGACTATGCGCACGCACAGGGCGTCCTCCACCGTGACATCAAGCCCGAGAACATCCTGCTCCAGGCCGGCAAGCCCGTCGTCACGGACTTCGGCATCGCGCTGGCCGTCGGAGCTGCAGGCGGGGCCCGTCTGACCGAGACCGGCCTCTCTCTCGGCACGCCTCACTACATGAGCCCCGAGCAGGCCACCGGGGATCAGCACCTCGGCCCGAGCACGGACGTCTACGCACTCGGTTGTGTGTCGCACGAGATGCTGGTCGGCGAGCCGCCGTACACGGGAAGCACGCCCCAGGCGGTCCTGGGGAGGATCATCACGGCGGACGTGCCCGCCGCGAGCGCAGAGCGGAAGTCGGTCCCGTTGAATGTCGATTCGGCGATCCGGTGTGCCTTGGAGAAACTGCCCGCCGATCGCTTTCGTTCGACCGCCGGCTTCGCGGACGCTCTCGGCGACCCGGGCTTCCGCTACGAGAGGTCGGGCCAGAGGGCGTCGGTCCCGGGCAGCGGCGTTTCCTGGGGTCGTGCGCCCGGACTGGCCCGCTGGCTGTCGGCGTGGCCGTCCCAGGCCGCGCTCGCCGCGCTGGCCATCGTCACCCTCCTCTTACTCATCGGTCTCCCGGATCCTCCCGCGGAACCGCCCGCTCGAGCGCTGTTCCCCCTCGATCTGGGATCGTTGGAGATCCCCTCGGAGATGACGCTGTCCCCGGACGGCCGCACACTGATCTTCGTATCGCGGCCGCCGGACAGCGCATGGGCCCTGTATCGCCGTCGCTCCGACGAGGAGGAGATCACACGGATCCCCGGCACGGAGCACGCATCTGATCCGCAGTTCTCGCCGGACGGCCAGTGGGTCGTCTTCGTCCAGGACCGGATGGAGCTGAAGCGGTGGCCCGTCGAGGGCGGAGTCCCCCTGAACATTCCCATCGAGCGCGGCACGGACGGCAACGCCTTGAACGAAGGCGCAATCCTCGAGGACCCTTCGTGGGGCCCGGACGGTTCCATCCTCTTCGCCGCCTACCGGGGGCTCTACCAGGTACCGGCGAACGGGGGAACCCCGGAGCAGATCCTGCCCCGGCTCCCGTTCTCGTCGTTCCTGCCCCGGCTCGTGGAGGGCACGAATCGGATCCTCTACACCTACCAGGTCTTCGCCTCGATGGACCCGGAGGTCCGCCTGCTCGACCTCGAATCGAGAGACGAGTGGACGATCGTCGCTGGAAGCGACGGTCGATACCTTCCCGAGGGCTACCTGCTCTACGTGACCCTCGACGGCTCGCTGGTCGCGGCAAGGTTCGATCCGGACCAGGGCGAACTGACCGGCCGGGCGATCCCCCTCATCGAGCACGTGGGAATGGGCCCGTCGGCAGAGCGCCGGACGCACTTGGCGGTGGCGGAGGCGGGTGACGCCGTCTACGCCGTGGGGGACAAGAGCGCCAATGAGGAGATCCTGGTCGAGCTCGGGCTGGATGGCGGGGAGGACATGATTCCTGGACTCCCCGTCGGAAACTACAGCGGACCCAGGTACGATCCCACGGGAAGCCGCATCGCCTTCGAGCTCGGAGGACAGCTCCTGCTGCGCAATCTGGTGCTCGGGAACCAGAGCGTGCTCCTCCCGGACTGGGGCTACAATCCGATCTGGAGTCGCGACGGCGCGCGCATCGCCTACGGATACTCGCCCCCGGACACGCTCACGCCGTCGCAACTTCTCATCCGTCCGTCCGACCTCTCGTCGGGGCCTGAGGTCGTCCTGGAATCTCCCTTCTTCATCCCGCCCTCGGCCTGGACTCCGCTGGACTCGTTCATCGTGTACACGGGAGGGCTCGTGAATGCGGATGGCTCCGGCGCCGAAATCTGGTACGCGCCCCCAACACCCCAGGCGGAGGGCCGTCCCTTCTTGCGGGCTTCCGGCTGGGACCAGGGCTTCGCGAGCATCTCCCCTGACGGGCGCTGGGCGGCGTATGACTCGAATGTCACTGGCCGTCCGGTCGTGTACGTCCAATCGTTCCCGGTACCTGGTGAACCCAGGCAGCTTTCGGAGGGCGAAGGTGTCGGGGGCCGCTGGGCCGCCGACGGAGAGCGGATCTTCTACCGGAGCGGCGATACCGTGAAGGTCGCCCACGTCCGGACCGAACCCGACTTCGCCGTCGTCCGGCACGAGGTTCTGTTCACCGGCCGTTACAACGGGATCGAGCCCCACCCCGACGGTACTCGGCTCCTGGCGATCAAACGGCTCTCGGGCCCGGATTCGGCGCAGGATCGCCGTCTTCTCTGGGGCGTGAACTTGCTGGACAGCCTGCTGGCGCCACTGGAGGGCGGGTAATCCGGTAGAGGCTCATCCCCTGGAGGGTCTCGACTTTGTCGAGCAGCTCCTCGAGGACGTAGCGGAAGCACGCGGGCAGAGACGTCTCGGTGAGGGCGGTGCGCGCATAGAGCACCACAAGGATCCACTTCATTCGTTCGTGGAGATGCTTGGCGCGGTCCAGCCGCCCGTCGCTCTCCATCAGAACAATACCAGACCCCGCTGGGGCCAAGTGGGTCGTGGCCGTGGCATGTCGGGGGGACCCCAACTGGGGCCCGAAAAACTCAGGTTGGGCCAGGGGAGGCGGTCGGAACTGGGTGGCACTCGGAAGAAGTCGAGGTCCCCGCTCGCCCTCGAGACTCTGTGCAAACCTGGCGGGTCCATCCTAGGTTGGTGGACCACTGCCCAGACCGCATCGAGCGCGAGCTCGGTGAGGGCGGGATGGCCACGGTCTACCTGGCGGACGACCTCCGGCACAGGCGTCGCGTCGCGATCAAGGTGCTCCGGGCGGACCTCGCACAGACGTTGGGGCCGGACCGCTTCACCCGTGAGATCGAAATTGCCGCGGCGCTCACGCACCCCCACATCCTGCCGCTACACGATTCTGGAGGCGCCAACGGGCTTCTCTACTACGTCATGCCGTTCGTCCAAGGCGAATCACTACGGGACCGCTTGGAGAAGGAGGGGGCACTCCCCGTATCGGACGCCACGCGGATCTTCAGGGAGATCGTGGATGCTCTCGGTGCCGCGCACGCTCACGGGGTCGTCCACCGGGACGTCAAGCCGGCCAACATTCTCCTTTCGGGCGGGCATGCCCTGGTGGCCGATTTCGGGGTCGCCAAGGCACTGAGCGAAGCGACGGGTACGGGGAAGGTCACCACGGCGGGCGTAGCGCTGGGCACCCCCCAGTACATGGCGCCGGAGCAGGCCAGCGCCGACTCCGCCACGGACCACCGCGCCGACCTCTTTGCGGCAGGGGTGATCGCGTACGAGATGCTCACGGGCGTTTCTCCGTTTGCGGCGCCGAGCACCGCCGGAATCTTCGCCGCACTCATGACCCGAGTGCCCGAGCATCCGGGCCGTGTCCGCGAGGGTGTTCCCGAGCCGCTCGGTGACATCGTGCTTTGGTGCTTGGAGAAGGACCCGGCGGCCAGGCCGCAGGAGGCCGGGGAGCTGCTCGGGCGGCTCGATACGGCCGTGACACCGCCGGGCGGCAGCGCGCCAGCGGGAGTCATCCCGGGGCGGCGGAGCCGAGTCTTTCTGACCCGCGGACGCATGGCTGCGGCCATGACGTTTCTCGTGCTCGCGTCCCTCGGCGTGTGGC
>JARRLD010000359.1:0-4311 GCA_037387345.1 Gemmatimonadota bacterium
TGTAGGGTTCTTGCGTATCAAGCGTCGCCGCCAGGCCGTGCACCTCATCGATGCCCCAGCCGCTGGTGTGGCGCATCTCGTAGTCGAGCCACGGGTTGACAGCAGCAGCCGGGTTGTCCTGGAACAGGACCACCTCGGTGCGGACCTGGGAGCGGGTGTACCAGTCCACGGATTCGAGGGTGTCGCCCCAGTCGATCCAGTCGACGTGGAGCGGATCGCCGTCGTTGGCCACCAGCCCCGCGTCAAAAGGTGTTCCCGAAGAGGCCTGCCAGCTGTTCAGCTGATCCTTCTGCAGGTAGGCCCGGACCAGATCCATGTTGCCGCCTACGCCGGGCAGCTCCCCCACCGTGCCCACTTCCCCATCGTCGCAGTAGAGGTTGTCGTCCGGGTCGGGCGCACACGCGAGGGGCGTGACGTCCGGGTCGGTTCCCGTGGTGCCCCACGAGTACCACCACTCGCCCCCGAGCAACTCCACGCCATACGTGCCCGGCAGCACCTTAGGAACCCCTTCCGCCCAGATCACGGGGTAGGAGAGGTTGTTCCCGGCGGTCTCACCCCCCGGCTTGCCCCCCTTTGCCGCCTGCATCCCGACGTCAGGCCCCAGGGGCACGTCCGTCGGTGTCTGGTCGTGGCAGCCAAAGAAGGCCGCCGTGGCGAGGATCAAGGGCAGGCTCAGGTACCTCTTGCCTTGTCTCATGGTCTCCTCCTGACCGGTTGGGGCCGTCGATCTCGGGTTCCGCGACCCCTTTGAGTTGCGGCGTGACCCCCGGGACCGATCCCGCCAAGGCTCGGCGGAGTCCCACAAGTCCCTGGAAGGAGATGTGGTGAATCGGGGCAGGAAGTGGCTGATGCGTCTCACGGGGAGCCCTTCGCCAAGAAGACTGACGAGCGGTCGAGCCGCTCTCTCCTCCCGGGGAGGCAACGTCCGTTCCACCCTCACACCATGGGCGTGAAGTCGCATTACGCGTTGTGACAATATCACTTAGGAGTCCTGGTGTCCCGCGGGTACCCCGGCCGGACGTGGGACACGCTGGTGCGTGGCCCCCACGGGCATGTCGCGCTTTGCGACCCGGTCGCCTCGAGGACTCTTGTTGCCTGCAACGGGCGGCGGTAATGTTGAGGAACGTTCCATTCCTGCCCCTGCCCACCGATGATCCTCCCAGAACGGGGTGAACGGGGATGGACGCCCAGTACCGCCCGCGTGTGCTCGTCGTTGATTGCGACGGAGTTCAGGTTGAGACCCTAGCCGGCCTTTTGGCGAAGCACGGCTTCGAGCCCAGTGGCGCTGTCTGTGGCCAACCCGCCTTCGACGCTCTCGAGCGCGACGTCTTCGACCTCGTCATCCTCTTTTCGTGCGCTGCCGGAGCGGAGGGCCTGAAGCTCCTGGCACGGGCTCGCGCACGGCAGAGCGCCGCGGAGTTCATCGTCGTGGCAGAGGATGGTCGCGCCGACACGGCGGTTCGCGCTATGCAACTCGGCGCGGCGGATTATCTTACCCGGCCCGTGGACGAGGGCGAGATTCTCGTGTCGCTCCAACGTGCGGGCGAGCGGTCCAGAATGAGCCGGGAGATGGCGCACCTCCGACGGAAGGTCCACGAATCCACGCGGGGCGGGATCGTCGCGCGCTCCGGGGCCATGGAGCATGTTCTGGACCTCGTGGAACGTGCCGCACCCACCAACGTGACCGTCCTGGTCACGGGTGAAACCGGGACCGGCAAGGAGCTGGTCGCGAGGGCGGTCCATGAGCTGTCGCTCCGACGGGAGCGAAGCTTTGTCCCGATCAGCTGTGCTTCCGTGCCTGATCAGCTCCTGGAGTCGTCACTTTTCGGGTATGTCCGCGGTGCCTTCACAGGCGCCGTGGGAAGCCGCGCCGGGCTGTGCGAGGAGGCCCTGGGTGGCACGGTTCTTCTGGACGAGGTCGAATGCCTCGATCCGAAGCTTCAGCCGAAGCTGCTCCGGGTTCTCCAGGAGCGGATGATCCAGCGTGTCGGAGGCAGACATGATGTGCCGGTGGACTTCCGGCTGGTGGCGGCCACCAACGAGGACCTGGAGAAGCGGATGGATGCCGGCGCGTTCCGGGAAGATCTCTTTTATCGGTTGAACGTTTTTCCTATCCGCGTTCCACCGCTCCGGGACCGTCCCGACGACATCCCCGTCCTTGCGGTGCACTTCAGGGACACGTTTGCAGCGGAGACGTACGTGGAGCCCCTGCCGATTCAGGAGTGCTGCATGGACTGGATGACGTCCTATTCGTGGCCGGGGAACGTGCGTGAGTTGAAGCACGCCATCGAACGGGCGCTCCTGCTGTCGGCCGGGAAGCCCCGCATCCAGTGCTCCGCATTCGCGCACCTCACCGGGCGGATTGCGGATCCGTCCTGGGGACGCGCCCTGGCCGAGGATTGGTCCCTGGGCCGGCTGGAGCGAGAGTATGCCGGCGCCGTCCTTCGGAAGACGGACGGGAACCGCAGCGCCGCGGCCGAGATTCTGGGCATCGACCGGAGAACCCTCTACCGGAAGCTGAGGGAGTGGAGCCCCTCGGAGGCACCCGCAGCTCACTAGGTCGCAGGCGTGGTGGCCGTCTTCCCCGGGGACTCAACCCTTCCCGTTCCCTCCCTCGGGAGGTCGACACCAGATCCCGTGCGCCTGTCGGTCCAGGGCCTCCAGCGCCGCATGCGCCTCCTCGGGGGTGACGGTCGATCCGTCCAGCGGTGTTCCCGTATGGACCTTGACATGCGCCAGCGGCAGGGGGATCACATAGCGAGCCGGTTGGCGCTGGAGCAGGGACGGGTCGGCCCGCACGGCCACCGGCAGGAGGTGGGATCTGGTGGCTCGGGCGATTCTCAGGATGCCCGGCTTCAACGTCCCGTAGGGACCGCCCGCGTCGGGGATGAGACCGAGGATGGGGGGCTCCGGCGCGGTCTCGATGAGATCGATGATCTGCTGACCCGGTCGCACGGCGGATCGGCGCCGGTAGACCCACACCGGCACTCCCAACCAGCTCGTCGCCCGCTGGAAGACGCGGGAGAGGAGTCCGTCATGGCCGATGCCCAGGGGCCGAACGTCCTGGGGAAGGTGATACACGGCACAGAGGATCGGAAGCTCGTAGGCGTGCCAGGAATAGAAGATGACCGGACGGGTTCTCCCCCGGAGGAAGGCGATCAACGGGTCGATGTCCGGGTGCCAGCTGACCCGCGCCGTGTGGAGCCCTGGATAGGCCACCGCCGCGACCGCGAGGTTGCCCGCCAGGACGACCGGCGACAGCAGGGTCTCGTACCAGGGGGCCTCGTAGGGCGCCGGTGAGTAGCGGATGGGTGTGGGCATGGCGACGTGGGCGGGAGGGTAGGAGGCACCATGGCGAACGAGCGCGCACGGCGCAACGAGCGCCTCAGCCGGCGCCTGCCCGCACAGGCCCTCCGAGGGAAATGCCCGTCCAGGTCACATGGCACCGCCGCCCCAGCACACGCACGCCCCGAGCCTCGGCCCGAGACAGGGCGTCGGCGAACTCCGGGTCAATGCTCCTCGCCGCCACGATGCGGTCGGCATCGGTGCGCTGGAGCACGAACATCACCGAGGCCTGGTGACCGGCCTCCACGGCGGCGATGAGCTCGTCGACGTGGCGGGTGCCTCGCGCTGTGACGGCATCGGGGAACAGCGCGACGTCGTTCTCCACCAGGGTGACGCTCTTCACCTCCACGTACTGCAGGGCCCCCTCGCCGTTCTCCAGCAGGAAGTCGAGGCGGGACGACCCGAAGCGTACCTCCCGCCTCGCATACCTCCATCCGTGAAACTCCGGGAGCACCTGCGCTTCGAGGGCTCGCTTCACGAGGCGATTGGGCTGTGTCGTGTGTACGCTGACCCAACCGGTGCCTGCAGGGTCCTGTACCAGCAACGCCGTCCAGCGGGTCTTGCGCATGGGCGACGGCGGCTCGCGGCGTAGCCCCATCCGCCTCCCTGCCACCAGGAGCTCCTCGAGCCGGCCCGGATCGGCAAGGTGCGCCGCCACTTCGCCCTCGCCGTCCACCTCCGCGTGGACGACGAATCGGTTTGGCCGATGAACGAAGCGCGCCTCCGTGAGGGGTGCGCCCCAGTGCAGGGGAGGGAGGTCCGCCGACGTCAGCGGGCAGGCCTCGGGAGGCTCACGTACGCCTCAGCAGAAAGAAGGCCACACCTCCCGCGTCACGCCACCAGACCGACTCGAACTCCGTGGAAGACGCCAACCACCGGGCAAGGGAGGGCAAGTGGTACAGGGTCGTGACCGCGAGGTCCAGCCGCTCGCGACGAACACCTTCTCCCGTCAGTCGCACGGTGGTG
>JARRLD010000360.1:0-4305 GCA_037387345.1 Gemmatimonadota bacterium
ACGCCCCGCCAGGCCCAGGGCCACGGAAAAGACGCCGCTGCCCAGGAAGCCGAACGTCGCCCACGCACCGAACCCTCGTGCGAACTCCCGGAGGACGATACCGACGCCGCTTCCTCCCGGAGGTAGCCCGAAGATTGCTTCGAGAACACCACCGACGGCGCCCCATACGATCCCCCAGGTGACGCCCACACCGATCGCCCCGCGCAGGTGTCTGAGCCACTTCTTCATGCGAGCTCCCCCTTCAATGATCCCTCACCTCCACCACAAGCTCGATCTCCACGGCCTGCCCCCGGGGCAGGGACGCCATGCCCACAGCGGCGCGGGCGTGGCGTCCGCGCTCGCCGAAGACCTCCACGATGAGGTCCGAGAAGCCGTTGATCACCGCGGGCTGGTCCACGAAGTCCGGGGCCGAGTTGACCATGCCCAGGACCTTGACGATCCGCACCACGCGATCCAGGTCGCCCAGCATCGCCTTGAGCACGGCGAGCTGGTTGATGGCCGTCAGTCGTGCGGCCTCATAGCCCTCCTCCACGGTGACGTCGGCACCGAGCTTCCCCGTCACCTCGGAGCCGTCGGGTCTCCTCGGGCCCTTCCCGGCGAGGAATACGAGGTCGCCCGTGCGAACGCCGTTGACGTAGTTGGCCACGGGGCTCGGCGGCGTGGGCAGGGTGATGCCCAGCTCGGCGAGACGGACCTCGGGATCATATTCGCCCGCCTCCTGGGCCGAGACCCCGACGGCACACACCAGCAGGAGGGCAGCAGCCCGGAACGCCGGGCGAAACGACAACGCGGACATGGGTGACCTCTCGGGAGAGGGGTAGGGGGCGACCCGCCTTGTGGGTCGTGCCCCACAGTTGCCGGGACGGTGGATCGCGGCAAGGTTCGACTCGTCGGAGGACGAAGCCGTCCACCATCGGGGCGACCCTCGTGTGGCGTGACGAGATACGGAGGATCCGTGACTGACGACACAAACGCTCGAGGACGCGAGCCAACCGGCCCCCCGGGGCCCACAGAGCCGCTCACGCCATCGCAGATCGGACCCTACCGCCTGCACGAGCTGCTTGGCGAGGGCGGGATGGGAGAGGTGTACCGGGCGACACAGTCCGAACCGGTGCGTCGGGAGGTCGCGCTGAAGATCATCAAGCCCGGCATGGACACGAAGGAGGTCGTGGCGCGGTTCCAGTCCGAGCGCCAGGCCCTGGCGGTCATGGACCACTCGAGCATCGCCAAGGTCCTCGATGCCGGTGCCACGGAGGCGGGCCGGCCGTACTTCGTGATGGAGCTGGTGCGCGGTGTGCCCCTGGACGAGTACTGCGACGTCCACAAGCTGAGCACCGTCGAGCGGCTGGAGCTCTTCATCCGGGTCTGCGAGGCCGTGCACCACGCCCATCAGAAGGGGGTGGTCCATCGTGACCTGAAGCCGTCGAACGTCCTGGTCACCGTCCAGGACGACAAACCGATTCCCAAGGTCATCGACTTCGGGATCGCCAAGGCCGTCGGGCACGCGCTCACCGACCACACGCTGGCGACCACGGTCGGACAGATGTTGGGCACGCCGGCCTACATGAGCCCCGAGCAGGCGGAGCAGAGTGGGCTCGACGTCGACACCAGGACCGACGTCTACGCGCTGGGCGTCATGCTCTACGAGCTGCTCTCGGGAACGCTGCCCTTCGACAGCAAGGCGCTGAGCAAGCCCGACTTCGTGCTGCAGTGGTTGATTCGCGAGAGGGACGTTCCGACGCCGAGCGCGCGACTGGCCTCGCTTCTCGAGACCCAGCAGACCGTGGCGCGAAACCGCAGGACCGACGTGCGCACGCTTCGCCGGGAGCTTCGTGGGGACCTCGATTGGATCGTCATGAAGGCGATGGAGAAGGACCGGACCCGGCGCTACGACGCGGCCAGCCAATTCGCCGCCGACCTCAGGCGCTTCCTGGATGCAGAGCCGGTTTCGGCCCGCCCGCCCAGCGCTGGCTACCGGTTGCGCAAGTTCGCCCGGCGTCATCGAGGTGCCCTCGCAGCCGGCGTGGTTCTCGTGCTGGCCCTCGTCGGCGGTAGCGCGTTGGCGACCGTCGGCTTCGTACGGGCGGCCCGGAGCGCAGCCCGCGCCAGCGCCGCCGCCGACCGCGCCCAGGCGGTGAACGCCTTCCTGGATCAGATGCTGAGGGCCGCCGACCCCGTCCGGGGTGGGGAGGCCGAAACCACCGTCCGGGAGGTCCTCGACGCCGCGAGCCAGGAGGTGTCCGGTGGTGCGCTCGAGGATTCCCCCCTCGTGGAGGCCGCCGTGCGGCGCTCCATCGGAGGAACGTACATGCACCTCGGGCTGCTGGATGAAGCCGAGCAGCACCTGGAGCAGTCATGGGCGCTTCTGAGGACGACGCCTGGCGCCGAGGATCTGGAGCGCGTCGCGGTCCTGGACGAGCTGGGCCAGATTCGCGTCCGACAGGGGGACGCCGGAGCGGCGGAGGAGCTCTACCGCCTCGCCCTCGCCCTCGCCGACTCGGCGGGTCTCAGCTCGGATGGGGGGGCGGGCGAGAGCACGGTGAACAGCGTCCGCAACGACCTGGGCCTCGCGCTCCGGGACATGGACCGCATCGATGAAGCCGCGGAGGTGTTGGAGGCGCTCGCGGCCTCGGAGCGGCGCATCCGGGCTCCCGACGACGTGGAGCTGGCCAGCACGCTGAACAACCTGGCGTTGGTCAAGCGGGCCCAGGGAGACATCCAGGGTGCCATCGATCTCTTCGGGGAGACGCTGGGCGTGCTCCGTGCGGCGTTCGGTGAGCGCCACGTGTATGTGGCGACCGTCATGGAGAGCATCGGGAGTCTCGAGCAACGGATGGGCCGGTACGCGGCCGCGGACAGCTTGATGACCGCGGCCCTGGACATGCGGCGGGAGATCCTGGGGGATCGGCACAGGGACATCGCCAACGGCCTCAACGCGCTCGGGCTTCTCCACACCGAGACGGGAGCGTACGACGAGGCGGACGCGTACTTCCAGGAAGCCCTCGCGATGAGCCTGGACATGTACGGCGAGGCACACCCCCTCACGGCGTCCGTCCTCAACAACATCGGAGTGCTCCACCTCCAGCGGGTCGAGGCCACCGAGGCGGAGGTCGCCTTCCGGCGGGCGCTGTCCATCCGCGAGGACGTGCTGGGGGAGCGACATCGGTACACCCTCAACACGAGGGCGAACCTGGCGGCGGCGATCCTGCTGTCCGGGCGCGCCCAGGAGGCCGCGGCGCTCGCAGGCGAAGCCGTGCAGGCCGAGCGCGAGATCGGACTCACGGACGCCGCCCTTCAGGGCGCGGCACTCGTGACCTGGGGTCGTGCGCTGACCGAGCTCGGTCGCTTCCAGGAGGCGGAGGCGCCGCTCCTCGAGGCGTACGAGATCCAGGAGGATGCTCTGGGAGCGGAGCATGCCCGAACCCGGAAAGCCATCGAGGCCCTGGTCGCGCTCTACGAGGCCTGGGGGATGGAAGAGCAGGCCGTGGAGTGGCGCGAGCGTTAGCTCACGCCTCGCTCGGCGACCTTACCGGTACCAGATCTTCACCTGACCCGTGAAGGGAACGTTGAGGAACACGGGAAGGTCCGGGCCATCCATGCAGGTCGTGCCTGCCGGGAACCCGCTCAGGGGAACCGTGAGGCTCGCCAGGTCCTCGAACGGATCGTTCGCCGAGCTACCACGATCGAGGGCCAGGGTGATCACGCCGTCGCCGACGCCGTAGTGCGGGCTGCTCGAGCGGGTGACGACGCCGCTGACCCAGGCGATCGGCCAGCTGTAGATCCCGATGTTGTAGTCTTCGACCCGGAGACAGTCGATGGAGACGTGAACTCCGCCGAGCTGCTCACCATTCTCGTCCTTGCCGAACCCATCCTGCCACTGCCCCTTCACGGTTCCATCGGCCCACTTGTTGGCGACGAGCGAGAAGTTGGCGTCGCAGCCGGGCTTCTGGCCCATCGCGCGGCAGAGGTCGTTGCTGCCTATGGATATGTGCTGGATCACGCGGCCGTGACCGTTCGTGACGCCCATCGAAGGGCTGACGTCGAGGGGTGCCGCAGGGGCTGTGGGCTCCTGACAGCTCGTCATGGGAAGAGCCAGGAGCGTCGCGAATACGACGGGTGAGATACGCATGGGGGGACTCAAGGCTGGGGGGTGAGGGCCATCTCAGTCGCGCGTCATAGTAACCGGCCGTGCGCCCGAAGGCGAGAAGGTCGCTACGCCACGACGGCGCCGCGGCCTCAACGGCCGGTCCCCGGGGGCCGCAGCTCGTTCCAGCGCTCGATGAAGGCCACGGCGGCGTCCACGAA
>JARRLD010000361.1:0-4304 GCA_037387345.1 Gemmatimonadota bacterium
GGCGAGGCTCCGGTGGTGCCACCTCCCACCACGATGCTGGGGGGGCTCTATCGATATCTGCGGGAGAGTGGCCCGAAGCGCTTTCAGCCCATGAACTCGAACTGGGGCCTGGTCGATCCGCTGTCGAAGCGTATCAGGGACAAGAGGGTCAGGCGGGAGGCGTTGTCCGAGCGGGCTCACGCCGACTTCCTGTCCTGGATGGCAGCCCACGGACTCGAGGGAGCTCCCTCCGTGGTCGAGGTGCGGTGACGTGTCCCCCGATGCCGGTCCGCCGGACCAGGAAGCCGAAGAGCGTCGCCCGGAGCTGGCCGGATTCCTCCGCCACCTCGCGGATGAGCGTCAGCTCTCCCATCACACGGTCGTAGCCTACCGGCGGGATCTGAGCGAGTTGGAGGCCTTTCTCACGGAGTACCTCGGGGGCCCGGCCTGGCAGTGGACCGAGGTGGACCGTCTGGCCCTGCGGGGCTTCCTGGGCTGGTGCCGCCGCAGAGGGCGATCTCGCCGCACGGCGGCGCGTAAGCTATCGGCGGCTCGAAGCTTCTTCCGCTTCCTGCACCAGGAGAACTACATTTCCTCCAACCCGACCCGCGCGGTCCGCGCACCGCGGATCGAGCGGCGGTTGCCGGGACATCTGAGCCAGCCCGATACCCGAGCCGTCTTCGAGGTCGCCGAGCGTCGAGCCGAGGAGAATACCCTCTCCGGGACGCGAACCCTGGCCATTCTCGAGCTGCTGTACGGAAGCGGGCTGCGGCTGTCGGAGTTGCACGCCCTGGATCTGGACGCGCTGGACCGCCGCCAGGGCGTCGTGCGTGTGGTGGGCAAGGGGAACAAGGAACGGGTCGTTCCCGTCACCCGAGCCGCCCTCCGGGCCCTCGTCCGCTATGAGCCTCGCCGCGCGGAGGCGCTGGCCGACGCGGGCGGCGGTGGAGATGCGAACGCCCTGTTGGTCAACGCCCGGGGGCGTCGCCTGTCGAGGAGGTCCATCCAGCAGGCCGTCCGAACGTCCCTCGAGGCCGCCTCGGGGGCTCGGGGCCTGTCGGCCCACGCCCTCCGGCATTCGTTTGCCACCCACCTGCTGGAGAGGGGGGCGGATCTCATGGCCGTCAAGGAGCTGTTGGGTCACGTGTCCCTGTCGACGACCCAGATCTACACGCACACCACAAAGGAGCGTCTCCTCCGTGTCTACCGGGACGCGCACCCCCGATCGGACTCGTGAACCGAACGAGCCGACCCGGGAGCCGCTGATGTCCTTGCTGGGAGCCCCGGGCAACCGTGACCGTCGGCGTCCACCTCTCCTCGCGCTCATCGTCCTCACCGCGTGTGGCCCGGGGGCCGAGCCGTCCACCCCGGAGCAGGGCCGGACGTGGCTGGCCGGGGACCACCATATCCACAGCCGGTACAGCGTGGGCTACGCGGACTCCACAACACCTCCGACGCCCATCGTCGGCGGTGGGGTGGAGTACCCGATTCCCATGAATGCCGTCATGGCCCGGCGATTCGGCCTCGCCTGGATGGTGGCCACGGATCACGGAGGGCCGAACCACAGTCGGGTGAATCTGGAACTGGCCTATCCCGAGCTGCTCCTGTCCCGGGAAGCGGTCCCCGAGGTTATCCAGTTCTACGGGATGGAGCTCGACACGCCCGGAGCGGACCACAGCAGCCTGATCGTCCCGCACAGCCATGACGAAGCGGAGCGGCTCTACGACCTGGAATCGGGATTCGCCAAGCTCGAGGACTATCCCGTGGACCCGGCGCGCGACACCGAGGCCAGGATGCTGGAGGCACTCACCTACATGAGGGACCTCCCGGACCCGCCCGTGGTGATCGCCAACCATCCGTCCCGGTCCGCCTCGGGTCCGGGGGAGTATGGCCTCGACACCCCGGCGGAGCTCAGGGGATGGAACGACGCGGCGCCGGAGGTGGCCGTGGGGATGGCCGGGGCGCCGGGTCACCAGGCCGGGGCCCTGGATCGTGACGGCGTAGCCAACCGGAGACGTCCTCAGGGGGGCTACGGAAACTACCCGACGCTGGGAGGCTTCGACCAGATGACCGCCCGCCTCGGGGGGTTCTGGGACTCCATGCTCGGTGAGGGCCGTCGCTGGTGGATCACCGCCAACTCCGACTCGCACCTGAACTGGCGGGAGGGAGGATCGGACTTCTGGCCGGGTGAATTCTCGAAGACGTACGTCCTGGCCCGGAGGAGCCATGAGGACATCCTGGAAGGAGTGCGCTCGGGAAGGGTGTTCGTGACGACCGGCGACCTGGTATCGGAGCTCTATGTCACCGCCTATGACGCCGACGGGACAGGATCGGCTTCCATCGGAGGCAGCCTGCGGATCACCGAGGGCGGCAACGTACGGGTGACGATCCGCTTCCTCGACCCCGAGGGGCCAAATCATCGGGGGGACAACCCGCAGGTGTCCCGGGTCGACCTCATCGTGGGTCAGGTCACCGGCCCGGGGGCGGATCCCACGGCCGACTCCAATCCCACGGCGCGGGTGGTGGCGCGCTTCGGGCCCGAGGATTGGGCTCGGGAGGATTCCTATTGGACGGTGTCGTACGTCCTGGAGGGCCTCTCAGGAGACGCCTACCTCCGGGTACGGGGAACGAGCTCGGACGCGCTCGAGCCGGAGCCGGACGCTCGCCGGGAGGACCCGTGGACGGACCTCTGGTTCTACTCCAATCCGATCTTCCTGGAGACTCGTCTCTGACGGTCCGACATCTGCCAATTAGGCAGGATTCGCGTTAGCTTTCTTCGCCTCCCGCCCGCCGGGTCGCTTCCTCCGGGGAGGTCCGGCTGCAGCGGCATGTAGAACTCTCCGACCGGGAAGGACCCATGAGCTCGCGTGTTGTGCGCTCCACCACCGTTCTGGTCGTCCGCAGGGACGGACGGGTCGCCATGGGCGGGGACGGTCAGGTCACCATGGGGGACACCGTGGTGAAGGGGACCGCTCGGAAGGTGCGGGCCCTCAAGGATGGCAGGATTCTGGCGGGGTTTGCGGGTGCCGTGGCCGACGCGTTCACGCTGTTCGAGAAGCTGGAGGAGAAGCTCGAGCGGTATCCCGCCAACCTGACCAAGGCGGTGGTCGAGCTCGCCAAAGACTGGCGCACGGACCGGTATCTCCGGCGGCTCGATGCGCTCCTTGCCGTCGCGGACCTGGACCACCTCTTCCTCGTCAGTGGTACCGGTGACGTGATCGAGCCCGACGATGACATCCTCGCGATCGGATCGGGCGGCAGCTTCGCGCTGTCTGCGGCCAGGGCTCTCAAGAACCACTCGGAGCTGGATGCCGTCAGCATCGTGCGCCGCTCCCTGGAGATCGCCGGAGACATCTGCATCTACACCAACAAGGAAATCGAAGTCATCGAGCTTCCGGGAGGGGAAGGATGAAGACGATCAAGGAGCTCGTGGATCAAGCCTCGGCTGATCCTGCCGACGCGAGCACGGGAGATCCCGCTCCGGAGGAGCCCTGGATCGACGAGCTGACCCCGCGCCAGATCGTGACCGAGCTCGACAAATACATCGTGGGTCAGGACGAGGCCAAGAAGTCGGTGGCCATCGTTCTCCGAAACCGCTGGAGGAGACAGCGGGTGGAGGAGGAGATGCGCCAGGAGATTCTGCCCAACAACCTGATCCTCATCGGCCCGACGGGGGTGGGAAAGACGGAGATCGCCCGTAGGCTGGCACGACTGGCGGGAGCGCCCTTCCTGAAGCTCGAAGCCTCCAAGTTCACCGAAGTGGGCTACGTGGGTCGGGACGTGGAGTCCATGATCCGGGACCTCATCGACATCTCGGTGAACCTGGTGCGGGCGGAACGCGAGGACGATGTCCAGGACCTGGCGGACGAACGGGTGGAAGAACGGCTCCTCGACCTCCTCTTTCCTCCGGTCGCGCCCCTGCAGGACGTGGACGTGGACCTTGCCGGTGAGGGAGCGCACGTCTTCATCGCAGGTCCGGGCGGCGTGGCCTCATCCGACGAGGAGCCCGATCTGGCGAGTCGTCGGCAGCGTACACGCGAGAAGCTCCGCCAGCTGCTCCGCGACGGGAAGCTCGAGGAGCGTGAGGTGGAGATCGAGGTCCAGCAGTCGCCCTCCATCGAGGGCATGATGGTGCCCATGGGAGGCATGGAGGGCATGGACCACAATTTCCCCGAAATGCTCCAGGACATGCTTCCAAAGCGGACGAAACGGCGCACGGTGACCGTGTCCGAGGCCCGCCGTGTCCTTCTCCAGGATGAGCTGGAGAGGCTCGTGGATATGGACGAGGTGGTCAACGAGGCCCTGTACCGGGCTGAGGAGACGGG
>JARRLD010000362.1:0-4303 GCA_037387345.1 Gemmatimonadota bacterium
GGATCTCCGAGCGCATCCGTCTCCTCTCCGGAGAGGTGTTCGACGTCAATCAGGGCTCCCTCTATCCGGCCCTGCAGCGACTGAAACGAAGGGGCTGGATCACCTCCGAATGGCGGGTGAGCGAGAAGAACCGCCGGGCTCGCTATTACGAGCTCACGGGAGCCGGATGGAAGCAACTCAAGGCTGAGCAGAACGCCTGGAAGCGATCGTCATCGGCCGTGGAGCGGGTCTTGGCCGCGGCGGCCTGGCCGGCGTGAGGGGCGCGGGGAGGAAGGGAAGATGTCCTGGATACGATCCCTGGGTGAGCGGCTGAGGGCCCTCCTCAGGAAGAGGCAGGTCGAGGCCGAGATGGCAGAAGAGCTTCAGTACCATCTCGAGCGGGAGACGGAGAAGAACATGCAGGCCGGCCTGTCGCCCCGTGAGGCCCGCCGGCTGGCACACGCCCGCTTCGGCGGAGTGGAGCGGGTCAAGGAGCAGGTCCGGGACGAGCGGGGCGTGCGCGCCTTCGAGGACCTGGCTCTGGACGTGCGGTACGCGTTCCGGTCGCTCCTGCGGAGCCCGGGCTTCACCCTCGTCGCCATTCTGTCCATGGCGCTCGGGATCGGCGTGAACACGGCCATGTTCAGCGTGGCCAACGCCATCCTGGTGCGGGAGCTTCCGGTGAGGGAGCCCGGAACCCTGGTGAACTTCTACCGGGATCGGGCCTACACCGCGGCGGACCCCATGAGCTACCCGGACTACCGGGTGCTACGCGAGGGTACGACGGACGTCTTCGACGACGTCGGCGGCTTCCAGTTTGCCTTCGTGACACGTGACGAGGGGGCTAGCGTGGCGAGCCTCGTCGCCGAGATGGTCACCGGGAACTATTTCTCCATGCTGGGCGTGCAGGCCCATCTCGGGCGGATGATCACACCGGAGGACCACGTGGCTCCAGGCGCGCACCCCGTCGTGGCCCTGGGCTACCGGTACTGGGAGCGGTCCCTCGGGCGTGACCCGGGTGTGGTGGGGACGTCGCTGCGCCTCGGCGGACGGCTCTACACCATCGTCGGGGTGGCGCCCCGCGAGTTCACGGGATCCCTGCGTGGGGTCATTCCCGACCTCTATGCCCCCATCATGATGGTGCAGCAGCTCCTGCCCCTCGGAGGAGACGCCCTGGGCTCCCGGGGCTGGAACGCCTTCAATGCCGTCGGCCGCCTGCGGGCTGGAGTGGGAATGGCCGACGCGACCGGCGCGGTCTCGAGAGTCACGCAAGGCCTCGGGACGGACTTCCCCGAAGCCTGGCCCGCGGGAGACAGCCTGCTCGTGACGGCTCGGTCTGGCGTGGTCTTCAATCCCGCTGTGGATCGGATCCTGGTGCCCGCCAATTTCCTCGCTATGGGAATCGTGGCGCTCGTCCTCCTCATCGCCTGCTCGAACCTGGCGAGCTTCCTTCTGGCCCGGGCCGGCGACCGTCAGGCCGAGGCGGCCTTGAAGCTGGCCCTGGGAGCCGGCCGCTGGCGGTTGGGGAGGCAGCACGTCAGCGAGACCCTCCTCCTCGCGCTCCTCGGCGGCGGTGTCGGCATCGTGCTGGCGAGGGGGGTCCTCGACCTGGGCGTCGGCCTGGCAAGGTCCTCGTCGCTTCCCATCGGATTGGATCTATCCCTGGACGGCACCGTGCTCGGGTTCACCGCGGCTGTCACCGTGCTCACGGGCGTGATGGTGGGTCTGATTCCGGCCCTGCAGGCAACCAGACCCGATCTCATGGCGACCCTCAAGGACGGGGCCGGCCGTGCATCCGTCGGTGGCCCGGTGCGCCTGGGCCACACCCTCGTCGGCGCCCAGGTGGCAGTGTCCCTGGTGCTGCTCATCGTGGCAGGCCTGTTCGTTCGGAGCTTCTCGGCGTCGCAGGCTCTCGATGTGGGATTCGGGGACCAACCCACGGCGATGCTCTCCTTCGTGAATCCGGCCGACCGCATGACCACGGAGGAGGGAAGGGCGGTGGCCGCGAGGATGGTTCGGGAAGCCGAACGGGTTTCTGGTGTTACCGACGTCGGGCTGGTCAGCAACATGCACCTCAACACCGTCAACACGATGTTTCTGGACATCAACGTGGACGGCGTGGCACCGCCTCCCGACCGGGGTGCCCACTATGTGGACTTCACGTCGGTAGGTCCGGGGTTCTTTGCCGCTGCCGGCATCCCCATCCTCGATGGCCGGAGCTTCGACGACCGGGACGACCCGGACGGCGAGCCGGTCGCCATCATCAACCAGGCCATGGCGGACCGCTTCTGGCCCGACCAGAGCGCCGTGGGCCGGGTGTTTCGTGTGGAGGTCCCAGGCTGGGACCACGAGCGTCGAGTGGTCGGCGTGTCACGGACCACGAAGGTGAGGACCCTCAGCGAGTCGCCCACACCGTTCATCTACCTCCCCTTCTCACAGGAATACAACTCGTGGGTGACCATCCTCGCCCGCACCGAGGGTCCGCCCGGGGCGGCGGAGCGCGTAGCCGAGGATCTGCTGCACCGCTTCAGGGAGGTCCATCCGGAAGGGATCCTCTTCGGGAGCACGACGGTGGCCGAGCATATCGGGGTGTCGCTGATCGCCCGGCGGGTCTCCGCGGTGCTGGCGAGCCTCTTCGCCGGCGTCGCCCTGATGCTGGCCGTCATCGGGCTGTACGGTGTGGTCAGCTTCGCCGTGTCCCGGCGAACGGCGGAGGTGGGGATCAGGGTCTCTCTGGGGGCCGATTCAGGAGCGGTTCTCCGACTGATGGTGGCTGGGGCGATGCGCCTCGTGATGCTGGGGGCCACGGTGGGACTCGTGCTCGGCGCCCTCCTGGCCCGGGTCACGAGCGGCTTCCTCTACGGCGTCGAACCTCTGGACCCGCTGACATTCATCTGTGTGACAACCGTGCTCTTCCTCGTTGCGCTGCCGGCGGCGGCCTTGCCGGCAGCCCGGGCGACGAGAGTCGACCCCCGGGAAGCATTGAAGGCGCGGTGAGCCAGCCCGTACGATCCGACGCCGGTGACGGTCGGAGGCCCCCGCCATGGGGACGCCGGGCCCGGCCACGACGTTCTTTGCGACCACGCCCGGGGGGACGTTATCATCGTACGTTCTGACGCCTCCCTTCCCGCCGAGGCGTACCAAGCCGCAGGACCCCGGCACCGTTCCCCACCACCTCCCACGCGAATCCAGCCGAGGACTCCCCACCCGGCGGGCGTCCCCCCAATGCCGGTGCCTTCCCGGCATCCCCGGGGCCGAGTCGTGGGCGCGGTGGACAAGAAAAGGCTGTACAGGCGTTTCCGGGGACGCCTAGTATTCATTAGAGGTCGCAGAACCGCTCTCACGGTGGAGACCGGGCGACCGGAAGACTCCGGTCAAGGATCAAGTCCGTTCGGATGACAGATGAGGATGACCGATCGTATGTCGATATCGCGAGACAGCTCGGCGTCAGCCCCAGCGCTCTGCGGCAGTGGCGCCTGGGGTGGAGGTCCAGCCTGGGTCCGGGGGACGAACGTCCGGATCCGCACGATCCGGACGCCGCGGACCGGCCTGGACCAGGACCCGCGGAGTTGGTACGCCTCGAACAAGAGGCGCGGCGCTTGGCGGCCGAAGGTGGTCGATCCGTGGCGGAGATCGCCAGGGAGCTTGGTGTCAGCCCCAGCACGCTCTGGCGTTGGCGGCTTGGAATCGACGAGGATGCGGGACTACGGAGGAGACGTCCGATGACAGTGGCCCCGAACACGAGCGGTGCGGAGCCCGAAGAGTCGGCACCGCGTCCGCGCTCGGCCCCCCTGAACGAACTTCGCCGAAAGGGGTATCCGTGGGACCCTGCGCCAATGGATCCCACCTCGGAAACCAGAGACACCATCGCCTTGTCCGAGCTGCTCGCCATCGTGAAGCGCAGGATCGGGTTGGTGATCGCTTCCACGTTCTGCTTCGCCGCGTTGGCTGCGGTGATCGCCCTCCGGGAGCCTCCGACGTATCGGGCCACAGCGGTTCTGCGCCTCGGAGCAGCGGCAAGGGAAGCCATGACCCAGGGCTTCGAGGCTCCCGCGAGGGAGGCCGACCGATACGTCAACCCCCTGCTATCCCAGACGCAACTCCTCCGCAGCCGGTCCCTCCTGCGGGAAGTGGTGGATTCAACCGGATACCGGCTGCAGCCGGACTACGGCAGTCTCAACCCTGCCCTTTTGGGGTCGCTCTGGGTGGCACCCGATGCCGTTTCGGACACGGTCTGGCTTGATTTCGATCCTGTCGGCGTGACCGTCCGCACGCGGAGCAGCGAGGTACGGGCGGAGTATGGTCAACCGGCTCGGGTCGAGGG
>JARRLD010000363.1:0-5335 GCA_037387345.1 Gemmatimonadota bacterium
GACGCCACGGTCAACAGGCCGACGTCCATCCTGAGCAGGCGTCCGACGCCGTAGATGATGGCCATGTGGATCACGATGACGACCAGCACGTAGGCGAAGAGCACCGGGGAGAGGACCACGGCGTTGTAGAGGTGGATCATGGCGCCCACGGCGGCGAAGAAGAGGTAGAAGGCCAGGTTCCCGACCTCCCAGGCCCCTTCCAGTCGAGAGACCACCGGAACCTGACCGAGGGCCAGGGCGAGGGTCGTCACCACGAGGATGGAGGGAACGCCGGGCGCCCAGGGGTGGATCCACCGAGCCGTGATCTCGCTGCTGGCCCACATGACGAACAGGGCGGCGAGGCACAGAGCGGCAACGTGCAGGGGATCGAGGCGGGGCTTCGTCTCCTCAGGGTCCGGGGAGCTCGCGGCCTGCCCGGGGCTCGGCTCGGCCGTATGCCAGTGCTCGGCTACCGGGAAGCGGTGGCCGAGGAGCGACGGGACGAGCATCCAGAACGCCAGAAGGACCACCAGGCTCAGGTTGTCCACGGCGTTGGCCGCCGCGAAGAGGTCGGGTCGGCCCAACTCCATCCCGGACCACAGCGCGAAGAAGTTCAGGCTTCCGCCGATGTATGTGCCCGTGTACGGCCCGGCCACCTTCCACCGGTCGGGGCCCAGGACGCCCTGGAGGAGGGGATCCAGCAGGACCCCTGCGAGAAGCACGCCCACGATGGTGCCCACGCAGGCGATCAGGAAGGCCACCGCCATGCCTTTCCCTGCAAGGCGCAGCTCGCCGAGGTTGACCTTCATGAGGATGAGCGCCACTGCGAAGGGCACGGTGAAGTCGGCGAGCTGTCCGTAGAGCTCGGACTCCAGGGGAATGAGCCCCAGATTGGACGCCACCGCCGCGAGGAGGAGAATCCACACCACCGCCGACAGCTGGGCCGCCCACCGGAAGCGTCGGCAGATCCAGAGGGACGCCGCGATCACGGCCACCATGACCGTGGCGACTCCCAGGGTGTCCTGGATCACGCCGACGCTCCCCTCATGCCCAGGATCATCCCCCCGATGTAGGGCACGAGCCAGACCGTCCACACCACCAGGCTGAAGCGGTGGAACCTCCGCTTCGCGTGCTCGCTTCCTCGCCTGACCACCCTCGTCGCCCAGACCGCGTGGGCGAACATGAGCCACAGCGCGATCTGGCCCGTGATGGTGTGGAGGCTGGACCAGTCGATGCCGGGCTCCAGCAGGTCCATGGCCAGGGTGCCGCTGACATCGAAAAAGAAGCCCGTCCAGAAGGCCGCCACGTGCCAGCCCACCAGGTACCGCTTGAGGTGTTCCGCCCACACCCCGAGGGAATAGAAGATCAGGGCGAGGTTGATGAGGACGATGGCGGCGATCTCGAGCGCTGGCATCGGGCGAGGGTAGGCGACTCGGGTCGGGATCGAAAGGCCCGCCTCCCCAACGGTCCTGCATCGGTCGCGATCGGAGGTCCGCCCGGGCCGATGGCGACTGCCCAAATGGAGCCCGGCAAGGCACCTGCGCGATCTCGCCGCATCCCCTACCTTGCCCCTCCCATCGTCCCCTTCAGACCACGCCGACCATGTCCGCCTCACGATCCGCCCAGCTCGTCTCGGCCCTTCTCCTGGCCGGCACCGTTCTCGCACCCGTCGAGGCCCCCCTGACCGCGCAGGAGACCGGCGACGTCGTCCTGGACTCGGCGCTGCTGGCCGGCTACAGGTGGCGCAACCTGGGCCCGGACCGGGGAGGGCGCTCCATCGCCGTCAGTGGCGTGGTGGGCCGGCCGGACGAGGCGTACTTCGGCGCTGTAGGGGGAGGACTGTGGAAGACGACGGATGGTGGCGAGAGCTGGGGCCCGGTCACCGACTTCAAGATCACGTCCGCGTCGGTGGGGGCGGTGGCGGTGAGCGAGACCGACCCCGACCTGGTCTTCATCGGCACGGGTGAGGCGTGCATCCGGGGCAACATCATCCCCGGCGACGGGATGTACCGGAGCCGGGACGCCGGCGACACCTGGGAGCACATCGGCTTCATGGACACCGATGCCATCTCCAAGGTACGTGTGCACCCCACCGACCCCGACATCGTGTATGCGGCGGTGTTCGGGAAGTACGGCGCCGACAGCGAGGAGCGGGGCGTCTTCAAGAGCACCGACGGCGGAGACACGTGGCGGAAGGTCCTCTATCGGGATGCCAAGACCGGCGCCGTGGATCTGGCCATCGACCGAAACAACCCGGACGTGATGTACGCGTCGCTGTGGCAGGCCTTCCGCAAGGAGTACACGGCGGCGTCCGGCGGGCCCGGCAGCGGGATGTTCAAAAGCACCGACGGCGGCGAGACCTGGACGGAGATCACGCGGAATCCGGGCATGCCCCACGAGGGCGTGGTGGGCAAGATCGGGTTGGCGGTGTCCAGCGCGAACTCCAACCGCGTATACGCCCTGTTCGAGCACGACGACGGTGGCCTCTTCCGCAGCGACGACGCCGGCGCCACGTGGGAGCTGGTGAACAGCGAGCGCCGAATCCGGCAGCGGGCCTTCTACTACACCCACGTGTTCGCCGACCACCAGGACGAGGACGTGGTCTACGTGGAGAACACATCCCTCTTCCGATCCACGGACGGTGGGGCCACGTACGAGACCATCAACAACGGGACCCACGGGGACTTCCACGATTTCTGGATCGACCCCGACGATCCGGGCCACCTGGTCGTGGGCAACGACGGCGGGGGCGCCGTGAGCGTCGACACGGGCGAATCCTGGACGGCTCAGGACTTCCCCACGGCTCAGTTCTACCGCGTCGTGACGACGGCCCACACACCCTTCCACGTATGCGGCTCCCAGCAGGACAACAGCACGCTGTGCCTGCCCTCGGACTGGAATGCGGGTCGCTTCGGATTTGGAGGCGCGGGGGGTGCCCGGGGCGGCGGTCGCGGTGGCGGCGGCGAGCGCGGCCTCACCGAGGGATCCATGGACGTGGCCTACCGCGTGGGTGGGGGCGAGCCGGGCTATATCGCGCCGGATCCGAAGGACCTGAACGTCTTCTTCTCGGGAACCAACAACGGTCGGTACGTCGACAAGTTCAACCGCACCCTGGGTACCTCCCGCGAGGTTGATCCCTACCCCTGGTTCTATTCCGGGGAGCCGGCCATCGACATGGTGGAACGCTGGCAGTGGACGTTCCCCATCGTGTTCTCGCCGCTGGATCCCGACGCCCTCTACGTCTCGTCGAACCGGCTGTGGCGGAGCATGGACGGAGGGAACAGCTGGGAACGCCTGAGCGACGACCTCACCCGGGCCGATCCGGCCACGCTGGGTCACTCCGGCGGGCCCATCACCGGCGACATGAATGGCCCCGAGGTCTATGCCACCATCTTCACGGTGGCGCCGGGCAAGGTGAACGCCGACGTCATCTGGACCGGATCCGACGATGGCCTGGTCCACGTGACCCGGGACGGTGGACGGACGTGGACCGACGTTACGCCGCCCGACATGCCCGACTTCGGGCGGGTCAGCCTCATCGACGCCTCGGCGTTCGAGCCCGGTCGGGCGTACGTGGCAGCGAAGCGGTCCCTTCTGGACGACAAGGCCCCGTACATCTGGAAGACCCGCGATTTCGGCCAGACGTGGACCAGGATCGTGAGCGGAATCCCCGAGGGAGCGTTCGTGCACACCGTGCGGGAAGATCCCGAGCGGGCCGGTCTGCTGTACGCGGGTACGAACCGGGGCGTGTACATCTCCTACGACGACGGAGGACGCTGGCAGGAGCTGAACCCGGACCTTCCGGACATCCCCATCTCGTCGCTCATCGTGGAGCACGACGAGCTGGCCATCGCCAGCCACGGCCGTGGCTTCTGGATCCTGGACAACATTGCGCCCCTGCGTCAGGCCACGGCCGGCTTGACGGAGCAGGACGTGGTCCTGTTCGAGCCGGCCTCTGCGCTCCGTTCGTCCAACGGGGCGATGCTCTCCTGGTGGCTCAAGGATGCGCCCGCAGCGGCGAAGCTGGAGATCCTCAGCGACGCCGGTGAGGTGCTGCGGACCTTCGAGCCTGCGGACACCACCGAGGAGCGTGATCGCTGGAGCGGTGCGGCCATGCCTGTCGATGCGGGCCTCAACCGGCTCCGGTGGGATCTGACCACGGATCCGGCTCCGGCGTTCCCCGGGATGGTCCTGTGGGGCGTGCGCACGATGTCCGCCACGGTGCCCCCAGGGACGTATACCGTGCGCCTCACGGCGGACGGCCGGTCCGATGGAGCGGAATCCGTGGATCGAAGACGTCACCGAGGCCGACCTGCAGGAGCAGTACGCCTTTGCCCGGGAGATCCAGGCCAAGGTCACGGAGGCGAACTCCGCGGTCATCGCCATCCGGCGCGCCAGGGTCCAGCTGGAGGAGCGTCTGGAGAGCACCGAGGACCGTGCCCTCCGAGAGGCGGCGCACACCTTCCTGCGTAACGCCTCCGAGGTCGAGGCGAATATCTACCAGGTGCGAAACCGGTCCAACCAGGACCCTCTCAACTTCCCCATCAAGGTGAACAATCGCTTGGCCAACCTCCTGTCCATGGTAGAGCGGGGCGACGGAGCCCCCAACGACGGCATGCGCGAGGTGTTCCAGATCATGGTGGACGAGCTCGACGGGTACACGGCGCGCCTGCAGCAGATCTGGGACAGCGATCTCCCCGCCGTGAACCGGGAGCTCGAGCGCCTGGACCTGGAGCGCGTGGATCCCTGGGATCAGACCACGAAGCTGGAAGCGCCGGTTGGGTAGCCCCTGCAGGGCGCCGCGGCTCCCTCTCCCTCACGGCCGGGGGCCCTTCTCGGGGTCGCGTGTTCGTGCGCTCCTGCCGGTGCTCGGTGCCGGGGTCGTGCTCCTGACCACGGGGGCCTGTGGGGTCACCGACCCCCTGTCCGAGGATCTCGTGGTGTCCGGCAAGGTGACGGACGTCGCAGGGGCGGGCATCGCCGGAGCGACGGTCTCGCTCTGGAGGGAAAGCTGTCTCCAGGGTGCCTGCTCGACCCGGACACGGGGAGAGGACGTGACCGACGCCAACGGGGAGTTCCGGATCGTGGTGATCCGGGATGCCGACGAGCGGGAGCTCTGGGAGCTGGTGTGCCACGAGTTCGCGCTGGACTTCGAGGCGGCGGGCTACGGTTCCATCGAGGGCGACTACCAGGGTTGGAGAGCGGCCTTCTGCGCCTCGGGGGAGGTGTCGGGCCTGGAGTTCGCGCTCACGCCCTCGGGGTGAGGCGACGGGTCGCGTGCGTGGCCAGCCGGGTGTGCCTGTCCCGCGTCCCTACCGGTGGATCTCGACGACGTCTCCCTCCTCCAGGACGTGCC
>JARRLD010000364.1:0-4240 GCA_037387345.1 Gemmatimonadota bacterium
GGTCCCGGACGTAGGCCTCCGCGACGAGCTTCCCGTTCTTGATGATGAGCAGGCTGTGCACCGTGGGGTGCCGGCCTTCGGTGAAGACCTCGCGGTAGAGCTCTTCGATCCGGAGCGGGTCGAGCCCTTCGGCATCCGGCGTGGACACCTCCCATCCGTCGGCCAGGGCGGCTGGCTCGTAGCCCGCGTAGTCCAGCTTCATGGGCAGATCGGTGAGGCCGCAGCCGGTGAGCCACGTGACTCCGGCGAGGACCCCCCATGCGATGGCTGACCTCTCCACCGCCGGGGCCTTCCTGGCCGGGCTAGAGCCCCACGGAGATGCCGAGCGCATACCTCAAGACCTCGAGGTCCGCAGAGTCCGTCTGGTGGTTCTGCAGGTAGATCATCTGCCAGAAAACCCCCCGTATTCGGCTCCCGACGGGCCGCTGATACCGGAGGGCCACGTCCAGAGCCACGTGCTCGTTCAATGACCGAAGACCGATTCCCTCGTGAAGCTTCTTGACGATCCAACCGGCATCCGGGTTGGCGGCCTTGTAATCGATGAGGGCCTCGGGGCGTGAGACCAGGGCGACGACCGGAAGGCGCGCCTCGAGAGTGAGGGCGTGGGCGTCTCCCGCCTCGTACGTCGCCATGGCGGTCGGTCCGAGGGCGTATGCGGTCAGCCAGTACACGTGGCTGTCGTCCCACTTCCCGAAATACGCCATGTGAGAGAGGACGTCGAACACCCCTCCCACGTGGATCGCGAACGCACGGCCGGGCCGGGCAACCTCCCAGGCCGAACGGTAGGCCAGCTTCAGGTCGGTGGCCACCGAGCCCCACTCGCTCTCGAAGCGACTCCGGAGGGGGGCCACGGCCAACTCCAGATCGAACCGGTGTCGGCTGCCCGTCCCGCTCTGTTCGTACGTCAGTCCCAGTGAGCCGAGGCGACCCTTGTGGGCGAGCGGATTCAGGACTTGATCACGCAGGTCGTAGTCCACGAAGCCGAAGGTGAGGGAGAACCCTCCGACGCTCGTCCCCTGAGCGGGCTGGGCGGTGAGATCGGTACCGGCGAGAACGACAGCGGCGAAAGCGGTCGCCACCGTGGTCGTCCTGTTCATCCTTCCCATTCCGCGTCGAACACGATCGTTCCGTCGAACACCGTCATCTCGCACCGCATGTCCCGCAGGTCGTCCGTGGGGACGTCATAGGGGTTCCGGTCCCACACCGCGATGTCGGCGTACTTGCCCGGCTCCAGCGAGCCGATCCGGTCCTCCAGGAAGAGCTGATGCGCGCTCCACCGGGTGAAGGACCGCAGCGCCGTGTGCACGTCGACGGACTCGTCCGTTCCGAAGGGCGTCGCACCGTAGACTCCCCGTTCCGCCTGCCTGGCCACGCTCGCCCAGATCCCGTACCGGGCAGCGTAGGGTGTTACCCCGAAGTCCGAGCCGCCTGCCCAGCGGATTTCCCGGGACAGGAAGGTCCGGAAAGGATCCAAGCGCTTCGACCGCGCCACCCCGAAGTTACCCGCGTACGTGTCGCCGATCCACCACATGAAGGTGGCCGACGGCTCGGGGTAGCCGGCGTCGTATTCCCGTTGGAGCCTGGCCATGACGTCCAGGGCGTGGTCCGTGGGGATGTTGGCGTGGATGATACCGTGCCGCAGGCCGCGGATCGCGTTGGCGTCCAGTGCGCTCTCGTAGCTGTCGACCACCCAGTCGATACCTCGGTCTCCGATGGCGTGGACGCTCACGTGGATTCCGGCGTCGTGGAAGAGGCGGATCTGCTCCCGCAGGACGTCGGGGGGCGTGGCGGGGTAGCCGCGGTTGCCGGCGTCCAACGAATCGCGTGCCCGGTTCCAGTCCTCGTACATCCACGCCGTGCGCGCGCCGCCGCTGCCGTCCATGTAGAGCTTCACCCCGCCCGAGATCAGGCGGTCGTCGCCGGTGCTCACGTACGGCCTGGTGAAGGGCGCGATGCGCTCGATGACGTCGCGGGCGGCGGCGACGGTCCGGCCCACCCGCCAGAGGGCGAAGAGCCGCACGCTCAGGGAGTCCTGTGCGAGGACGTCCTGATACGCTGCCCACCCGTCGGAGTCGATGCCCGGGTCCTTGGCGCCCGTCATGCACTCGCGGTTGAAGGCCCGGGCCAGATCCTTGATCCCGGCGCGCACCTGCTCGTCGGAGTAGCCGGGGACCAGCCTGCGCACGAGCCCCTGCGCGCGTTCCTTGAGGACGCCGGTGAGGCGGCCGTCCGCGCCGCGATCGATGGTGCCACCCACCGGGTCGGGCGTGGAGGACTGCAGGCCGGCCAGCCGCATCGCCATGCTGTTGGCGGTCCCATAGTGGCCCATGGTGTGCTCGAGCCAGACGGGATTCTCCGGAGCCACGTCATCGAGATCGGATGCGAGGATGTAGCGCAGCTCCTCGAGCTTGCCCTCGTCCCAACCGGCGCCGGTGATCCACTCCCCCGGCTCGACGGTGGCGACGCGACCTGCCACCAGCTCCAGCACGTCCGCGATGCTCTGCACGCCAGGGTAGCTGAGGTCCAGGTTGAACAGGCGGTTCGCACCGCCCGCCAGGAAGTGGGCGTGGGCGTCGAGGAGGCCCGGTGTGGCCGTGCGCCCGTGCAGGTCTACGCGCTCGGTGGAGGGACCGGCAAAGCGCAGGATATCCGCGTCGTCGCCCACGGCGACGATGTGTCGACCGCGGACGGCGAGGGCCGTCGCCACGCGATCCGCCTCGTCGACGGTGAGCACCGTTCCGTTGAAGAGCACGAGGTCGGCGGCCAGCGCGGGGCCCTCGGCGGGAGCGCACGCGGCGGCGAGGACCACGAGAGTGGCCAGCGGCGCCGTCCCACTCCGGTTCACCGGTCGCATGGTGTCATTTAACGAGCCCCATGGCGTCCACCGCCGCATCGGCGAGACGGCCCCGTAGCTCGACGACCAGATCGGCCATGTTCGGGTCGTCGATCAGGTTTGCGGTCTCGAAGGGATCCGTGGTCAGGTCGTAGAGCTCGCCTTCATCCGGGTGCTGCATCCAATGGATGTACTTGTACCGCTCCGTCCGGATGGCCCGGTAGTCCATGTCGACGAGCCAGGGGAAGGGGTTCTCGTAGGTGTAGAACTCCACGAGGAGGGACTCCCTCCATCCGTCTTCGATGCCCTGGAGCAGGGGCACGAAGGAGCGGCCCTGGATGTGATCACCGATGGGTGCGCCTGCGAGGTCGAGCAGGCTGGGCGCCAGATCCACCGACGAGACCAGCCGCTCCACCCTGGACCCGGGCTCGACCAGCCTCGGGTAGCGGACGATGAGAGGCGTCCGGATGGACTCCTCGTAGGGAAGACGGCGCTCGAGGGAGAGGCCGTGCTCCCCGTAGAAGAAGCCGTTGTCGCTGGTGAAGACGATGACCGTCTCGTCCAGGATGCCCTGACTTCTCAAGGTCTCCACGATCCGACCCACTCCGTCGTCCACGGCCAGGAGCATCTCCGATCGGCGGCGGATGGTTTCCTCGCGGGTCCCCGGGTCCAGCTCCTCCATGCCCCAGGCCGAGACGATCTCGTCGGAGTACTTCACGGTGAGCGCCCGTCGCAGGGCAGGCTTGTCGGTGAGCTCGTCAGGTGAGGAGATCACGTTCGGCCGACGAGGGAACACCTTCTCCTCGTACCGGCCCAGATGGCGCGGGGCCGGCACGTAGCCCCGTGGAACCGAAAGGTCCACCGAGCCGTCGTCGAGCTGCACCGCGTCGGGATGAATGGCCTTGTGCGCGATGTAGAGGAGGAAGGGGTCGGTCCGCTCCCTGCGGATGAATTCCACGGCCCGGTCCGTGAAGACGTCGGTGATATAACCTTCCACGGTGTGGATCCCGCCGTCCTCCCACAGCTCGGGGTCGCGGGTGCGTCCCTGTCCGGGGATGGCGACCCACTCGTCCCAGCCGGGACGTGGTGTGGGATCGTTGCCCATGTGCCACTTGCCCAGGAACGCGGTCTCGTATCCGTCGGCCTGCAGTGCCCTGGGAAACGTCTCCAGGCGATGGCTCATGCGGTTCCGGGCGACGTTGTCGATGATGCCGTGCCGGGACGGGTATTGGCCTGTGAGGAGGGAAGCCCGGTTCGGCGAGCACAGAGGCACCGCGTGGAAGGCTCGGGTGAACAGCGCGCCGTCCCTGGCGAGCTGGTCGATGTGCGGCGTCTCCAGTTAGGGGTGGCCGGCGACCCCCATCTCGTCGAACCGCATATCGTCCACCACGACGACCACGATGTTGG
>JARRLD010000365.1:0-4185 GCA_037387345.1 Gemmatimonadota bacterium
CCGCCAACTCCGCATCACTTCCCCGCACCATACCTGCTACGTTGTATGCCTCCACCCGCTCCACGTCGGTCTCGATGTGGGCGGATAGACGGTACCCTGTGTCCACGGGCCGAAACTCCCTCTCGGCAGCCATCTCGAAGAGCCCGGAAAGATCCGTCCCCATGTCCGCGGCCATGCGTTCCACGGTCGTCGAGTCGGCCCAGCTCAGAAGATCGAGCTGGTACGTGCGCTGCCAGATCCGGCGGGACCCGGTGTTGCCGATGACGCTGAACTGATAGCTCGCCGACTCGGTGGTGTGCACCACGATGGCGCCTGCGGCACCGTGCTTCTGCGCCTGCTCGAACTTGTAGGTCCAGCGGCCGTAGTAGGTACGCGCTTCTCCGCCGAACAGGGCCTCCCCATCCTCCTCCACCGGGGGGTCATTGTTGAGGAACATGAGCACCTTGCCCGCCACGTCTTCACCCTTGAAGTCGTCCCACTCGTGCTCCGGTGCCTCCACTCCGTATCCCACGAACACCACCGGTACGTCGACGAGGTCGACCACCGGCTTCTCGGACGTGGACCAGAAGGTCACGTTCTCGTCGTTCGCCAGGGGCAGCTCTCCGCTTGCGCCGCGCAGCGTGAGGGACGAGGCCTCCACGTCTTTCTGCATGCCCACCAGCTCAACGGGCAGGAGATAGCTGTCACCTACCGGTTCGAGGCCGATCTCCTGGAAGCGGTCCTCTATATAGGCGACGGCGCGGCGTTCGCCCTCCGTGGCGGCGCCGCGTCCCTCCATGCTGTCGGCGGAGAGAACCTCCACGTCGTGGAGAATGCCCTCCGCCGTGATGATGTCCTCGGGGTTGCCGCCGTCGCCAACGCTGCGATCCGTGGCGCAGGCGGCCACCGTGAATGCCGCGCTCAACGTGAGCGCAAGATGTGCTCGCATGATTCGCGTCCTCAGGTCGAGATGATGGTGGGGCGGAGCCCCCGGCCCGGCCCCGAGAGTCCTCGAAAACTGGGCGGACTCAGCTCGTCGGGCCAGATGGGGGAAGGACACGTCGCGCCACGGTTTGCCGGAGCGCTATTCGGAGCGGAGGGCCTCCAGCGGATCCGTTCGGGACGCGCGCCGTGCCGGCATGAAGCTCGCGAGAAGCGAAACGCCGCCGAGGAGAGCCGCCACGGCTCCGTAGGTGACGAGGTCCGTGGGCTCTACTCCGAACAGCTGGGAGGCGATCCACCGGGTGGACACCCATGCGCCGATCAGGCCCAGGGCCAGGCCCAGGACCGTGAGTCGGATCCCGTGCCTCACCACCAGCCGGATCACGTCCACGCCCTTGGCGCCGAGCGCCAGCCGCACGCCCATCTCGCGAGTGCGTTGGGTGACCGCGTAGGATACCACACCGTAGATGCCGATGGCCCCCAGAAGCAGAGCCACCGTCGCGAAGATCCCGAGCAGGGAGACGGAGAACATCCGCCCGCCCAGGCGTTGGCGGACCACATCGTCCAGGGTGCGGGTCCCGAACAGCGGGAGGTCGGGGTCGAGCCCCTGGACCAGCTCCCGCACCCGTGGCACGAGCGCCAGGGGGTCCGTCGCGGTCCGGACCAGGAGGTACCCCGTAGAGGGTGCCACCGCGTTGCCCGCCGCCGCATAGACGCCGGGAGGCGCCGGGCGCTCCTGCCCCAGGTCGCGGAGATCGCTCACCACCCCGATGACCTCCATCCCAACGCCGTCGCCGAAGACGTCGATGTGACGTCCGAGGGGGCTTTCGGAGGGAAAGAGCTGCCGGGCGAGCTCCCTCGTGATCATGATCGTGCGAACCGTGTCGAGGGTCGCGTCGGACGCGTCCATCATGCGTCCCTCTTCCAGGCGCACGCCCACCGCGTCGAAGAACCCCGGCGTCACCATGCGCCATTCGACGAACTGGGCAGAACGGTCCGGATCGCCCACTACGGGCACGCGGGTGAAGTTGTTGCCGCCGAACAGGGGGAGACGGCTGGTCAGCCCCGCGCTCGTGACGCCGGGCAGCGCCTCGACCTGCGTCACGAGCTCACCGAAGAAGCGTGCTCGTGCACCCGGGTCCGCATAGTCGCTTCCAAGGGTGACCTGGGCCACCAGCACGTCTTCCGGGCTGGTGAGCCCGGTGTCGATCCTGGCGACCCGGTAGAAGCTGTTTCCCAGGAGTCCGGCGATGGCCAGAATCACCACGGCCAGGGAGATCTCGCCGATCACCATGCTCTGACGGAGAACGCTCCCTCCCCTGGACGCTCCACGGGCTCCATCCTTGAGATCCGCCTGGAGATTGACGGAGCGGGTCCGTACCACGGGCACGAAACCCACCACGATCCCGGAGGCAAGGGAGATGGCGACGGCGAAGAGGAGCGCCGTGTGGTCCAGGGCGATCTCATCTGCTCTGGGCAACATGGTGGCGAATCCCGCCTTGATGGCCTCCAACCCTCCATACGCTACGGCAACGCCCAGGCTCCCGCCGATCACGCCCAGCGACAGCCCCTCGGAGAGGAAGTGCGGGACCAGCCGGGCCTTGCCCGCGCCCAGCGCGACGCGCACGGCCAGCTCGCGGTGGCGGGTCTCGGCCCGGACCAGCAGAAGGTTCGCGACGTTCAGGCACGCGATGAGCAGCACGAGACCCACGGCCCAGCCAAGCAGCCTCAGCGACCGCTGCTGGGACCGTCCCACGATCAGGCTGTGCAGTGGATCAGCCCAGGCGGTCCAGTTGTCGTTCTGGGGGTAGGTCTCCTCCAAGGGGGAGTACGCGGACGCCATGTCCTGTTGCGCCATCTCCAGGGTCACGCCGGGAGCCAGACGCCCGATGCCGTTGAGGTTGCGTCCTCCCCGGCCGAGCTCGGTGCCCACCCAAGGAAGAGCCACGTAGATGCGAGGGTCGCCGGGAAACTCGGTACCTTCCGGAAGCACGCCGACTACCGTGTGGGGCTCGGAGTTGAGCATGATGTCGCGGCCCACCACGTTCCGGTCTCCTCCAAAGACGTCTCGCCACAGCCCGTAGGTGAGGATAGCAGCCGCAGGACCACCCGCGGAGCCCTCCTCGAGCGAGAAGTCACGACCGAGGAACGGCTGCACGCCCAGGGTCGAGAAGAACTCGTGCCCCACCAGGAGCCCTCGGACGCGCTGGGGCCGGTCCCCTCCCGTCAGGTTCCCCGACCAGAAGGTGTAGGGCGCCATCCCCTCGATGGTCCGGACCGAAGCCTGCAGATCCCGGAAGTTCGCCGCGTTCATGCTGCTCCCGCCGGGAATCGCCTGGTCTTTCCACGATTCGGACAGGAAGACCAGTCGATCGGGCTCGGGATAGGGAAGCGGCCGGAGCATGACGCCATTGATCACCGAGAAGATGGCAGTCGTGGCGCCGATCCCGAGGGCCAGCGTCCCCACGGTAGCTGCGATGAAGCCCGGCCGTTTCCGGAGCGCCCGAAACGCGAATCGCACCTCCCTCCACCACCCGTCCACCATGACCGCCTCCCGAAGATGTAGCGTCCCGCCGCCGGGCTTTCGACTCCGGCCACGCTGCCGCAGGGACCGCACGCGCTCGGCTGAATACACCGCCGTGAACAGCAGGGCCTGACCCCAGTACCAGAGTCGCCGACTCCCCGGTCGGTCGACCGTCCGCCCTTGAAACCCCTCCTCCAGATCGCCCAGTACCGCGTCCCGGTCCCGTCGCGGCACGGCCCACGAGACCAGCCATTCCGCCAGCCGCGGTGGCCGGTCCGAACGGGGGCTCATCCCTGGGTGAGGACCGCCTGAAGTCCTTCCCACATGCTGAGGAGCGTGTCCCGGGCTTCCCTCAGCTGCGTGATGCCTTCGGCGGACACCTCGAAGTACCTGCGGGGTCGGCCTCTCCGGACGGTCCCGCCGTCCCCGGTGCGGGACGTGACCAGGCCCTTCTCCTCCAGCCGACCCAACGCCACGTAGACCGCCGGCCTGAGGATCTTGCGCCGGCTGTGCCGCCGGATCTCCTCCAGAATCGGCACGCCGTACGCGTCATCGCCCAGACGGAGGATGGCCAGCAGGATCAGCTGCTCGAACTCTCCGATGGATTCGCGACTCATGCGCCAACCATAGTAAGCTTTGTTTACTAAATCAAGCGTTCCCGGTCTCGAGTACTCGAGGGGGCCGGCCGACGTGATCAGATAGACGCGGTTGTCCTCGGTCCCCCGCTCGATGCTCTCGAG
>JARRLD010000366.1:0-4178 GCA_037387345.1 Gemmatimonadota bacterium
GCGGCGACGACCAGAAATCGGCGTAGAAAAGACAATGGATGACGGAGCATCGGAGCCCTCCTGGCTCGAGTGCGGTTGCTTTCTCCCAAACGTGTCTGCGGCCCGGGGGCCCACCCCCGACTGCCGCGACTCACATCCTCCATCCCAGGAGGTTCCAGACGTTGAGCGACCACGCGAATACCAGCGCAAGGACCACCACAAAGCTGTAGCGTAGGCGCGCCCCCAGAGTTGCCGACCCGCTCATCCACTGGCGGAGGGCCAGGATCGCCGCGCCCAGGGCAAGAACGATCCCGATCACCGGGAGCGCCAGGGCGATCTTCAGCCCGATGAGAGGGCCGGACATGATGGACGACGGGTTCGACACCAGGACTCCCACGGCACCGATGAATGCGAGGTTGGCCACCGCCATCGTCACCAGGGTCTTCCTCCCCGGCAGGTCGTCGCCCGGAAGGGCCGTGCCTTTGCGCCTCCGCCACCAACGCCTGGGCGCCGCCAGGACGGTCCCCAGGAAGACGACGACGGCAAGGCCCAGGAGGACGCGGTGGAGCATGCTTGACTCCCACCACGGCACCGGCTCCAGAGCCATCATGGGCGCGATTCCCAGGAACCCGTGGGTCACCCGACCCTCCGCGTCCTCCCGGAACGAGACGAGGTCCTCACCCAGCTCGTCCCGGTACAGGAGGGGTCCGACGGGCACCAGCCGCGAGAGACCCAGCGGCGACTTGAGCACGAGCGCGCCGTCGTCCTGGGCCCGCACGGAGACTCCCCCGCCAGCGAGGCCCACAGCCTTCTGGAACGTGGTATACGAGTGTCGGTTGAAGGCGTACTCGCCGGCGACCCGTTCGGCCTCGGCCCGGGCCTCCTCCCCGAGGGCCACCGGCTCTTTCGGCACCGGGTAGTAGTGGTCCATGAACACGTCGAAGAACGGTCCGAAGCTCAGCTCACCGCCCGACACGGTATTGTAGGATACGAAGACGCCCAGATCCTCCGACGGGATGAGAGCCAGATCGGTGTGGAACCACTGGGTATCTCCGCCGTGGCCGATGGCCCGGAGTCCCGGGCGGGACTTCTCGTAGAAGCCCAGTGCGAAGCCGTTCAGCCGATCGTCGTGGCCGAACGCACGGGTATGCATCGTCCTGGCGGTCTCCGTCGAGAGGATGCGTCCGCCGTCGAGCTCACCCTCGTTCAGGTGGGCGAGCATGAACTTGGCCATGTCCGTGGCGGAGGAGCTCACCGAGCCGGCGGGAGCCGCTCCCAGGATGATCTCGAAGGGCTTGGCCTCGAAGCGGCCTCCGGCCCACACGTAGCCCTGCGACATGTCCGGGGCCAGCTGCTCGGGAAGGGGCTGCCGGGTGGTGGTATGCTCCATCCCCAGAGGCTGGAGGATGCGCTGCTCGATATACTCGTCGTACGGCGTTCCCGAGACCCGCTCCACCACGTACCCGGCCAGGGCCGTGGCGTAGTTGGAGTAGGACGAGAAGACGCCCGGTGGCCGCACCCGGCCGGGGATGTGCGTGCGGAGCCACTCACCCATGGGCACGATCTCGCCGGGATCCTCGGTGAACAGATCCCGGCTGTCCTCCTCGAAGCCCGGGGTGTGGGTCATGATGTGCCACATCGTGATGGGATCGTCGAAGGTCGCCGGGATCTCGAAATCCAGGTAGGTGTTGACGTCGGCGTCCAGGTCGAGATCCCCCGACTCCACGAGCTGCATCACCGCGGTCCAGGTGAAGAGCTTGGTCACCGACCCGATCCGGAACAGCGTGCGCTCCGGGTCCACGGGATTCCGGTCGTCCACGTGGGCGTAGCCATAGCCCCTGGCAAACAGGAGCCTGCCGTCGCGCACGACGGCCACGGTCGCCCCGGCGACGTTGTTCGCCTTCATCTGGGCCCTCATGACGCCGTCGAGGAAGGTCCCGATCTCCGCGGGGTCGGTGGGTCCCCGACGCGCCATCTCTTCCTGGGCGGCGGCAGCGGCGTCCGGCGCTGACGCTCCGCCCATCAACGTCCCGGACTCTTGCCGCGCGGGAACCGGGTTGGGAAGCGCCAGGGTGAGCGCCAGGGTCAGGGAGACGCCGTGGCGAATCGATGGGGAAGATCGGGTCAGCCGGGCCATCTCAACAGGTGCGTGCATGTCGAAGAGGAGGTTGAAGGTCCAGGGGGGCGGCCGCGCGGGTCAGCATCACGAGAGAACCCTCGTGCTCGTCAAGGTGAGCGCTGCATTGTCGCGTGCTCCGGTTCGTTGGGTTCGACAGACTCCCGGACAGCGCGCAGCACGTAGTAGGAGATGGCGTCGGGGGCGCGCACGAGCTCCCTAGCCGCTGACTCGCCTTGAGGAGGGACACGGGAGCTACCTCGCTGAAGCGCGACCCCCAAAACCTCCTCCTGGAGGCGCACGCACGCACGGAGCTCGGCGAGGGTCCGCAGCGGCCGGATCACGCAGGGTGTGATAGCCGCGGCGGATCCCTCCGCCTTCATCCCCGCCCCTCCTCCTCGGCCGGCACACTCCAGATCTCCGAGAGCACGCGGGCGAAGTTTCCGCCCAGGATCCCACGGATGTGCTCATCCGTGTATCCCCTGCGGATGAGCGCCTCGGTAAGGTCGAACATGCGCTTCGGGTGAGCCACCTCGTCGATGTCGATCTTGTCCCGGAACGCGTAGGTGTCCTTGTAGGCCGCCTTGAGCCGCTCGTACTGCTCGGCCGGCAGATCGTCGTAGCCCTGCAGGTCGATGTCGCTGCCCACGCCGAGGTGCTCGACGCCCACCATGTCGCGTACGTAGTCGTAGTGATCGACAAGGTGCTCCACCGTCGTTGGCTCCTCCATCGTGACGAAGTTGCGAACGCCAGTGATGCCCATGACGCCCCCCGTCCGCGCCATGGCCGTGATGGCCTCGTCGGGCTTGGCGCGGGGGTGTCCTCCGACCAACGCCCGTACATTCGAGTGCGTTATGAGCACCGGCTTGGTCGACACCTCCATCGCGTCCAGGGTGGTCCGGTCGCCGGAATGGGACACGTCCACCGCCATCCCCACCTCGTTCATGCGCCCGACGATCGCGACGCCGAAGTCTGAAAGTCCGCCATCCACCCGCTCGGTCGAGCCGTTCCCGATCATGTTCCGGGAGTTGTACGTGAGCTGGGATACACGCTGGCCGAGGGCGTGGAAGAGGTTCACGTCGTCGGGGCGACGGAAATGGGACGAATTCTGGATCCCGATGAGGATGCCGATCTTGTCGGACTCCCGGACGCGCTCGAAGTCCGTTGCGCTGTCGATCCGCATGAAGAACTCGTCCCGGCCCGCCATCAGGCCGTTGTGGAACGCGACGAATTGCAGGGCGCTCTCGAATCCCCCCATCCCCACCGCGATGTGAAAGACGTCGATCCCCGACTCGATGAAGGCGCGATGGTCCTCTTCGGTGAAGTTCTCGGCGCTGCGGACCCAGGGATCTTCGATCTCGCTGTTGATGGTCAGGGGACTCAGCATGTCGATGACCAGGGACTCGGTGACCAGGCGTACCGCTCGTGCGGAGTACTCCGTCTGGACCTGGGCAAAGAGCCGGTAGCGCCCGCGGTTGACCATGGGCGCCAACAGCACGACGCCCGCGGCGCCGGCCGCTCCCTTCAGCAGGGCGCGGCGCGAGATGAGGGCAGCGTTCATCGGGGGGTCCTCTGCTTTACATTGCATGGGCGATCACATACATAGTTGTATACAATCCGGAAGATCGAGCCACAGTAGGTGAAGCCGCAACGCCAGGCAAGCCTCCCGGCGCGCTTGAAACGTCGGCGCGCCACGCGAGTAGTGTCCTGGATTTCATTCACGAACCCAGGGGAGTCCCGATGACGAACCAGCAGGTCCAGGACCGCACGACACAGACGTATGAGCGCCTGAGGGAGCTTATCGTGCAGGGTCGTCTGGCCCCGGGCTCCCGTGTCATCGAGTCGGACGTGGCGGAGCGCCTCGGGGTGAGTCGGACGCCCATCCGGGCCTCGCTGCAGAGGCTTGCACAGGAGGGCTTCGTCCTGAGGGGCAACGGCCAGCAGTGGCGGCCCACGGTGGCGCCCCTTACTCAGCGGGACGCGAAGGAGCTGTTCGAGATGACGGGCCAGCTCGAGGGTCTGGCGGCCCGCTACGCCTGCGACCTGGCGGCCTCGATCCACGAGCAGATCATAGGGCAGCTCC
>JARRLD010000367.1:0-4176 GCA_037387345.1 Gemmatimonadota bacterium
GTTCGAGCATGCCGGGCATCGGGGTGGCCTTCAAGGAGCGCCTCCGGGCTCCCGGCGAGTGGTGGATGACGCTTCAGGCGTACGGCGAATTCCTACCGCGTCCGGAGAACCGGGCCGTCCTCGACTCCGTCGTGAAGGATGCCTGGGGGATCCCTGCGCTTCGCATCCGTGTCACCCGGGGACCGAACGAGCTCGCCATGCGCCGGGACATGGCTCAGACCGCTGCCGAGATGCTGGAAGCTGCTGGTGCCCTGGACGTGGAGACCTTCGACAATCCCGGCATTCCCCCGGGCACCGCCAATCACGAGATGGGCACGGCGCGTATGGGGCGGGATCCCGGCACCTCCGTGCTCAACGGCCATAATCAGTGCCACGACGTCCCGAACCTCTTCGTCACGGACGGATCGTGCATGGCGTCCGCGGCGTGTCAGAACCCGTCGCTCACGTACCTGGCCCTGACCGCTCGGGCCTGCGCCTACGCGGTGGATCAGGTACGTCGAGGAGCACTGTAGCGGCGTTGGGTCCAGGGGTCAGAATCAATTGGGCTCGTCCGGATACGGCCCCTCCGGGGAGAACGAGCGGATGCGTGCGATCAAGTCGTAGATCACGGGTTCGCTCCGGTACGCATCGAACATCCCCTCTACCTGCTGGGCGAAGGGTGCGGGATCCGGGCGAAGCACCTGCACGCCGGCAGCCTCTACCGCGGCCAGGGCCTCGTCCACCGCCACCCGCCAGAGCACCCGCTGCAAGCGAGTCGACTCGGTGACTGCTTCGGTGAGCCATCCACGCTCGACCTCACTCAGCCGGCTCCACACATCCATGGAGACGACGAGTACGTCCGGCACGCGCGTGTGCATGTCGAGGGAGTAGTAGCGGGCGATCTCGTAGTGGCCCGAAAGGTGGAAGGACGGCGGGTTGTTCTCGGCGCCGTCCACGATGCCCTGCTGCAGGGCCGAGTACAGCTCCCCCCAGGCGATGGGCGTCGGCGACGCGCCCAAGCGGCGCACCAACTCCATGGCCGTGGCGCTCTCCTGCGTGCGCAGCTTCAGCCCCGCCAGGTCGTCGGGGTGGTCCACCGGGCGGTCCTTCGTGTAGAAGCTCCGGCTGCCGGCGTCGTAGAACGTCATGCCCCGTAGGCGGTACGGCACCAGGCCCGATAGGAGCTCTCGACCGATGGGTCCGTCCAGCACCGCGAAGTGGTGGGCTTCGTCGCGAAAGATGTACGGCAGTGACAGCACCAGGAACTCGGGAGCGAAGTTCTCGAGGACCGCGGCCGAGACCTTCGTCATGCCCACGGACCCGATCTGCAACAGCTCCAGGAGCTGTCGTTCGGTGCCCAGCTGCTCGCTGGGGTAGAGGTCGATGCGCATGCGTCCGCTGGATCGCTCCGCCACATCGGCGGCCATGGCCTCCATGGCCCGGTGCACCGGATGGGTCACGTCGAGCCCGTGACCTAGCTTGATCACGGTCACGTCGTCCCGGTTTGCGCACGCGCTCAGGACCGTGGTGGCCAGCGTTACAGCGCCCAGGACGCGAAACGCCGTCATGGCACGGGCGTCGGGGGCACGCATCCTACTTCTCGAACGACGGGGCTGGGTGCTACGTTGCCCATCGCCATGGTTCATCAAGGAGGCTGGCATGCGAGAAGCTCTCTCCTCGAGACGGGCTGCGCTACTCTCCGCCCTGGTCGCTGTCGTGGGGTGTGGGACCCCCGAGGCGGACGCGGCGGCCACCGGAGCATCGCCCGCCCACGAATCCGACGAGTGGAAGGTCCTCTTCGACGGGTCCTCCTTCGAGGGGTGGCGGGGTATCGAAGACGAAGCCATCCCGGACGGGCATTGGAGCATCGAGGACGGGACCATCCGGAAGATCGCGAGTACCGGCGTTCCCACCGCCCCCGACGGCCAGCCGCTCGTGGGAGGAGACATCATGACCGTCGAGACCTTCTCGAGCTTCGAGCTCAGCTTCGAGTGGAAGGTGGCGCCGGGCGCAAACAGCGGCGTCAAGTACAACGTCTCTCGCGAGATGTCGGTGTCGAACCTCCCCACCACGGCCGCCCTGGGCTTCGAGTATCAGGTCCTCGACGACGATCTCCACCCCGACGCCCTCAACGGACCGAACCGGCAGGCCGGGGCCCTGTACGACATGATTCCCCCCGCGAAGGAGAAGACGCTCCGTCCCGTGGGAGAGTTCAACGAAGGCCGTATCGTGTTCGATCGAGGCCATGGCGAGCACTGGCTCAACGGGATGAAGATCGTCGAGTACGATGTGGACTCGGAGCGCTTCATCAGGCTGCTGGCGGCGTCAAAGTACGCGCCCCTGGAAGGCTTCGCGGATCTACGATCGGGGCACATCGTCCTCCAGGACCATCAGGACGACGTCTGGTATCGGAACATCAGGATCCGGGTGATCGAGCCATGACTCCTCCCATGAATCGTCGTGACTTCGTGAAGCACGGCGCGGTGACCGGGGTCGGCGTTGCGACCTTCGGCCTGCCGCGCGTGGGTCAACGCCGCGACCGGGTCGACACGGTCAACGTCGCCGTCATGGGCGTGAACAGTCGTGGTCTCGCCCTGGCCGAGTCGTTCGCCGGCGACGGGGGCGCCGAGGTGGTCGCCGTGTGCGACGTCGACGTGCGGGCCATGGAGGCCTGCATCACGTCGGTCGCCGAGCGGCAGGCCCGCGCCCCCCGCGCGGTCGGGGACTTCCGTCGCACGTTGGACGACCCGGATGTGGATGCCCTGGTCATCGCGTCGCCGGACCACTGGCATATGCCGGCGGCGCTCCTGGCGCTCAAGGCCGGCAAGCACGTCTACCTCGAGAAGCCTTGCAGCCACAACCCCCGCGAGGGAGAGCTCATCGTCGAAGCCCAGGCCAAGTACGGCGGCCTCGTCCAGATGGGCAACCAGCAGCGCTCCGCCCCCGAGTCCATCGAGGTGATCTCTGAGATCCACGCGGGGCTCATCGGCCGCGCGTACTTCGCGCGGGCCTGGTACGCCAACACCCGCGGCTCGATCGGACGCGGGAGGGAGACGGCGGTGCCCGAATGGCTCGACTACGAGCTGTGGCAGGGACCGGCACCGCGCACGCCCTACCGGGACAACGTCGTCCACTACAACTGGCACTGGTTCTGGCGCTGGGGCACGGGCGAGATCTGCAACAACGGCACCCACGAGATCGACGTGGCCCGCTGGGCCTTGGGCGTGGACCTTCCTCTGCGGGTGACGTCGACGGGAGGCCGCTACCACTTCCGGGACGACGGTTGGAAGGACATGCCCGACACGCAACTGGCGACCTTCGAGTTCGAGGACGGCAAGATGCTCACCTGGCAGGGGAAGAGCTGCAACGGCCGGATGGTCGAGGGCCGGGGCCGGGGCGTGGCCGTGCACGGTGAGAAGGGCACGGTGGTGATCGACCGTGCCGGGTACGTCGTCTACGACGAGGACAACCGGCAGCGCCTCGTGAGCATCCAGACGGGGAGCGAGTCGACGCTGGACACCCGCGGCGGGGGCAACCTGACCGATCTGCACATCGAGAACTTCCTGGCCAGCGTCCGGGGCGAGTCGACTCCAACCGCTCCCGTGGACGAGGGCGCCACGAGCCAGCTCCTCTGCCACCTCGGCAACATCGCGTGGCGGAAGTCCCGGGACCTGAAGGTCGATCCGACGAGCGGCCAGGTGGTAGGGGACGAGGACGCCATGGGCCTTTGGGGCCGGGAGTACGAGCCCGGCTGGGAGCCCAGGGTATGAGCGCGCCGGAGGGGATCGGCCGCCGGGGATTCCTGGGCGTCGCTGCCGCCGGGATCCTGGGCGGAAGTCTCGCGCCCAGACTCGGATGGGCCGAGGCACAGTATGATTCCAGGGCCGGGAGTGGTCCAGCGGTGGCCGCGCCGGTCAAGCTCGGCGTGGCCTCCTATTCCCTGCGGGAGCTGTCCCGGAGCGACGCCATCGCGGCCATCCAGACTCTGGGCGTGACGAGCGTCAACATCAAGTCATTCCACCTGCCGTACGAGGCGACGCCTGACGAGCTCCGAGCGGGACGTCGGGAGTTCGAGCAGGCCGGGCTCGAGATCGTGGGGGGCGGCACGATCTACCTCCAGGAGGAGGACGACGACCATATCCGGCGGCACTTCGAGTACGCGCGTCGGTGCGGCATGCCGCGGATGGTCATCGGGCC
>JARRLD010000368.1:0-4149 GCA_037387345.1 Gemmatimonadota bacterium
CGCGAGATCACGATCCACGACCAGCGGATCACGTACCACAGCGCCGGCTCCGGGCCGGTCCTGCTGCTGATCCACGGGATGGCCGGCAGCGCCACGACCTGGCGCCAGGTGCTGCCCGGGCTCGCCAAGCGCTTCACCGTGGTCGCGCCCGACCTGCTCGGGCACGGGCGCTCGGAGAAGCCGCCGGGCGACTACTCGCTCGGCGCCTTTGCCTGCACCCTCCGCGACCTGCTCGTCGCGCTCGGCCACGAGCGCGCCACGGTGGTGGGCCAGTCGCTCGGCGGCGGCGTGGCGATGCAGTTCTCCTACCAGTACCCCGAGCGCACCGAGCGGCTCGTGCTCGTCGGAAGCGGAGGTCTCGGCCGGGAGGTCAACCCGATCCTGCGTTTCCTGAGCCTTCCCGGCACCGACGCCGTGCTACGGCTGGCCTGCGCGGCGCGGGTGCGCGGGACGATCGAATCGCTCGGCAGCCGGGCGGCTCGCTTGGGCTTCCGCCCGGCGCCCGTCGTGGCGGAGCTCTGGCGCAGCTACGCCTCGCTCGGCGACGACGCCGCGCGCCGCGCCTTCCTGCGCACGTTGCGGGCGGTCGTCGATCCCCGCGGCCAGGCCGTGAGCGCCTCGAATCGCCTGCACCTGGCCGCCGAGGTGCCGACGCTCATCATCTGGGGCGACGCGGACCCGATCATCCCCGTCGATCACGCCCACGCGGCGCACGCCTCGATCCCGGGCAGTCGTCTCGAGCTCTTCGAGGGGGTCGGCCACTACCCGCACTGCGAGGCGCCCGAGCGCTTCGTCGAGGTGCTGAGCGAGTTCATCGAGACGACCGTGCCGGCCCGGATCACCGTCGCAGCGCACCACGTGCTGCGGCAGACGGCGGAGGCAGACGAGTCTGCTCCGCTGCCGGCTCAGAACGGCGCGTACAGTCGATCGACCAGCGAGTAGGCAAGCGCGTAGTGCGCGCCGGCTCCGGCCAGGAAGAAGAGGTGCCAGACCTCATGGTGGCCGGAGCCTCCCGGTCACGGGTCGGGCCAGCCACGCGCGTAGACCACCGCGCCGAGCGTGTAGGCGAAGCCGCCGCCCACGAGCCAGGCCAGGTGAAGTGGCTCCACGAGCTCGCGGGATCCTTGAAGACCCGAATGCGGAGCTCGCTGGCCATGAATCTCTGGACGAAGGTTCCTCAGACGGGTCGCGCGGAGGCGGCAACGGGGCTCCCGCGCCGGCCGCGCCCTCGGCTGCGCCGGCGGCTCGAGGCGCCGCCGCTGGAACGCCGCTGTGCGGGAGATCGACCTTCCCGATTGGGGCGCGACGCAAGCGGGTTCCCGCGATCCGACCCGAGCGCGCTCGGTGCCTCCAACTTCTCGATCTTCCGCCGGGTAAGGCGCTCGATCGACGCGAGCTGGTCGCGCTCGTCGGCCCCGCATAGCGAGAAGGCGGTTCCGCTGGCGCCGGCACGGCCCGTTCGTCCCACGCGGTGGACGTAGGTCTCCGGCTCGTGCGGGATGTCGAAGTTGATGACGGTGTCGATGTCCTCGACGTGGATGCCGCGCGCGGCGACGTCCGTCGCGACCAGTACGCGCGTGCGCCCGCGCTTGAAGCCCTCGAGCGTGCGGACCCGGGTGTTCTGCGACTTGTCGCCGTGGATGGCGGCGGCCTGGACACCCTCGCGGGTCAGACTCCGCGCGAGCCGGTCCGCCCGGCGCTTGGTCCGGGTGAAGACGAGCGCCCGGGCGATGCGGTCGTTCGCGAGGAGCGTGAGGAGCAGGTGGAGCTTGCGCGGCCCGTCCACGAAGTAGACCGACTGGGAGATCGGCTCCCCGGTCGAGGAGACCGGATCGACGGCGACCTCCACCGGCTCGTGCAGGAGGCGACTCGCGAGCTCGCGGATCTCGCGCGGCTGGGTCGCCGAGAAGAGCAGCGTCTGGCGATCCCTCGGGAGCGCCTGCGTGATGCGCCGGACGTCGGGGATGAAGCCCATGTCGAGCATGCGGTCGGCCTCGTCGAGGACGAACGTCTCCACCTGGGTGAGGTCCACCTCGCCGTCGCCCATGAGGTCGAGGAGCCTGCCGGGCGTGGCGATCAGGACGTCGACCCCACGGCGGAGCGCCGTCACCTGGGGGCGCTTGCCGACCCCTCCGAAGACCACCTCGCAGCGGATGCGGCCCCGAGGCGTGTAGCCCCGGAAGCTCTCGGCGATCTGGGCGGCGAGCTCGCGCGTCGGTGCCAGCACCAGGGCGCGGATCGGCCGGCGGCGGCCGTCGGGCTCGATCTGCAGCAGCTCGTCGAGGATGGGGAGGGCGAAGGCGGCAGTCTTGCCGGTGCCGGTCTGGGCGCAGGCGAGCAGATCACGGCCCTCCAGGGCATGGGGGATGGCGTCTCGCTGAATCGGGGTCGGCTCGGTGTAGCCCAGGGTCTGGATCACGGCGATCAGCTCCGGATCGAGATCCAGGGCCTCGAAGCCGCGCGGGTGGGGTTCTTGGTTCGTTGCAGAGTTGGACAAATGGGTTTCCTGTGGTGAGCGCGTGCAGCAGGCGAAGTGGCCTGTGCTTGGCGCTCGGGTCGGCGGGTTCTCCACGCGAGCCATGTGCTCACGGGGGCAGCTTCGAAACGAACGCTGGGCCGACTTGCAGACTGAGACGGGGCTCGGAAGGAAAGGCGGGCAGAGCCTGTCTTGAGGCTGGCCAGACGATACCGAACTTCGGCACGACGCGCTCGCGACATGAGCGGCACCGGAGCCATCGGCTCCGCGACCCCAGCTTTCCAGGCCCGAGCATCCTGTCCCACAGGCGATCTCAGGCTACGCGCACCCCAACCTCTCTAGGTCGGATTCGAGTCCCGTCCGCCCCGCCATAAGCCTTTCTCGTTCGAGCGCTTACGCGACCGCAGTTCGGCGTGACACACGCTGGACACACAGAGCGCCGTCGCGACTCCGGTCGATGCTTGCGGCGACCCGCTTTCGACCGCGAGTTCGCGCCGTTGCAGCGATGCGTCCGCGACGAACCCGGGGGCGCGCACCCGCGCTGCACTCGAACCCGTCCGTTAAGAATCTAACCGGCTGATTTCATAAGACTTTTGATCGCGGGATTTGTGTGTCCCGTGTGTGTCCCAGGCCTCCGAAGGGGGTCTGGAAGCCTCTCGCGCAAAGTGGTGAAGGCGGCCTTCAGACCGGCCTCCGACTTCCTTCGCCAGGCCAGTCGAACGGCCACCACCCGGCGGCCTTCCAGCACGGCGGCTGCCTCCACGCCGAAGTCGGAGAGGGAGTTGACCTCGGCGATCGCCGGCTGGAGAGCCCCGCGGTTCAGGTTCTTGAAGGCGGTGAGCTTCCCCGGAGGCACCCCCAGGAGCGGCCGGAGCCGATCGAGCGGGAACTCCTCGAACCAGATGTGCTCGAGGTTGCCCCGCTTCTGGATCATCTCGTAGAGGGCGAGCCCGTACTTGCTCGAGAGCGCGAACATCACGTCCGTCTGGAGCCGGGCGAAGACGCGGCTCTCCTTGATGACCCGCCGGAGCTCGTCCGGAAAGCGGTAGTAGAGCATCCCGTCGCGGCGGCACTGCTCGACGTTCGAGCCCAGCAGCTGCACCCGCAGGACCGAGGCCTCGCCATCGGCCTCGACCCGGATCTCGGCCACCGCCCCCATCAGCCGCAGCACGCTCTCGTCGACCCGCGCGTTCACGTTGTGGCTTCCGCGCAGCTTCTTCTTCGCGATCGCGTGCTCGACCGGCTCCTCGATCCGATCCCAGGCATGCCGGATGAGCAGGTTGTAGATGCGGCGATCGGAGAGCTTGAGGGGCGTGACCTCGACGATATCGATCAGCTCGCCCGGCTTGATCATCGAAGATGGACCGGGCGAGAACGTCGTCGTCTTTCTTGGCACGCCTTTCATGCCTGTCTTGCTAAAGGGATTTCGAGTCGATGTCAATCAGATTGTTCGCAGCCTGCAAGCATGTGACGCGCCACCCGCTCCTCGAAACCGGCCTCCACAGCGGGCGGCAGCGACTTGTCCACAGAGTTATCCACAGCCGCAGTGCGCTCCATTCCGATCCCTAGCCGGATCCCATTCCCAGAACTAACCGACGCCATTCCGAGCCCTCGCCGTAGTCATCCCAGGATCTAGCCGACGGCGCCCGGGGTCGGCTGCTACCGCCGAATTC
>JARRLD010000369.1:0-7550 GCA_037387345.1 Gemmatimonadota bacterium
GAGGAGCTGACGGACCGAGGGCTGTCCCCCACCACCCCCCTCGCCTCCACCGAATCCGCCGAACCCGCCGCCTGCGCCCAGGCGCCGACGGATGTCGTTGACGTCGCGCTCCAGGCCGCTGGCCATCTCGGTGAGCGACTCCGGCGCGTCCGTCTCCTCCATGGCGGTTCTGGCCTGGCTGATCTGCTCACGGAGCTGATCCACCTGGCGAGCTGCCATGGAATGACGGGCGGCCAGGCGCATCTGGCGCATGCGCACCTCGAAGAGCTCGGCGAGCTGCGCGTCGGTCAGGGTCAGCTGCGGGTCCTTCTCCACCTGGAAGGTCTGCTCCAGGACCCGGTCGCCGACGGTCAGACGCGCGGCGTAGGCTCCGGGCACCACGGGTGGCCCGACGTCGCCTCCGCCACCGCCGAAGCCCCCAAACCCCTGCCCCTGCTGCGTCTCCTCCGGCGGGCCCGAGTACGGCGCGTCCGCCCGGAAGTCCCAACGGCGGTGGTGGAGGCCCGCGCCGGCGGCGGCATCCAGCGAGCGGACGACCTCGCCGTCGGCCCCACGGATCTCCAGGCTCACGTCCCGGGCCGCTGTGGGCAGGTAGTAGGACACGGTGGTTCCCACGGGTGGGTTCCTGACCGAAAAGTCCCGGTCGGCGTTGAGCCCGCTGTGGGGAGAGGGGTCCGGGGAGAACTGGAGCGCCGACTTCACGGGGACCAGGTAAGGTCCCCCTGTGGCCAGGGCCTCGGCCAGATGCTCCAGAGGCCCGAGGTCGTCCACGATGTAGAAGCCCCTCCCGTGGGTGGCGATGACCAGCGCATCGTCCCGCGGGTGGATCTTGATGTCATCCACCCGGACGGGGGGCATCCCGTTTCCCATGCGCACCCAGGCGTTCCCGCCGTTGACCGATACGAAAGGTGCCACCTCGGTGCCCACGAACAGGAGGTCCGGATTCTCGTGGTGCTCTGCGAAGGCCCGAACGCCGCCGAAGTCGGGCAGGTCATTGCTGATGCTCTGCCAGGAACGACCCTGATCGGTGCTCCTGATGACGTAGGGACGGAAGTCGTTGCTGCGGTGGTTGTCGAAGGTGACGTAGATGACGTTGGCGTCGTGCGTCGACAGCCGCACCTTGCTCACGTAGGCCGTGTCGGGAACGCCAGGGAAGCGTGTCTGCTTCGTCCAACTCTGTCCGTCGTCGGTAGAGATGGCGACGACGCCGTCGTCGGATCCGGTGATGAGGAGCCCTCGCTGGACCGGGGACACGTCGAGGTCCGAGATGTTGCTGAACACCGCCACGCCCTGATGACGCGAGACGGCGTCCGGCCCGGGGATCTCACCCATCATCTCCAGGCTGTCCCGGTCGATGGCACGCGTCAGGTCCTCTCCAAGAACCGTCCAGCTATCACCACGATCCGTGCTCTTGAACATGTGGTTTGCCGCGAAATAGACCGTGTTGTGGTCCCACGGCGAGACCCTGATGGGCGCGCTCCAGTTGAACCGATAGGCCGGGTCGCCCGGATCGGGCGCGGGACGGATGCTCTTTCGATCGCCCGTGCGTTTGTCGTAGCGGATGAGGTTGCCATTCTGGGATTCCACGTAGGCGATGTTGTCATCGGTGGGATCCACCGCGGCATAGAAGCCGTCGCCGCCGGCCATGCCGTACCAGTCGGAGTTGAAGATCCCGCGCGCCGCACGGGTCCGGCTCGGCCCGCCCCACGTGCTGTTGTCCTGGAGACCCCCGTAGATGCCGAAGAAGGGCTCGGCCATGTCCAGGCCTACGGCGTAGAACTGGGAGATGGGGAGGTTGGGCGAGTAGTCCCAGTGGGCTCCCCGGTCCCGTGACACGTACAGCCCACCGTCGTTGCCCAGAATGAGGTGGTCCGGGTTCTCCGGGTTGATCCACATGGCGTGCTGGTCGGAGTGCACGCTGCCGGCGGCCCGCTCCCAGGTGGCGCCCCCGTCGGTGGACCGGGTCAGGCTCACCCCCAGGTGATAGACGGTCTCGGGATCGGACGGGTCGACGCGGATCTCGCCGAAATACCAGGGGATCGACGCCTGGGAGCTCATCTTGCGCCACCTCAGGCCACCGTTGTCCGAGCGGTACACTCCCTGCTCCGAGCCTTCGATGACGGCGTAGATGGTGCTCGGATGGGAGAGGGCGATGTCGAGGCCGATCCGGCCCATGTCCGACGTCGGCAGGCCGTCGGTGAGGCGGTTCCAGGTATCGCCGCCGTCCGTCGTCTTCCAGATCCCGCTTCCGGGACCGCCGCTCACGTACCCGAAGGCGCGGCGCTCCCGCTGCTGCATGGCTGCGTACAGAACGTCCGGGTTGCCCGGCTGCATGACGATGTCGATTCCGCCGGTGTGCTCGTTCACGTGCAGGATCCGTTCCCAGCTGCTGCCGCCGTCCACCGTCCGGTAGATGCCTCGGTCGCCGCCGGCGGCCCACATGGGGCCCGTCGCGGCGACCCACACCACGGCAGAGTTGTCGGGGTGCACCAGGATGCCTCCGACGTGCTGGGACGTGGGCAGCCCCATGTTCTCCCACGTCTCGCCGCCGTCTACGGACTTGTAGACGCCGTCGCCGTAGGACGAGCTGCGTTGGTTGTTGGACTCGCCGGTACCAACCCACACGATGTCGGAGTTGGAGGGGTCGACGGTCACGGCGCCGATGGACCCCACGCCGGCGCCGTCGAACACCGGCGTCCAGGTGACTCCACCGTTCCGGGTCTTCCAGACGCCACCGCTCGCGGCCGCGATGTAGAAGACGGTGCCGAGGCTTCCGCCCCTGGCGCCGTGGGAGGATGCCACCGCGATGTCCACCACGCGGCCGCTCATGACGGCCGGCCCGATGGAGCGTACGGGGACGGTGTTCACGAGCGCCGCGGTGGACAGGTCCGCCGGCTCGGCCGGTCGCTGGCGTTGGGCGCTCAACGGTGCGGTCAGCACGACACCGAGCACCGTCGCGAGCGCGACACGTGGAAATGCGAGGTCCATGGATCTCACCTGGTTGGTGTTCGTCAAGTCGCCCCCCATCGTCGGGAGGACCCCCGCGACGTGCAAGATGCTGGGGGCCGCGTCTTCACGCTTCCCTCGCGGGCCCGGCCGCAACACGCGAGATTGTCGTCGACCCTCCGGTTCCCCCGACGGATGAGGACCATGGCCGCGCCGGACGCCTATATCGACAGCAACCTGCCACGTTTCCTGGACGACTTCGCCGAGATCATCGGCATTCCCAGCATCTCCACCGACCCGGCGCACCAGTCGGACGTTCGCCGTGCCGCCGAATGGGTGCGCAAGCGCATGGAGGAGGCCGGGCTGGATGCGACCGTAGAGGACACGCCGGGTCATCCTCTCGTCCTGGGTCGGCACGACGCAGGCGCCGACGCGCCCACCCTGCTGGTGTACGCCCACTACGACGTGCAGCCGGCGGATCCGGTGGAGGAGTGGCGATCCCCCACCTTCGAGCTCACAAGGCACAGGTGATCATCCAGATCGCCGCTGCCGAGGCGGCTCTCGCCACCACGGGCTTGCCGGTGAACCTCATTCTCGTGTTCGAGGGCGAGGAGGAGGTGGGCTCCACTCATCTCACGCCTTATGTCGCGGCGCACGTAGAGTCACTCCGCACGGACCACGCCGTGATCGCCGACTCCATGATGTACGCCCCCGGACGCCCCTCGCTCATCTTCGGCATGCGCGGGATGGCCTACGTGGAGATCGAGGCCAGGGTGGGCACCACCGATCTGCATTCCGGGCAATATGGGGGCGCGGTCCCCAACCCGGCCCACGCGCTGGCGCGGATCATCGCCTCCTTCCACGACGCCGACGGTCGGGTGGCGGTGGCCGGGTTCTACGATGCCGTCCAGGACGTCCCTGAGGATCTCAGGTCCCAGTGGGCGAAGCTCGGCTTCGACGAGGACGCCTACCGGCGCACGGCCGGCGGCGCCGCCCTGAGGGGTGAGCCCGGATACGCCACCTACGAGCGTCTCTGGATCCGACCCTGCCTGGACGTGAACGGGATCATCTCCGGGTATACCGGGCCGGGCAAGAAGACGGTGCTCCCCGCCTGGGCCCGCGCGAAGGTGAGCTGCCGACTGGTGCCCGATCAGGATCCGGAGCGGATCACCCGCCTCCTCGAAGAGCACGTGGCCCGTCAGCCCACCCCTGGCGTCGATGTGAGGGTGGAGGGCCTGCAGACGAACCGGCCCTTCCGCTCCGATCCCTCAGGCCCGCTCTACACGGCAGCATCCAGGGCTCTCGCCCACGTCTACGGGACCGAGCCGGTCCGCGTAGCCAGTGGGGGCACCCTGCCCATCGCCCGCGAGTTCATGGACCTGCTCACACCCAGCGTGGCCGTGATGGGTTTCGCACTGCCAGGAGCCAACATGCACGCGCCCAACGAGTGGATCCCCGTGGAGCAGGTGCAAAAGGGCGCGAAGTCGATGGTCCGGCTCTACGGGGAGCTGGCGGGAGGGGGCTGACGCTCCTCCACGGTGCTCGGAGGTCGGACGACCGGCGGGCGACTTCGACTGCCGATCCCTCAGGGGAGCACGGGCAACAGCCCGTGATGTCGACAGCCCTCCAGGACGCCTGCAGCGTACTTCTCCTGAGCGAAGTACAGGAGGTGGGCCATTCCACCGCGATCGGCCGCGTCCCGGAGCTCTCGGACGAGGGCTTGCGGCGCGTTCCCCACGACGACCGCCCTGTATCCCGAAAGGAACGCCGCCCGGTCGTTGCCCGAGTCCCCGGCATAGACCACGTCGGTGGACTCGAGGCCGAGCTCCGCCACAAGATGATGGAGCGCCCGATGCTTCGCCACGCCGCCCGGGAGCACGTCCAACAACCCCTCGCCGGTGATCGGATCGCGACTGACGACCAGCTCCACGACCAACCCTGCCGCCGTCAAGCGTCCCTCCACCTCTGACAGCTGCTCCGGCCTCACCGGCCAAGGTGCGTAGTAGCTCGCCTTGAACGCCGCTTGCTTGGCGGCCTCCTGCTCGCGTAGCCCGGACACGGAGCTCAGCTCACGTCGGGCCACGGCCGCGTCGGATCCCCCGAACGCCTGCTCCATCTCCGCTCGATAGCCCGGGTCCGGCCGGTATTCCCCTGCTTCCCGTCGGTAGAGTGAGGTGCCAACATCACACGCCATGTAGTCCGCCGGCGGGAGGCCGGTCAGCGCCACGCCTTCCAGCGCGAATGCGAGATGCCGGCCCGTGACGTACGCCAGAGTGATCTCCGCTCGAGTCACGGCGTCGTGGAAGAGAGCGATCTCCCTCGATCGCTCCATCGTCCGCTCGGGCGGTATGACTGTTCCATCCAGGTCCGTAGCGAGAAGAGCCACTCTTACTCCCAACACCGCCAGTGGATCGGTCGCAGCATACTGTCGCCAATACGCAGTTTATCAGCGCACCGTGCGCCCAGGGAACACACGTGGTACGATACCCCACAGTGTGGTGTAGCACGCTGCAGCGGCAACCAGGATCCAGATGACCTTCACACGAGGTGGTTCCCAGAAGACGGCGGGAGAGTCCAACGTTCCGCCGGACAGACGGACCCGCGCCGCCATTTTCGGGGAGATCCTCTTCGATCACTTCCCGGACGGCTCCCGGGTGCTCGGCGGAGCACCCTTCAACATCGCCTGGCACCTGTGTGGCTTCGCCGCCGACCCCCTTCTCATCAGCGCCGTGGGTGTGGACGAGCCGGGGAGAGAGATCCTGGACCACATGGATTCGTGGGGTCTGCACACACGCCTTGTCGCCCAGGTATCCGGGTACCCCACAGGCCGGGTGGACGCGACGATCCAGGACGGTGAGCCCTCGTTCGAGATCGCTCCCGACCAGGCATGGGATCACATACCCTTGCCGGAACCGGATCTGCTCGACGCGGCATCCCTCGGTCTTCTCTATCACGGGTCACTGGCCATACGGAGCGAGGATTCCGGGCGCACCCTTCGCTCGCTCCTTGAGGAGCGTGGGCTTCCCACCTTTGTCGACATCAACCTCAGGCCACCGTGGTGGACGCCCGAAACCGTTGGGTGGTGCCTGGACCGGGCGCGTTGGGTCAAGGCGAGTCTCGAGGAGCTGGCCATCCTCTCGGAGTCGGACGTCTCCCACCTCCGCACGAAGGAGGCCTGCGTCGAGGCCGCTCGCCGGTTGCGCGACCGCCACGACATCCCATGGCTCGTCGTCACCCGGGGGAGCGAGGGTACGAAGTTTTTTCCAGCTCCTGCGCGGTATATGGAGATGATTCTCGTCTTCCGAAACTGGAAGATATGGAGCCGAATCCACAAAGTCCTTATGCGGTGCAAAAATTGGCTGCAGAATATTATGCTCAAATGTTTTATGACTTACATGGCCTTGAAACGACAGTCCTCCGTTATTTTAATGTCTACGGTCCCAGGCAGGATCCCTCTTCCCCTTATTCGGGCGTGATTTCAATATTTATGACCAAAGCACTGCTGAATGAGCCGGCCATTATTTACGGCGACGGAAATCAAAGTCGAGACTTCATCTATGTTCAGGACGTGGTCAGAGCCAATCTGCTGGCTGCAACCATCCAGGGCGCCGGTGGCCAGGTTATCAATATCGGCTCAGGCAAATCGGTTGCCATCAACCAGCTGTGGGAGAAAATTTGTGCCCTGTCAGGCAAAAATCTTGAGCCCGAATATGCGCCCCAAAGACCGGGCGATATCGTTGAATCCGTCGCCGGCATCGAATCTGCCAGCGCACGATTGGGATTTGAATGTGAGATGCCTTTTGCAAAGGGACTTGAAGCGACATTTGAATGGTACCGTAACAGTCAGAGGTCAGAGGTCAGAAGTCAGAAATCAGATAGCTGAAGTCAAAAATATAGGGTTCAGGTGTTCCGGCGATGGCGGATTAGAATCCGCGCCTACGTTCAACCTTGAATTTCTGAATCCTGAAGAATGGAGTGATGAATGGATCTCAAATACCAGAAAGTACTTGTCACCGGTGCGGCCGGTTTTATTGGATATCATCTGGCAAAACGCCTTTTATCAGAGGGTCACCAAGTCGTGGGCCTTGATAATATGAACCCGTATTATGACGTCGCCCTCAAAGAGGCCCGGCTTGAAGATCTCAAAAAAGAAAGGAAGTTTAATTTTTTTGAAATCGACCTCGCCGACCGGCATCAGCTTGAAGGTCTGTTTGTTCAGCAAAAATTTGATGTCGTGGTAAATTTAGCCGCCCAGGCCGGTGTCCGATATTCGCTTGAAAATCCCTATGCTTATGTTGATTCCAACCTGGTTGGTTTCATTAATCTGCTGGAATGTTGTCGCCACAATGCGATCAAACATCTGGTATTCGCATCATCCAGTTCGGTTTACGGCGCCAATACCCGAATGCCATTTTCAGTGCATCACAATGTGGATCATCCGGTATCGCTTTATGCAGCCACCAAAAAGGCCAATGAACTCATGGCGCACACTTACAGCCATCTCTTTCAGCTTCCCTGTACCGGGCTGCGGTTTTTTACCGTATACGGGCCGTGGGGGCGCCCGGACATGGCGCTTTTTCTTTTCACCCGGGCCATATTAGAAG
>JARRLD010000370.1:0-4120 GCA_037387345.1 Gemmatimonadota bacterium
CCTCCACCGGAGTTGGTGACGGTGAGGATCTGCGGTTGAGGATCCTGGCCCACCACCGTGGTAAACACGAACGACCCCGGCTGGAGTCCGATGACCGGGGGCACCGCCTCGAACGTGGCGGTGACCGTCTGGTCCTGGTCCATCGACACGGTGCACGGCTGCGTGCCCGAGCATCCCGCACCGGACCATCCTGCTGCGCTGGAGCCGTTCGCGGGGACCGCCGCGAGCGTCACCAGCGTGCCTTCGGGATATTGCTCGGTGCAATCACCCGTGGTGGCGCCGGCGATGGCGGTGCAGTCGATACCAACTGGTGTGGATGCGATAGTCCCTGTGCCGGATCCGCCGCCCAGCGTGGTGAGCCGGTACCTGGGATCGGGATCGACCGTCAGCGCCACGGCAACGGACTGCGGCGAGTTGTCGGCGTCCGGGTCCGTAACGGTCAGCGTAGCTTGATGATTGCCTGGACCGAGGTCGGCGCTCCTCGCGCTCACGATGAGGACCTCCACCTGCCCGGGGGCCAGGGCCCCCGAGGGTGGCACGACGCTCAGCCAGTCGGCGTCGTCCGACGCGATCCACTCCAGGCCTCCCCCACCCACGTTCGTCAGACGCACCGTCCAGGGAGCGTCCAGCTCTCCGCCTGGGGCCACGTTGGCGCTCAACCGGGTCGGGTCCAGAGCGATCGAGGGCGAGACGACGCCAAAGGCTGCGGTGACGGCCCGGGCCTGGTCCATCGTGACCTGACACGCACCTGTTCCCGAGCACGCCCCACTCCATCCGGTGAAGGTCGAGCCGCTGGCGGGCTCGGGCAGGAGGGTCACCGACGTCCCCGACGGATACACTTCGTCGCAATCGCCCGACGTCGATGCGCCGTGCACGCCGCAGTCGATGCCCTCGAGGATCGAGCGGACCCGACCTTCGCCGGATCCCGCTCCCTCAACGTGGAGGGGATGCAGCACGCCCTCCGCGACCTTCAGGCGCACCGCCACGGTTTGCGGCGTGTTGTCGGCGCCTGACGCCGACACCGTCACGGATCCGGAGTATTCCCCCGGACCCAGGTCGGAGCTCGTGAGCTTGACGGCAACCGTGACGGAGCTGCCCGACTCGAGAACGCCGGTCGTCGGTGACGGCTCGATCCATGTCGCATCCGCCGACGCCACCCACGACATGCCGCCCCCACCGCCGTTGGCCACGTCGATGGAAAGGGGAGCCGGATCCGTCCCGGCTTCGACCGTGGCCGAGAGCACGGACGGCACGACGGAGAGGGACGAGGGGTCGGCGGCGAAGCCGGCGGTGACGGTCCGGGCCCCCTCGATGACGAGGGTGCACGTTCCGGCGCTGGTACATCCTGCTCCGCTCCACCCGGCGAACGAAGAGCCACCGATGGCACGGGCAAGGACCAGGACCCGAGTGCCCGACGAGAAGGCGTGAGAGCACGCTCCCGAGGTTTCTCCGGCCCTCAGGGAACAATCGATCCCCGCGGGAGACGACGTAACCCGGCCGCTTCCGGTTCCGGTTCCCTCCACAACGAGCAGGTAGCTCGACTCTTCGGTTACGGTGAGCGTGACGGCGATCTGCTGCGGAGACTCCAGGGCAGCAGGGTCGGCGATCGTGAGCGTCGCCGAATGGACTCCGGCGGCGAGGCCGTCCAATCCGGCCACCGCCGTGACCGCTGTCGAAGCTCCCCCACCCACCACACCCGAGGCAGGGGAGATGGAAAGCCAGGGCTGGTCGGACGAGCCGCTCCAGCTCAGGACTCCGCCGCCCAGGTTGCGGACGCTGAAGGCCCGTTGTGCCGGAGCCGAGCCGACAGGGGCAACCAGGTCCACCGTGGTGGCGGAGAGCCCGAGCTCCGGAGCCACGGGCTCCAACGAGATCACCGGCGACTGGTTGATGGCGAGGGATGCGTCCACGACCATCAGGCGCTCGCCCGCGAGAACCAGGATCTGTCCGGCCCACAGCTCTACCCGGACGAGGAGCTCCTCGGTGGGAGCGCTGAGCTCCACCTCGATGTCCAGGGTGACGGAGGTCTGTCCGGGCGAGATCGCCTGGCTCGACTCCGCGATCACCTCCGCCGGAGGCCGCACGATCGCCACGCGAAGCCGGTCGATGCTGGCGCTGAGAGCAACACGCGACGCCTCGGGCACCAGGGCCGTCTTGATGGAGATCGTGGTGGGCGAGACGGCCACCGACCCCGAGTCCCGTGAGCAGCTCGCCAGGACGGCACATCCCGCCAGCAGAATCCCCCTGCACGCGATGGCGGCCAGGGCTCGGCGATTCGGGGCGGGGGGGTCCACGGGGAGCGCCCTGCAGGAGATGATTCGAGCCGGTCCTTTCGACCGACTCCGGCAGAGCAGCGGGTGTCTCCGACATCTCCGCTGCTCGTGTCTGCCGTCTAGAAGGATATGCGGGCAATGGTGCGAGCGCCAGGAAGTTGACACCGGTCTGGACAGCCCGTTCCACAGCGGATCGCCCGGCGCTCGCGGGGGTACCTTCTCCCATGATCCCGGCGACCAAGCTGATCCCGCTCCTGGCGCCCATCGCGGGGGGGACGGCCGTGCTGGTCTGGCGCGTCCGAGAGACTCAGACCCCCGTGACCAGCGCGAAGATCGTGATTCCCCCGCTCGGCATGGCGACCGGGTTTTTGATGTTCGTGAGCCCCGCCATGCGCATCCCCTGGGCCCTCGCCCTCGGCGCGTTCCTGTTCGGGGCCACGGTGCTCTCCTATCCGCTGGCGCGTACATCCACGCTCGAACGACAGGGCGACGTCGTGATGATGCGCCGGTCGAACGGCTTCCTGCTCATCCTGCTGGGGCTGCTGGCGCTCCGACTGGCGCTTCATGAGTGGATCGGACATCTGCTGCCGGCGCGCCAGACGGCGGCCCTCTTCTTCGTTCTGGCATTCGGGATGATTCTCCGCTGGCGGGTGGGGATGTACCTCCGGTATCGGGCGATGTCGGAGAACATCTGATCCGGCCCATGGCCCTACGCCGCGGCGCCTCTCCTCACGCTCCTGGGCAAGACCGGGCCGTTTCCTTTCCCATCAGGCTTCGCGCAGCACCTCCACGGGGTCGGTCGCCGCGGCCAGGCGCGCCGGAATCCACAGGGCCACGGCGGTCACCGCAAGAACGACGGCGATCACGACCACGTAGGCCAAGGGGTCGGTGGGGCGTACCTGGAAGAGCAGGCTGGATAGCCCCCGTCCGAGGAGGATCGCGCCAGCAAGGCCCACGGGCACGCCAAGCCCCGCGCGCCTCAATCCTCCACCCACCACATCCCGCATGATTCGGGGCCGCTCCGCCCCCAGAGCGACCCGCACTCCGATCTCGCGCCGCCGTTGACGAACCGTATATGCGGCCACCCCGTACACTCCGACCGCGCCGAGGAGAAGCGCCGTTCCTGCGAAGACGACCAGGATGGTGAGCAGCCCGGTGGTGTTCTGCAGGTAGGGTCCGGCCAGGTCCTCGCCTCGGCTCAACGAGTACACGGGGAGTCCCGGGGCGAGGCGGGCCAGCGCGGTCCGGATGGTCGCCGGCATGGTGGTGGATGCCCCCGGAGCGCGCACCGCGAAAAAGGCGGCATCCGCCGCGAACGCCCGAGCAGCCTGTGCCATGGGCCGGAACAGGACGCCGCCCGGGGCGCGGGCCGGGCCACGCGTTCGCGTGTCCGCCACGATCCCGACGATGGTGATGGGCCGATCGTGGCCGTCCAGCCCGATCGTGACCTGACGACCTAGCGGGTCTTCTCCCGGGAAGCGCACACGTGCCGCGGTCTCGTTGAGGATGCCGACGTCGGCTCCGGCCGCGTCGAAGGTCTCGAAGTCCCGACCACGCACGAGGCGCATGCCCACGGCGTTGAAGTACCCGGGCTCCACGGGCTGCCACCCGACGTCGGGAGGGTCCGACTCGTGAGGCTGACCTGCGGGGAAGAGCCCGGCCCGGATGCCCATCGACAGCGGGCTGTCCGACCCGAGGCCCACGCTGGAGATCCCAGCCACTTCGGAGAGCCCCTCGGCCAGCGTCCGCAGGGTCTGGAGGCGCTCCGGGTAGGGGCGCAGGCGGGCGTCAGGCACCGCCACGCGCACCGTGACCAGATCACGGGTGTCGAAGCCGAGGTCGACGTC
>JARRLD010000371.1:0-885 GCA_037387345.1 Gemmatimonadota bacterium
ACGATGACGAGCTCTGGCTGCACAACTATGTCGGGACGCCCACGGAGCACTCGAAGATCCCCGTCGGTACCGGCGTGTGCGGCCGCGCCGTGACCGAGGGGACCAACCTGAACGTCCCCAAGGTCCGTGAGGAAGAGAACTACCTCGTGTGCGCCGAGGACGTGGAATCGGAGCTGGTGGGACTCATCCGTGCGGGCGACGAGATCTTCGGCCTGATCAACATCGAGTCCGAGGACGAAGGCGCCTTCGTCGACGATGACGAGACGGGTCTCCAGGCTGTGAGCGACAAGCTGGCCGAGCAGATCGCCGCGGAACGGCGCTAGCCGACGCTCTTTGACCGACGATCCTCCCTATCTCACGGCCGGCAACGCGAGCGCGTTCACGCTGGACGGGACCCGTACGTACCGCGTGGGATCGAGGAGGACCGTGCTTCTGGACCCGGGCCCGGACGTGGCCGACCACGTCCGGGCTCTGGTTTCGTGGGTGGCCGACGCCGAGGAGGTGAGCGTCCTGCTCACCCACGGACACCCGGACCACGCCGGGGCGGCGCCTTCTCTCGCGGAGGCGCTGAGGGCGCCCGTCCTGGGCCCTGGGACCGTTGCGGCGGTCGACCGGCCGCTGGCGGACGGCGAGGCGGTGGAGACGGACGTTGGCCCCCTGGTCGCCGTGCACACGCCCGGCCATACCCAGGACCATCTCAGCTACCACTGGGGGGTACGGGGTGCCCTCTTCGTGGGGGACCTGTTCCTGGGGCAGGGAGACACGACGTGGGTGGGCGGCTACCGGGGCTGTGTGCGAGACTACCTGCGCTCCCTCGAGAGGGTGGAGCAGCTCGCCCCGACGGTTCTCTATACGGCGCACGGACCCCCGTTGAGGGATGTGCCC
>JARRLD010000371.1:942-5050 GCA_037387345.1 Gemmatimonadota bacterium
GCTCGGCCGGCAGCCGGACGCTTCGGCGGAGGAGCTGATGGGGCCGGTATACGGAGCTGATCTTCCGCCAGGTGCCGCGCAGGCCGCCCTGAGCAGCCTCGAGGCGCTTCTGGAGTACGTGAGGGACATCGACTCGTCGTGATTTCCGACTGGTTGCCGGGGCCGTGGAGGTGATCTATCCTCGGTTCGACTTCCTCTCCCCTCCCTGGTCCGGCAGCTCCGCCCTATCGTGACCGATCTTCTCCCTTCGCCGATCCTGCGCGACCTACGGGGCCTTGTGGGAGCCGAGCACGTGATCACCGATCCGGGCAGGCTCATGGTCTATGAGTCGGACGGTCTCACGGCGTACCGCTGGCGTCCCAGGGCGGTGGTCCTGCCGGCCGAGACGGACGAGGTGGCCGCCGTTGTGGCCGTGCTCCACCGCGAAGGGATCCCCGTGGTTCCCCGGGGTGCCGGCACGGGGCTTTCAGGCGGTGCTCTGGCTCCGGAGGGGAGCGTCGTGATCGGGACCGCGCGGATGAGGCGCATTCTGTCCGTGGATCCAGAGAGCCGGGTCGCCCGTGTGCAGGCCGGGGTGGTGAACAGCGTCCTCGGCGAGGCGGTACGGCCGCACGGACTGTGCTACGCCCCGGACCCCTCGTCGCAGACGGCCTGCACCATCGGAGGCAACGTCGCGGAGAACTCGGGAGGCCCGCACTGCCTCAAGTACGGCGTCACGTCCCGCTATGTCACGGGGCTCACGGTGGTCCTGGCAGGAGGGCGGCTGGTGGAGCTCGGGGGAGCGGGCCGGGATCCCGCCGCCGGTTACGACCTGGTGGGGCTGGTGGTCGGATCCGAGGGGTGCTTCGCCATCGCGACGGAGGTCGAGGTGAAGCTCCTGCCTCTGCCTGAGGGGGTACGCACGCTGCTGGCCATCTTCGACTCCCTGGAAGACGCGGCGCGGGCCGTCACGGCCATCGTCGGTGACGGCCTGCTTCCGGCCGCGCTGGAGATCATGGACGGTCCCGCGATCCAAGCGGTGGAGGCGTCGGTGTACGCGGCAGGATATCCCACCGACGCGGCTGCGGCCCTCGTCGTCGAGTTCGATGGAACCGAGGCCGCCCTCGACGCGGACGCGTCCACGGCCGAGGAGTTCTGTCTGCGGGCGGGTGCGCGGGAGGTTCGCCGGGCTACCGACCCGGCCCGTCGGGAAGCGCTCTGGAAGGGACGGAAGAAGGCCTTTGGCGCGTTCGGGCGTCTGGCGCCGGACCTGGTCGTGCAGGACGCCACCGTACCCCGGACGAAGCTCCCCGACGCACTCCGCCGGGTGTCGGAGATCGCGGCCCGTTACGACCTGACCATCGCCAACGTGTTCCACGCGGGGGACGGGAACCTCCATCCGAAGATCCTCTTCGACCGTCGGAACGAGGAGCAGCTGGCACGAGTCGAGGAGGCATCCCGGGAGATCATGGCCGCCTGCGTCTCCCTGGGAGGGACCATCACCGGAGAGCATGGCGTCGGCGTCGACAAGCGGAAGTACATGACGTTGGTGCACGGGCCCGACGAGCTGGCCGCCATGGCCGCGGTGAAGCGGGCCTTCGATCCCGACGGACTCCTCAACCCCGGAAAGGTCCTTCCCGATGTCGTTTCCGACTCTCCCGGGGAGGCACCGTGACGAAGGGATCCGCCGTCGGCACCGCCGACGCACCGTCGCCGTGGAACCCGTGGACGGTGGGCGGAGTGGCCCCGGAGGAGGTGCTCCGTCCGACCGGTGCGGAGGAGGTCCGTTCGGTTCTGGTCGACGCCGCCGCCCGTGGCTTCGGAGTCGTGCCCCTCGGGGCGCGAACCGATCCGGGTTGCGAGCCGCCCCGGCGACCGTTCGTCGTTCTCTCCACGGAGGACCTGGCGGGGGTCGAGGAGCACGCGCCCGAGGACCTGACCGTCACAGCCCGTGCCGGGACACGCCTGGGGGAGCTGTCGGCCGTGCTCGCCGAGCACCGACAGTGGGTCGCGTGCGATCCACCGCTGGCGCCCCGGCGGAGTCTGGGTGGGGTGGTCGCCGGCGGTGCGTCGGGTGATATCGGAACCTCCTTCGGCGCTCTGCGGGACCATGTGCTGGGCCTCACCGTGGTCACGGGCGATGGGCGGGTCCTGCATCTCGGCGGGCGGGTGATGAAGAACGTGGCCGGATTCGATCTGGTTCGCCTGTTGGTGGGAAGCCGGGGCACGCTCGGCGTCGTGATCTCCGCCACGCTCAGGGTCCTTCCCCGGCCGGCCCTCGAACGCGTTCTGGTGTTCCGGGGCGCCTCGGCTGACGACCTCCTGCCCCTGTGCGCCAGGATCCGTTCGGCGCCGGTTGTGCCGGCGTCAGCGGTGCTCGGGGGTGAGCGAGGCGGGGAGGCCTCGCTGGTGGTGCGCATCCAGGGTCCCCCCGCCGCCGTGGATGCCGACGCGCGCCGGATCTTCGGCGACCGCCTGCAGGAAGCCGCCAGCCTCGTGGCGACGGACCCCGAAGGAAGGGCCGCCCTCTCGTCGGCGCGCGACGGCGTCGGCGTCGGAGAGCTGGTGGCGCGGGCATCCGCGCTCCCCGGCCGCCTTGACGACGTCCTCAGGGAGGTGTGGCGGGCCCTGCCCGCGGGGACGTGGCGGGCAGACGTGCTCTCCGGACGCGTGAGGATCGGCTCGGCCGTTGTGGACTCCCGGGTGGGGGAGCTGGCCGATCTTCGAGGGGCCCTGGAAGAGATGGGTGGAGGCCTGATCCTCCAGAGGGCGACCGCGGAGGTCGTGAGCCGGGTCGGCGCGTACGGCACACGGGGCGCCGCGGCAGAGCTGGCTTCGGCCCTTCGACGGGCGCTTGACCCACAGGGAGTGCTGTCGCCTGGGAGGTTCCTGCCGTGAGCGCGTCCCGGTTGGAGGTCCGGAACGCCACGAATGGCGGCCTCGTGGCGGAGCTGGCCACGTTCGCCGCGACCGAGGTGCGACAGGCCGTAGAGCGGGCGCGCGACGTCCAGGCCGCCTGGGGCGCCCTCAGCCCGGCGCAGCGGGCGCGGCCCATGCGCCGCCTGGCCGCCACCCTGCGGCGTCGGGCCGATGACATCGCCGAACGGATCCGTGTCGAGACTGCGAAGCCCTTCACCGAGGCCATCGCGGAAGTGCTCGTATCCGTGGACCTCGTCCGATTCTACCTCCGGACGGCTCCGGGTCACCTGAGAGCCCGAAGGGCACGGGGCTCCTGGTTGATCACCAAGGCGGCCTGGGTGGAGCGGGAGCCCTACGGCGTCGTAGGGGTCATCACGGGGTGGAACTACCCGTTCATCCTCCCCATGGACTCCGTGACACCGGGGCTCTTCGCCGGGAATGCCGTCGTCCTCAAGCCGTCGGAGCTGACCTCCTGGACGGCCGCGTTGATCCCCGAATTGTGTGCTGAGGCAGGGTTGCCCCAGGGCCTGGTCCAGGTGGTGACCGGCGACGGCGGCACGGGCCGTGTCCTGGTGGGAGCCGGAGTGGACCGAATCGTGTTCACCGGGAGCACCGCCACCGGGAGGAAGGTCATGGCGGCGGCGGCGGAGTCACTGACGCCCGTGACACTGGAGCTGGGGGGCAAGGACGCCGCCATCGTCCTGGCCGACACGGACCTGGAGCGGGCGGCCCGGGGCGTCGTGTTCGGCTCCCTGTTCAACGCCGGTCAGACCTGTATCTCCATCGAACGGGTCTTCGTGGAGCGACCCGTCTCGGAAGCCTTTGTCGAGAGATTGGCGCTCCTGGTCGGCTCGCTCGGGGCGGGTGTGGACGTGGGGCCCCTGGTGTCCGCCGCGCAGGCGGACATCGTCGAGCGGCAGGTCGAGGACGCCGTGTCCAGGGGCGCTCGGGTCCTGGTTGGAGGGAGGCGTGTCGAGCCGGGCTCGCGCCTCTTCCTGCCGACGCTTCTCGTGGACGTGGACGGCACCATGGAGGTGGCGAGGGAGGAGACCTTCGGTCCCGTGGTCGCCGTCACGTCCGTCGGGGACGAGTCGGACGCGATACGCCAGGCGAACGAGTCGAGCTATGGGTTGTTCGCGAGCGTGTGGACCGGAGACCGCCGAAGGGGCCAGCGCGTGGCCCGTCGGCTGGAGGTCGGCGGCGTGTCCGT
>JARRLD010000372.1:0-4105 GCA_037387345.1 Gemmatimonadota bacterium
GGATCACGCGGACCGCGATCTCTCCCCGATTGGCGATGAGGATCTTCTCGAACACGGATCAGAGGGGGATGTTGCCGTGCTTCTTGGGGGGGATCGAGTCGCGCTTGCTGGCCAGCATCTCCAGGGCCTGGATCACGCGCGGGCGCGTCTCCTCGGGCCGGATCACGTCGTCGATGTATCCCAGCTCGGCTGCCTTGAAGGGGTTGGCAAAATTCTCGCGGTAGTCGGCCTCGAGCTCCGCGCGTCGGCTCTCGGGATCCTTGGCCTTCTTGAGCTCGTTGCGGAACACGATGTTGACGGCGCCGTCGGGACCCATCACGGCCAGCTCCGCGGTGGGATACGCCAGGTTGATGTCGGCGCGGGTGTGCTTGCTGCTCATGACCACGTAGGCGCCACCGTAGGCCTTGCGCGTGATGATGGTGATGCGCGGAACCGTGGCCTCGCAGAAGGCGTAGAGCAGCTTGGCCCCGTGCTTGATGATGCCGCCGTGTTCCTGGGCCACGCCCGGCAGGAAGCCCGGAACGTCCACGAAGGTGACGATCGGCACGTTGAAGGCGTCGCAGAAGCGAACGAAGCGGGCGCCCTTCTTGGAGGCGTCGATGTCGAGGACGCCCGCCAGGTGCGCGGGTTGGTTGGCTACGATGCCGACGGATCGCCCACCGAAGCGGGCGAAGCCGACGACCATGTTCTTGCCGTAGAGCGATCCCACCTCGAAGAAGTTTCCGGAGTCGACCACCAGCCGGATGAGCTCCTTGATGTCGTACGGCTTGTTGGCCTGGTCGGGCACCAGCGTGCGCAGCGCGGGATCCATCCGGTCCGCCGGGTCGTTGGTTTCGACGAAGGGCGGATCTTCCAGGTTGTTGGACGGAATGTACGAGAGCAGGGTCCGCGTGATCTGGATGCACTCCTCTTCGCTCGATGCGGCGAAGTCGGCCACGCTGCTCTTCGAGGCGTGCGTGATCGCGCCGCCCAGCTCCTCGGCGGTCACGTCCTCGTGGGTCACCGTCTTGATCACGTCGGGACCGGTGATCATCATGTTGCTGGTGTTCTTGACCATGATGATGAAGTCGGTCATTGCCGGCGAGTAGACCGCGCCGCCCGCGCACGGGCCCATGATCAGGGAGAGCTGGGGGATCACGCCCGAGGACAGCACGTTGCGCAGGAAGACGTCGCCGTAGCCGCCCAGGGAGACCACACCCTCCTGGATGCGCGCGCCGGCCCCGTCGTTGAGCCCGATCACGGGGGCCCCGGCCTTCGCCGCCAGATCCATGATCTTGCAGATCTTCTCGGCAAACGCCCCGGAGAGGCTTCCGCCGAAGACGGTGAAGTCCTGGGCGAATACGAAGACCTGGCGACCGCCGATCCGTCCATAGCCCGTGACCACCCCGTCGCCGGGGATCTTCGTCTCCTCCATGCCGAAGTCGGCGCAGCGGTGGACGACGAACTTGTCGATCTCGACGAAGGTTCCGGGGTCGAAGAGCAGCTCGATCCGCTCGCGCGCAGTGAGCTTCCCGGCCTGGTGCTGGCGCTCGATGCGCGCCTCGCCGCCGCCCAGCAGGGCCTGGGCGTTCAGCTCTTCGAGCCTCTTGAGCTTCTCTTCAAGCGACATCGATGGACTCTCTCACATGTTCGACAGCACGACGGCCGTCTTCGAGAGCTGCTGTCCATATTCGACGATGTCGATCTTGGTACGCGCCACGCCGCTGTCCATGGCGGCCTGGGCCACCGCGGGCACCACATAGGTGAGGATCCGCGGGTCGAAGGGCTTGGGAATGATGTAGTTGGGACCCAGCTCGAAGTTCTCGTTGCCGTAGGCATCTCGCACGATCTGCGGAACCACCTTTCCCCGGCAAGCCAGCTCGGCCAGGGCGTGGGCCGCGGCCAGCTTCATGGGCTCGTTGATCTTGCTGGCGTTCACGTCCAGCGCGCCGCGGAAGATGAACGGGAAGCCCAGGACGTTGTTCACCTGATTCGGGAAGTCCGAGCGCCCGGTGGCCATGATCGCGTCACTCCGGACCTTGACCACGTCGGCGGGCGTGATTTCCGGGTCCGGGTTGGCCATGGCGAAGATGATGGGATTGGGCGCCATCTTCTTGACCATGTCCGGCGTGACCAGCCCCGCCTGGGAGAGACCGGCGAACACGTCGGCTCCATTCATCGCATCTTCCAGGGTTCGCGCCGACGTCTTGCGGGCGAACTCGGCCTTGTACGGGTTCATGCCGGCGCTGCGGCCTTCGTAGATCACACCGTGGCTGTCGCAGAGCAGCATGTTCTCGACGGGAACGCCCAGGTCGCGGTAGAAGCGGGCGCAGCCGATGCCGGCGGCGCCGGCCCCCGATAACACCACCTTGACGTCGTCGATCGCACGATCCGTGATGCGCAGTGCGTTGATCAGCGCCGCGCCCGAGATGATCGCCGTGCCGTGCTGGTCGTCGTGGAAGACGGGAATCTCGAGCCGGTCGATCAGGCGCTCCTCGATCTCGAAGCACTCGGGAGCGCGCATGTCTTCCAGATTGATCCCGCCGAACGTGGGCGAGATGACTTCGATGGTCCGTACGATCTCGTCGACGTCGAGGCTGTCGATCTCGATGTCGAAGACATCGACGTCGGCGAAGCGCTTGAACAGGACCGCCTTGCCTTCCATCACCGGCTTGCCGGCCACGGCCCCGATGTTGCCCAGGCCCAGCACCGCGGTTCCGTTGCTGATGACGGCCACCAGGTTGCCCTTGGCCGTGTATTTGAAGGCCAGGTTCGGGTCGCGGGCGATCTCGCGACACGGCTCGGCCACGCCGGGGGTGTAGGCCAGCGAGAGATCCTCTTGGGTCTCCGTGGCCTTGGTCGGCGTGATCTTGATCTTTCCGGGGTGTCCCTCGGCGTGGTAGGCGAGGGCCTGCTCTCGCGTGATCAAATCGAGGTCCTCTGTCGAAGCGGGATATCGCGCCCCCAGAACCCTCCGGGGAGCGGGCGGGGCATTCTATCAGATAGACCGGGAGTCTCGCGAGGCGAAATGACCCCGCCGGCGCGGCCGGCGAATCACTCCGAGAGGAGCTCCCGGGCGATGACCAGACGCTGCACCTGGTTGGTGCCCTCGTAGATCTGCATCAGCTTGGCGTCCCGCATCAGCTTCTCGACGGGGTACTCCTTCGTATACCCGTTGCCGCCGAAGATCTGGACGGCGTCGGTGGTGATCCGCATGGCCGCATCCGTGGCAAAGCACTTCGCGAACGACGAGTACTTGGAGGCCCGCTGGCCCCGGTCGACCATCCACGCGCTCTGCAGGGTGAGCAGTCGCGAGGCCTCGATCTCCTTGGCCATGTCGGCCAGCATGAACTGCACGGCCTGGAAGTTCGCGATCGGGGTGCCGAAGGCCTTGCGATCTCCCGCGTAGCGAACCGACTCCTCGAGGGCGCGACGGGCGATGCCGGTAGCCAGTGCGGCGATCGGCGGCCGCGTGCGGTCGAGGGTGCGCATGGCGATCTTGAAGCCCTCGCCTTCCTCGCCCAGACGTTGTGCGGCCGGAACCCGAACCCCGTCGAACTGAACGACGCGGGTGTCGCTGGCCCGCTGACCCATCTTGTCTTCCTTCTTTCCGCGCGAGAGCCCCGGCGCGTCGGCCGGAACGATGAAGGCGCAGATACCCTTGTGGCGGGACGAGCGGTCGAGGGTGGCGAAGACCGTGTAGAGGTCGGCCTCGCCGCCGTTCGTGATCCAGCACTTGGTGCCGTCGAGCACGTAGCCGTCGCCGTCCTTGGTGGCCATCAGGCGCAGGCCCGCCACGTCGGAGCCGGCCTCGGGCTCGGAAAGGCAGAACGAGATCAGGGAGAACCGCTCCGCGCACGCGCCCAGCCACTTCTTCTTCTGTTCCTCGTTGCCGGCACTGATGATGGGCATCAGTCCCAGGTCATTGCACATGATCGAGGTGCCGATGCCCGAGCAGCCCCAGGCGATCTCCTCGGTGATGATGCAGCTCTCGACCGACGAGAGGCCGACGCCCCCGTAGTCGGCTGGAATGGCGGTGCTGGCGAGCCCCAGCTCCCAGGCTTTCTGGATCAGATGGCGCGGAAACTCCCCGCTGCGGTCGTACTCGCCGGCGACCGGAGCGATC
>JARRLD010000373.1:0-4102 GCA_037387345.1 Gemmatimonadota bacterium
CCCACCTGGTCGGTCAGGTGAGCGTCTCCGGGGAAGCCTCGGTGGTGGCCTTCGCGGCCGCGACGCCGGACCGGCTGACGGAGATCTACCGGACCGACGGGGCCGCCTTCGAGCCGCGCCGGCTCACCGACGCCAGCGCCCAGGTCGCGGGGTGGGAGGTCGGCACCCGGGAGGTCGTCGCCTGGACGGGGCCCGGCGGTGTGCGGATCGAGGGGATCCTGCACAAGCCGTCGGGCTACGATCCGGGCCGGCGCTACCCCCTGCTCGTGGTGGTGCACGGGGGGCCACGGGCCGTGTCGACCCCGGCGCTCCGCCTCACCGCGGGAGCCTACCCGGTAACGCACTTCCTGAGGAAGGGCGCCCTCGTGCTCCAGCCGAACTATCGAGGGTCCACGGGATACGGGGGCGGGTTCCGCCAGCTCCACCGCCGCGCCCTGGGGTGGGGCGACGCCGGGGACGTGGAGGCGGGCGTCGCCCATCTGGTGGCCGAAGGCCGGGTCGACGCCGACCGCGTCGGGGTCATGGGATGGAGCTACGGCGGCTTCATCTCGGCGTACCTGACCGCCACGAGCAAGGCGTTCCGGGCGATCTCGGTCGGCGCCGGCATCACCGACTGGCGCACCCACTACGCGTGGGAGCCGTCGAGCTGGACGACCCGCTTCTACTCCTTCGATGCCACGCCGTGGGAGGACCCCAACGCGTACGCCGTGGCCTCGCCCATCACGTACATCAACAACGCCTCGACCCCCACGCTGATCCAGCACGTCGATGGCGATCCGGTGGTCACCGTGCTGAACGCCTACGAGCTGCAGCACGCGCTCCAGGACCTCGGGATCGAGAACCGCTTCGTGATCTACCCGGGCCAGAGCCACGGCGTCGGTCCCCTCAAGCAGCGGCTCGGCGCGCTCTGGCACAACTGGCAGTGGTTCCTCAGGCACCTCTGGGCCGAGGAGGTCGAGCTGCCTCTCGAGAGCGGCGGCGACGGCATCTCATCCTCGCGGATCGAAGGAGTGGAGAGCATGTTGTCCCGATGAGCGAGAACCACACTGCCCGTCTGGAATCCGCCCTCGCCGGCCGCTACAAGATCGAGCGCAAGCTCGGCGAGGGCGGCATGGCCAGCGTCTACCTGGCCGAGGACGTCAAGCACGAGCGCAAGGTCGCGCTGAAGATCCTGCGCCCCGAGCTCGCCGCCGTGCTGGGCGCCGACCGCTTCCTCTCGGAGATCAAGACCACCGCGAACCTGCAGCACCCCCACATCCTGCCGCTGTTCGACTCCGGTGAGGCGGACAGCTTCCTCTACTACGTGATGCCGTACATCGACGGTGAGTCGCTTCGGGAGAAGCTCGACCGCGAGCGGCAGCTCGGCGTCGACGACGCCGTGCGCATCGCCCGGGACGTGGCCGACGCGCTGGACTACGCCCACCGCAACGACATCATCCACCGGGACATCAAGCCCGCCAACATCCTGCTGCACGATGGGCGGCCCGTGGTGGCGGACTTTGGCATCGCGCTGGCCATCAGCGCGGCGGGTGGCGGGCGGATGACCGAGACGGGGCTGAGCCTGGGCACGCCCCACTACATGAGCCCGGAGCAGGCGTCGGCGGACCGGGACCTGTCCGCCCGCAGCGACGTCTACTCTCTGGGGTGCGTGCTGTACGAGATGCTGGCGGGTCAGCCACCGCACACGGGCCCGAGCGCCCAGAGCATCCTGGTGCGGATACTCACCGAGAGCCCGAGGCCGCTGACCGAGCTCAGGCACACGGTTCCGCCCCACATCTCGGCGGTGGTGGCGAAGGCCATCGAGAAGCTGCCGGCGGACCGGTTCGAGAGCGCGCGGGAGCTCATCGACGCTCTGGAGGATCCGGCGTTCACGTATACCCCTGCTGCGCCCGAGACCCGGGCTACGCTGTCCGCTCCCGTGGCGCCTGCGACGTCGGGTCCGGCCGGTGGCCTGCCGAAGTGGGTGACGGCGGCGACCGGCGTCGTGGCCCTGGCGGTGGGGTACGGGCTCGCGGCAACGATGGCCCCGGAGCCCGCCCCGGAGCCGAGCGTCGAGTTCACCCTCCGCGCGGACACCTCCCACCTGATGGTCAGCCCCTCCTGCTGCGGCCATGCCATCGCCGTCTCTCCCCAGGGAGACCGCATCGTCTACCTGGGGGCGGGCCCCGACAGGGTGGTGCGGCTGTATCAGCGACCCCTCGGACAGAGGCAGGCGACCCCGATTCCCGGCACCGAAGGTGGCCGCTATCCCTTCTTCTCCCCCGACGGAGAGTGGCTCGGGTTCTTCGACACTCGGGGCGGTGTGACGATGAAGAAGGTCCGCTTCGACGGCGCTGCCCCCTTGGCCGTGACGACGATCCCCGCACCCAACCGCGGCAGCTCCTGGGGTGATGACGGGCAGATCTACTTCACCCACCGGGGCATCAGGGACCTGCTCAAGGTGTCCGCGAACGGCGGAGAGCTGTCGACCGTGGCGGTGGCGGACACGACCGTGGAGTACACCCTCGGTTGGCCGGACGTGCTGCCGGGCTCCACGCACGCCCTGGTATCCGTGATGGAGAACTCGGACGGCGCATTCAGGAACGTGGTCCACATCGCGGACCTCGCCTCTGGCGAGCGGACCCCCCTGCTCGCCAACGCGACGGATCCCCGTTACGTCGAGCCGGGCTATGTCACCTTCGCCGACGGCGCCGGGTCGATCATGGCCCAGGAGTTCGACGCCCGCACTCTGGAGCTGTCGGGAGAGCGCTTCCGCATCGCCGACCGCTCCATCTACAAGGTCGAGGGCCAGTCGGAGTACGACGTGAGCCGCACGGGCACCCTCGTCATGCTGTCGGGCGGGGCGCAGGTCCAGGGGACGGAGCTCGTGATGGTGGACCGCGAGGGCAACACGGAGGTGATCGACGTCGGTCGCGAGGCCCACCTCCCGCGCTTCTCGCCCGACGGCCGGTATCTGGCGTTCGAGGTGTATTCGTCGAGCGAGCCCAGCGACATCTGGGTGTGGGATCTCCAGCGGCAAGTGCCCACGCGCGTCACCTTCGAGGGCTCCAACGACCACCCCTCGTGGTCGCCCGACGGCGCGTCGATCCTCTTCCAACGCACCGCGCAGGGTGAAAACCACGGGTATGTGAAGCGTCGGGACGGGACGGGGCCGGCGACCCGGGTCATCGATCACGTCGGTCGGACCCCGGCGTTCTCGCCGGACGGCGAGTGGCTGATCTGGGCCACCCAGCCTGGTGCGACAACCGGGGCCAAGATCTGGGTGAAGGAGGCCGAGAACGGCGAGGAGCGCGAGTTGTTGGGCAGCGGCTTTCCCGAGTTCAGCCCGGCGATCTCGCCGGACGGCCGGTGGCTCGCGTACGTGGCCGAGGACGACGGGGACGACCAGGTCTACGTGCAGTCGTTTCCGGACCTCGGGCCTCGCGTGAAGATCTCCGTCGAGGGGGGGCGCGAGCCGCGCTGGAGCCGGGACGGTCGGGAGCTCTTCTTCCGGGACTACGCGTCCGGCAGTCTGATCTCCGTGGAGGTGCTTCCCAGCGAGGGTGTCTTCGAGCCGGGCGCGTTCCGCGAGCTCTTCCCCACGATGAATGTCCATGCGCGCGTCCCCTCGGCCACCAACTGGGACGTGCACCCGGACGGGGAGCGGTTCGTCTTCGTCCGGACCGAGGGCTCGAGCAGCACGGACGGCGGACTCGAACGCCTGGTGATCACCCACGCGCTGACGCGGAACCGCTGATCGGGGCTTTGCGGCGCGCGAACCTCATCGTCCCGGCGGTGGGGCTACGCCGGGCGGCGGCTGACGTCTGCCGCGCGTCCTAGGACGCCTCCGCGCCCGGCTCGTCCGCGCCACGCTCCAGCTCGAGAATCTCCTGGCGCAATCCGCGAATCCGCCGCCGTCTGGCGATCTCGACCGCCCCGATGATGCCAGCTCCGGCGAGGACCAGCACGCCCAGCTCGACGGCGGCCTCGGATCCGATGCCGAGCTGGAAGAGCGTCGTTCCAAACACCGTGAGGATCACCAGCAGGATGGCACCGCCCTTCCAGGAGGCTCGCGACGACGAGGTCATCTCGTCCAGCTCGTCATGGAGCCGCAGGAGGCGTT
>JARRLD010000374.1:0-4092 GCA_037387345.1 Gemmatimonadota bacterium
CGATCAATCGTCTTGTTGCGCCGACGCTGCGATCAGCCTCCGTGTTGCGCCGGAGCCACGACCGGAGCGACGGTGGCGTAGCACGCCCCGCGGCCCGGAAAGAAGTAGGGGACGTCCGTCAGGCGCCGGCCTCGCCACCCGAGGGGTCGTGGCCCGGGCCGGGCGGCAAGCCCTCTCGCCTTCTCTCCGGCGACTCGAGCAGCTCCCTGTAGAAGTCCCGCTCTTCCTCGATACGCAGGAGGCGGCCGTTCAGGTCCTCCAGCGCCTCGTGGATTCGCTCGACCTCCCCGGGAGGCAGGGGAGAAGGCTGCGCCTGCGGTTTCCCCCGCGGAAGGCGCTCGGTCAGCACCTTGCCGATGGTGGAGATGACAACCAGAGCGATGATGAACTCGAATACGCCCAAAGCCGGACTCCTCGTCCAGGATCGTGCGCCACGCCGGACGCCGTAGGGTATGAGGATACCCCCAGATGTGGCGCGCGTCGATCGCCTGGCTCGAAGTGGAGCGGACGCACGCGGAGCGAGGTCCGGTTCGGGACTCTGTCGGCTCAGTACGCTCCGATGCTTCCCCGCGCCGCCTCCTGCAACCGAGCGGAGTCGAAGCCCACGCCGCCCTTGAAGACGGTGACGACGTCGTAGATGGCCTCGGGGTCACGGATGGGGTCGCCGGCGATCACGACCATATCCGCGAGCTTGCCCGCCTCCACCGATCCGAGTCGGCTGTCCTCGCCCAGGATCATGGCCCCGTTCAGCGTGAGGATGCGGATCGCGTAGGGGGCGCTGAAGCCGGCCTCGAGGAGCATCTCGTAGTTTCGCAGGTCGCCGAAGCCCGGCAGATACCCGGTGCCCCAGGGGTCGGAGCCGGCGCCCAGGAGACCACCCTCTTCTACGAAGATCCGCTCCCAGCGCATCATCTTCTGCAGGAGGCGGGGTGGCACGATGAGGCCACCCGCTTCGAGGTGGGCGTGGTTCCGCTCCACCTCTTCCCGGGTCAGGGGCCGGAGCATCTCCATGGCACGAGGAGGCAGCGTGGCCCGGGACGGCGTGAAGGTCTCGTAGACACCCAGCGTGGAGACGACCGCCGCGCCTCCGGCTACGATCCGGCGGATGCTCCTCCGGACCTCGGGCGCCTCGACGTCCAGGTCGGCCTGGACGCGCATGTTATCGGGCGGGCAGATGTCAGGCTGCTTGCCCGGCACGTAGTCCGACGCGGTGATGTAGCCGTGCTGGAGGGCGTCGATCCCCCGCTCGGATGCCTCCTCGAAGGTCACGGAGCAGAGGTGACCGGTGACCTTCATTCCCACGCGGTGAGCCGCGTCGATCCCGGCGGCCAGCACCTCCCGACTCGGCCCTCCCTGGAACTTCATCCAGGTGGCTCCCTCCGCGGCCCAGTACCGGACGACCCGTCGCACCTCCTCGGGATCGTTCACGACGCGGGCGTGACCGGGACGAGGGGGGCCACCGTTCAGGTACGGACCTGTGGCGTAGATGCGGGGACCCGGCGCCCGGCCGGCGTCGATCACCTTCTTGAGATTCAAGTCGTAGTAGGGGAACTGGCTTCCGGCGGGCATGGCGCTGGTCACCCCGAGTGCGAGATACAGCATCGGCCCGGTGACAGGCATCGGTGTCATCTGCTGGACACCGCCGAAGTAGAGGTGCTCGTGGAGGCCGACGAGGCCGGGAATCACCGTCTGTCCGCTGAGGTCGAGGACCAGGGCGTCGGCGGGGACGTCCACTTCATCCGAGGGCCCCACGGTGACGATGCGGTCGTCGTGAATCAGGACCGTGTGATCGTCGAGGACCGGTGCACCCGTGCCGTCGACGAGTCGGGCGTGGGTGAGGGCCACGGTGCCTGGTTGGACCGAGACGAAGGAGTGCAGGGGCGATGTGGAGTCGATGGGTTCCTGGGCACGCAGAGGTGCGTGGAGTGCGATTCCGACCGTGATCAGGAACACCGGGGCGACCGTGGGAAGCTTCATGGGACGTGCCTGGTGGGGGCGACGGAAGCGAGTCGGCACGGTAGGCGCAATCTACAGGTCGAGGCAAGCGTAGCCGGCGCGTGTGGCGCTTTTCCGTGCAGACCCTACGTTCACCTGGTCACCCGACCCGGACGTCCCATGCCACCCGGAGGTCTCCCATGTCCCGGCCTTCCACCACGCGGTCGATCCCGAGCACGGCCCTGGTGCTCGCGCTTCTCACCGGCTGTGCCGGTCCCGCCCCCGAGACGTCTGCTTCGCAGGGTCGCTTCGAGGTCACTGTATCGCCCGACATTGAGCAAAGCCCCGTGGACGGGAGGATCCTGCTCCTGCTCTCCACGGCGCAGGATCCGGAGCCGCGCTTCCAGAGGCTTCGCAGCTCGGACCCGCCACAGATCTTCGGCGTGGACGTGGAGGGCCTGGCGCCCGGGGAGCCGGCGGTCATCGATGCGTCGGCCCGGGGCTATCCGCTGGAGAGCTCTTCGGAGATCCCTCCCGGGGAGTACTGGGCCCAGGCGGTCCTCAACGTGTACACCACGTTCAACCGGGCCGACGGCCACACCATCAAGGCGCACATGGATCAGTGGGAGGGCCAGCACTGGAACCGCTCGCCAGGCAACCTGGTGAGCGCGGTGGAGCGGGTGAGCGTGGGGGGAGACGCCGATCAGACCGTCCGCGTCACCCTTACGGAGCGCATCCCGCCGCTGACTCCCCCGGAGGACACCCGGTACGTCAAGCACATCAAGTTCCGCAGCGACATCCTCAGCGAGTGGTGGGGCACGGATATTCACCTGGGGGCGGTGGTGGTCCTGCCCGAGGGATTCGACGTGCATCCCGAGGCCCGCTATCCCGTGGTGTACTGGCAAGGCCACTTCCCGGCCACCTTCGGCGGGTTCTCCGAGACGCCCCCGGACCCGTCCCTCAGCGGGGGCGCCCGCGCCCGAGCCGAAGGGCAGTACCGCTTCTACCAGGACTGGGTTTCCGGACGGCTGGGGCGTTTCCTCCTCGTCTTCCTGCAGCATCCCACCCCCTTCTACGACGACTCCTATGCCGTGAACTCGGCGAACAACGGCCCGTATGGCGATGCCCTCACCCAGGAGCTCTTGCCCCGGGTGGAGGAGCAGTTCCGTGGCATCGGGGAGCCCTGGGCGCGTACGCTGTCAGGCGGCTCCACCGGAGGATGGGAATCCCTGGCGTGGCAGGTGTTCTATCCGGACCTGTTCAACGGCACGTGGACGTTCTGCCCGGATCCGGTGGACTTCCGCTACTTCCAGCTCGTCAACATCTACGAGGACGCGAACGCCTTCTATCCCGGTGATGGCGCGAGCCCCTGGAAGCACACCCCCGTGCGTCCCTGGATGCGCGGCACGGACGATCAGGTGGTGATGGACCAACGGGACGCCAGCCATCTGGAGGCGGTCCTGGGATCCCGGGGGCGGTCGGGAGACCAGATGGACATCTTCATGAGCGTCTACGGCCCGGTGGGTGACGACGGCTATCCCCACCTCTTGTACGACAAGTGGACAGGCGTCATCGACCACGAGGTCGCCGAGTACTGGAGGGAGAATTACGACCTCCGATACATCCTGGAGCGCGACTGGGAGACGCTGGGGCCGAAGCTGGTGGGGAAGCTGCACATCTACGCGGGCGACATGGACACCTACTTTCTGGAGGAGGCCGCTCGCCTGCTGGAGCAGTTCCTCGAGAGCACCTCGGATCCGTACTACGACGGGTGGTTCGATTGGGGAGAGCGGGCGCCCCACTGCTATTCGGGCGAGGCGGAGGTCCCGGGACAGACCTCCTATCAACGCGTGCTGCCCCTTATGAGGGACCGCATCCTCCGAACGGCTCCGGAAGGAGCGGACGTCACCAGCTGGAGATACTGACGAGCCCTGCACCGAGCTGACAGGAAGGACATCCCCGAAGGGGCATGCCGAAGTCCCTGCCCCTCGTGTTAGCTTGCCCCGCATGACCGATGTGCCCGACGTGTTTGCCGTGCTCCAAGACGTCTTCGGCTTCGAGACGTTCCGTCCCGGCCAGCGGGAGGTCATCGACGCGGTGCTGGCCGGACGCGACTGCATCGCCGTCATGCCCACGGGGGCGGGGAAGTCCCTGACC
>JARRLD010000375.1:0-6519 GCA_037387345.1 Gemmatimonadota bacterium
GGGAAATACCGGGCGAAGGAGGGGCTCCTGTTTGTGGGATATGGGGTTTCGGACCGGCTGGCCGTGGAGCTCGAGGCAGCGGTCATCACGGCCCGGCAGGAAAAAGGTCCCTCGGATCCTTCGGACTTCCCGCCGGTGCTGGAGCAGTCGGGCCTCGGGGACGTGGAGGGCCAGGTTCGGTACATGTGGCAGCCACAGACGGCGGATCGTGGCGGGGTCTTCAGCTACTTCGAGACGGTGTTCCCCATCCAGAGGAAGAAGAAGCTCATCGGCACCCCGACCTGGGAGTTCAAGCTCGGAACCGGCTATGTCCGCTCCCATCCCTGGGGAACCCTCACGTTCCGCGCGGCCATCGCGTATTCGGATGCCCTCGAGGTCGGGGAATACGCCGTGGAATATGAGCGGCGGCTCACGGATCGCGTGCACGTGTACGCCGGCGCCGAAGGGACGGACGACGAGGTCGAGCTCATCGGGGACCTCCAGCTGAGCCTGCTGCCGAGCGTGGTGCTGAGGCTCAACAGCGCATTCGGCGTCACCAAGAAGGCCACCGATTGGGCGCCGGAGGTCGGCGTGCTCTTCCGGTTCCGATGAGGAGCGCGCGCCGCCTCCGGCCGTGCCTCGCCGCCCTCGGCGTGGCTCTGGCTCCGGCATGCACATCGGCCCAGCCGCAGACCCTGCCGGACCGCTACGACCTGGACCGAGTCGACCTCAGCTTCGACATGCCCGGTCGCCTGGACGAGATCTCCGGTCACCAGGGGGTTCAGCCTGGGCGATCCGGCGGTGAGGGGGGACTTCGAGGGCATCGCCGTGGTGGGGGATCGGTTCTTTCTCGTCACGTCGACCGGGATGCTCTACGAGTTCCGGGAAGGCGCCGTCGGGTCCTCCGTGCCGTACCTGGAGACGGATATCGGAGTGGGCGATCACTGTGAGGTCGAGGGGCTCACCCACGACAGCTCGGATGAGTCCCTGCTCGTGGCGTGCAAGGAAGTTGCTCCGGACGAAGGCTACGTGGTGGTTCATCGGTTGCCCCTGGACCCCGCCCGGGGCGCCCTCGCGCCGCTACGCATCCCCCAGGACCGGATCAGGGACGCGGGCGGCAGCAGGAACTTCAGCCCGTCCGCGGTCGCCATCGAGCCCGAAACAGGACACATCGTCCTCCTCGCCGCCCGGCAGGAGCAGATCCTGGAGGTCACGGCCGAAGGCGGGGTCGTGAGCCTGTTCCGGCTCTCCAAGGAACGCCACCCGCGACCCGAGGGCCTGGAGTTCGCGCCCGGAGGTACCCTGCTCATGTCGGACGAGAAGGACGAGGTGGACGCGCGGGTGACGGTCTACCAGCGAAGGGTGGGGCCGGGATCACCCTGACGTCCCGCCGTCCGCAGGATGGCGACCCGCGCCGACGGCGGCGAGCTTGGTCTATGGCGGGCCCTGGAAGGAAGGGCCATGAAGGATCTCCCGGACCACTCCATAGTCAGCGTTTCCCGCGCCCAGGTGGTAGTCGCCCTGCACCGCGGAGCACCTGGTGCAGCAGTTTGCCCAGTAGTCGCCGGCGCCCTCCGTCGCGCAGTGCCTGACGGACGCGGGGATCGGATCCGGCGGGCGCTCGACGGAGTGGAATCCGCTGCCCGGCCAGGCGTACACGACGATGTCGGCCGCGCAGCGCCAGCAGACATGGGGCACCGGGTGATACAGCGGATTGGGCGATACCTCCAGGCCCATCTCGCTGGCCAGCTCCCCTGCCTTCTCCCGGATCCGCTCGAGCTCGGCCACGCGCTCGGCGTCCCCGCGGGAGCAGGCCGGACAGATGAACGGGCGCAGCCCGTCCTGAACGGCCACCCACCAGTACGGACGGTCGAGGACCTCGGCGGCGAGCAGCTCCACCCAGGGTAGGCGGAAGCGCGCGGCCTTCTCGGGCGAGACCCTGCTCTTGACCAGCAGCTCGATCACGACCGCCGGCTCCGCCTCGCGGTACAGCACCACGTCACCGACGAGGCCGGAAGGAAGCCGAACCTCGCTCTTTGCGTGGGTCACGTCGTCGGGAATGTCCTGGACGACCCCACCCTCGCAGCCGAACCGTGGGCAGGGCCGGGCGATGCTGGGGCGTGGACCGACGCCGGCCTTCCAGTCCCGGATCACCCCCAAGATCCAGGCTTTGCCCGCCCGATGGAGGGCGCTGTCCGGAGCGCAGCTCTCGTCTCGGTGCGCGAAGTGGGCCCTTCGCCGCGTGCCGCGTCGGAGCACGACCAGGCCCCCGCATCCGGGGCATCGGTACTCCCCGTCCCTCTCCGCGTCCTGTGCACGAACCAGGGTCCCGTCCGGGCCACGTGCCACCGGAACGGCACCCCACGATCGAGCCCCGGAGGCCGGTACGAGGGCCGGCGCAGCGTATCGTGCTGGCCAGGCCCGTTTCAATGCGCTCGTAGCAGCATGACAATCGTCCGAAATCCGAGGCCGTCACCCTGAAGACGGAAGCGAGACTCCTCGCGGATCTCCTATGCGAACTACTGCAGTGCGGGCCAGGCACACCCTCGTACCCGGCGGACTCAGCCATGAAGTCCCTGTCGAACTGGATGAAGGTCATCGCCTGACCATTCCCCTCACCATCGGAGACCTGGACCGAATACACGGTCTCCATCGGGTGCTCGATCCTCTGGCGCTGCGCGTTCGTGAGCAGGTTTTCGTCCAGCCTCTCCACCGTCAGGCCAGCTGCCTCGAGTCGCGACAAAACGTCGGCTTCGGTCAGGCCGCCACCGCCACAGCCGACGAGTCCACCACACACCAGGATCAGGGATACCAGGGTCTTCTGTGTCACAGACCCGAGGCGACGACGCTCAACCGGGGTTTGCATCACTCACACCTCACGCCACATGGGTTGTTGGACATCCGCGCCCGGAACCTCCGGGAGCTACCCCCAGTTTACACGGTGGGCAGGGGACGCGAGGGACGCAAGGAGGTTTGGGACGTGCGATGGCGATGGTTGACGGAGCCCAACGCTCTTGGGGCGACAGCTCCGATCCGACAGCATCCGGGCCTTGCCCGCCCGATCGTAGCCACATGGTCAGCGTTTCCCGCACCCAGGTGGTAGTCGCCGTGCACCGCGGAGCAGCTGGGGCAGCAGCGGTCCACGTCGCCAAGCCGGACTGTGCGCGGTCCTCCCCAGGCCGGGCGGCCAGACGGCGCGCCCCCTTATCATTATACTAACTGATTATTGTATAGTCACTTGTGTCCATTGATATGAGACGTGTTCGAGATATTCATTGGTCCGTTCATCCTCCCATTCTCCCCCGTAGCCCGCGGCGGCGGTACGTCCGCCGGCAGCAAAGAGATCCAAATGACCTCCAACCGATTATCGACGTGAGATATACACATATGTATCTAAAGTGAGACGGAGGTGCTTGCCGTGTGCCCTCGAGACTCGAACCAGCGCCTCCCTGCTGGATACGACCTGGCCGCTCAGGCGGCGCCGGGCCGCGTCCTCCTGAAACCTCCCCGAACCCGGGCCCCGTAGGTGCTCGGTAGACGCGTACCTCCGCGACCTCGGTCCCCAGGAAGATGGGTGGACGTGATGAGCGACATCCTCCGGGATATCCGGTACAGCCTGCGCATGCTGGTGAAGAGTCCCGTCTTCACGGTGGCGGCCGTGATGACGCTGGCGCTGGGCATCGGTCTCAATGCCGCCACGTTCTCGGCGGTGCGCAGCATCCTGCTGCGGCCCCTGGGCGGCGCATCGCACCCCGAGGAGCTGGTCCAGATCTACCGGAAGTGGCCGGGCATGGACTATGGCTCGGTGTCCATCCCCCACTACCAGGACATCCGGGACCGGACGTCCGACGTCTTCGAGAGCGTAGCCGCGCACTACTTCGCGCCCATGTCCCTTTCGGTGGACGGCCGCAGCGAGCGTGTCCTGGGCCTGCTGGTCAGCGCCAGCTTCTTCCAGACCTACGGCGTGCAGCCTGTCCTGGGGCGGAGCTTCATTCCCGGGGAGGAGGACGTCGGTCCGGGAGCCCATCCCGTGGTCGTCCTCGGGCACGGCTTCTGGCTCACGCGGTTCGGGGGGAGCCGAGACATCGTGGGCCGCACCCTCAACCTCAACGGGTACACATTCGAGGTCGTTGGGGTCGCACCGTCGGGCTTCAGGGGTCCTTACAACTTCGCCGACATCCCGCTGTACGTGCCCATCATGATGCAGCGCGAGATCCAGCCCGGGTACGACCTCATCGAGGCCCGCGGGAGCAACTGGATGAACGCCATCGGCCGCCTGCGGGACGGCACCACGATGGCTCAGGCCGAGGAGCGGCTGGACGCCGTGCTGGCGCAGCTCCGGGAGGAGTACCCCGACGACTACGACACCCAGCTCGGACACGCGCTGGTCCTCCAGACCGAGGTCGGGATCCATCCCATCTTCCGGAACGCCCAGGTGGGGATGAGCGCGGTCATGATGGCGGTGGTGGCGCTACTCCTCCTCATCGCCTGCGTGAACGTGGCGAATCTGTTCCTCGCCAGGGCCCGGGAGCGGCGCCGCGAGATGGGGATCCGGTTGAGCCTGGGGGCCGGGGGGAGGCGCATCGTCCAGCAGCTCCTCACGGAGAGCGTGGTCTTCAGCCTGCTGGCCGGCGCGGCGGGCATCGGGCTGGCCCGGGTGACCATCCGCATCCTGGGGAACGTGCGGCCACCCATGGACGGACCGTGGGACTTCCACCTGGTGCTTGACGACTCCGTGCTTCTCTTCACGGTGGTGATCTCCCTCGGTGCCGGGTTCCTCTTCGGGCTGGCGCCTGCGCTGCAGGCCGCGAAGCTCGACACCGTCTCGGCCGTGAAGGGCGACGCCGGCGGCGTTCGGTCGCGCTCCCGGGTCAGCAGCACGCTCGTGGTGCTCCAGATGGCGCTCTCCCTCCTCCTTCTCGTCAGCTCGGGGCTTTTCCTCCGTAGCCTGCAGGGCGCCACGCAGATCGATCCCGGCTTCGACGACCCCGCGGGGCTGGCCATGGCGTCCTTCGATCCAGGGCTGCAGGGATACGATGAGGTCCGGTCCAGGGCATTCCTCGACCGCGTCCTCGAGGAGACGCGGGCCCTTCCCGAGGTGAGAGCGGCGGGGCTCACGGACCAGGCGCCGCTGGGTCTGGGCGGGAGCGACCGGAGCGTGTCGATCCCCGGGTACGAGTTCACCGAGGGCGAGCGTCGGAGCATCATGTACCACCAGGTGACCGAGGGCTATCTCGAGGCCATGGGGACGGAGCTCCTGGCCGGGCGCACCTTCACCCGCCAGGACGACGAGGCGGGCCCTGCCGTCGTCATCGTGAACAAGCGCTTCGCCGACCGGTTCTGGCCCGGCGAGTCTGCCGTGGGGAAGGTCGTCCATGCCGCCGGTGCGGACCGCGAGGTCATCGGCGTGATGGAGACGGGCAAGTACCGCACGCTGGGCGAGGAGCCGGCGGAGTTCATGTGGCTCCCCAACCGGGAGCTCTTCTCCACGGGCGTGACGCTCATGGCACGGACGTCCGCCAATCCGGCCTCGGTCCTGCAGAGCGTCCGGAGGATCATCCGTAATGCGGACCCGGACATGCCGGTGTTCGACGTGCGCACGATGGAGAACCACATGGGAATCGCCCTCATGCCGGCCCGCCTGGGCGGCTCGGTGCTGGGCCTCTTCGGCATCCTGGGGCTCGTCCTGGCGGCCGTGGGGATCTACGGCGTCATGGCGTACTCCGTGGCGCAACGGGGCCGGGAGCTCGGCATCCGGGTGGCCCTCGGCGCCGACAGGGCCACGGTGCTAAGACAGGTCGTGGGCGAAGGCATGAGGCTTGCGCTCCTGGGAACGGTCCTGGGACTGGCCGGCGCTGCCGGAGCCTCACAGCTGGTGACGAGCCTGCTCTATAACGTCAGCTCACTGGATCCGGTGGCGTTCGTCGGGGTGCCACTCATTTTGGTGGCGGTGGCGGCCGTCGCGGTGTACCTGCCCGCCCGGCGTGCTGCGGGAGTGGATCCCATGAGGGCGTTGAAGACCGAGTAGGGCTGCCGTCTCCTTGGCCATTATGACGATGGGGTAGATCTGGCCTTGATCTCCTGAGCACCGAGGGCACGGTCGAAGATCTCTACAAAACGGAGCTCATCGAGCGTCGCGCCCGGTGGGGCGGCTTCAAGGACGTCGAACTCGCCACCCTCGAATGGGTCTGGTGGTTCAACAACCACCGCTTGCTCACTCCGATCGGTGACGTCCCTCCGGTCGAGTACGAGGAGCAGTATCGTTCACGCCACGTAGCCCAATCGACAGGCGCTCGACTCAAGTCAAACAGCCTCCGGAAGACCCCGCGCGGTTCTTGTTAGAGAGCCCCCACCTTCACTGCTGAGAGGCCAGTGCGGTAAGAAGGGCGCCATGACTCTCCCGAAGGCGCCATAGCAGGCTGATCCGCACGTTCGAGCTGATCCGGATCTGACGAATCTCGCTGGTGACTCCCGGATCGGCAGCTAGTGCCGTCCAATCGGGTGGTTTCGCCCCTCGATGCAGACCCACCTGGGTCCTGA
>JARRLD010000376.1:0-7282 GCA_037387345.1 Gemmatimonadota bacterium
AGTGAACGGGGAGCTCAACCAGCTCCTGGACAACGTCGAGGTCAGCAGGGTCTTCGAGCGAACCGACGCCCTGGAGATTCTCGATCGGCTGACCCGACTGTCCACCTTCTCCGAGCTCTGGCACCGGGGCCACCAGGAGGTGTTCGACAGCCTCGGCAAGATGGAGGCCTTCGACCTCTCGGTGCCTCCGGACTACGTGCTCGACGCCGTCGAGCAGGAGCAGGCCCAACATGCCGAGCTGCAGACCATGACCCTCCAGCTGGACAGCGTGATCCAGCAGGAGGTCGCCTCGGGGCGTCGGGAGGTGGCGCGCTACCGGGAATGGCAGACCTGGGGCGCCGTGGGCCTGCTCCTCGTGGGCCTGGTCGCCACGTTCATCATGGCCGTCATCGGATGGATGATGCGCACTCTCACGGTCGAGGCCCATCAGCGGAGACGCGACGCCGTGAACGCCCGGCGGGAGTACGAAGCCCTGCTGGGCGCGACCGGCGACGGGGTCCTGGGCTTCGACCTCGAAGGACGGTGCACGACCCTGAATCGAGCCGGAGTCGAGCTGCTCGGGTACAGGGAGCGGGAGTTGGTGGGGAAGGATTTCCACGACACGCTGCACCACACGAGGCCGGACGGCGAGCCCTGTCGCAAGAGGGACTGTCCCATCATGCAGACGCTGGCCGTGGGAGGGGAAGCCCGCTCGGCCGCCGACGAGGTTCTGTGGCGCAAGGACGGCAGCCCCCTTGCGGTCCAGTGGTCCCTGCGTCCGCTGGTGGATGGCCTCGAGCTCCGCGGCGGGGTATTGACGTTCACCGACATGACCGAGATCAGGCAGAAGGAGGAGGCCCTCCAGCGCGCCGTTCGCGTTCGGGAAGAGGTGGTCTCCGTGGTTTCCCACGACCTTCGGAATCCCCTCGGTGTGGTGAAGGGTTCGGCTGAGCTCCTGCTCGACCTCCCGCTGAGGGACGAAGAAAAGAAGAAACAGGCCAGGATCATCCAACGGTCCGCACAGAGGATGAGCGGGCTCATCGAAGACCTCCTGGACGTGTCGCGTATCGAAGCGGGCGCGCTCGTCGTCCGCTCGGCCGCGGAAAGCCCCGCCGAGATCCTGGAGGAGATCCGGGAGATCTTCGCGCCCCAGGCCGCGGAGAAGGGGATCCGCCTCCTCATGGACGTGCGCCCTGACGCCTCCCGCGTCCTCGCCGATCGGGACCGCGTGCTACAGGCTCTGTCGAACCTCATGGAGAACGCGCTGAAGTTCACCCCGACCGGCGGACGGGTGATTCTGTCGGCCCGGAGCCTGGACGGGGAGCGCGTGGAGCTGGCCGTGTCCGACAACGGACCGGGATTGGACCTGCCGGCCATGGAGCACCTCTTCGACCGGTTCTGGCAGGCGAGCCGTCACGATCGGACGGGATCGGGGCTCGGTCTCGCCATCGTTTCGGGTATCGCCGAAGCGCATGGTGGCACGGTGGACGTGGAATCCCGCCCCGGGGAGGGCGCCTCCTTCCGGCTGATCCTGCCGGTGGCCGGCGAGGGAGACGAGGCGGAGGCCCGACCGTGAAGGGAGGTATGATGTCCGTCCCCCTCACGGTTCCGTCGTTCCTCGACCGGGCGGCGATGCTGTTTCCCGAGAAGGAAGTCCGGACGTGGTCCACCCACGGGCTGGTTCGGGCGGGGTGGGCAACCGTCCGGGAGCGTGCCTGGTCCGTGGCGTCGACGCTGACCGAGCTCGGGCTCGAGCCCGGAGACCGTGTCGCATCCCTCGCCTGGAATCACCAACGCCATCTCGAGCTGTATTTTGCCGTGCCCGCCGCTGGAACCGTGCTCCTCACGATCAACGCCCGGCTGGTGCATGAGCAGATCGTCCGGATCCTCCGCCATGCCGAGGCCCGCGTGGTCTTCGTCGACCCGGAGTTTATCCCCCTCGTGGAGGAGATCTCCTCCGAGCTCCCGGCCCTGGAGGTTTGGGTCGTCCTCGACGAAGAGGCGGAGGGAGGATGGCGGGCGTACGAGGACCTGGTGGCGAGGGGCGATCCTGCGCCGCCGCCGCCGGCGCTGGACGAGGATCGGGCGGCGGCGCTCTGCTATACCTCGGGCACCACGGGGGATCCGAAGGGCGTGCTCTATTCCCACCGTGCCCTCGTGCTCCATACCCTGGGCATCTGTCTGCCCGACGGATTTGGGCTCGGTGAGGCCGAGGTGATCCTCCCGGCCGTACCCATGTTCCACGCGAACGCATGGGGACTTCCGTTTGCCGCGGCCATGGTCGGGGCCACCCTCGTTCTTCCGGGACCGCGACCCGGCCCGGAACGGCTCGTGGATCTTCTGGTGTCGGAAGAGGTGTCGTTCGCGGCCGGGGTGCCCACCGTGTGGATGGATGTGCTCGAGATCCTGAGGGCCCGCCAGCAGACCCTCCTGCCCGGCCTGCGCATCCACTCAGGAGGGGCGCCAACCCCCCCGCCCGGTGGGCTGCGTCACCCATCCCCGGGGAGACATGACGGATTGGTCGCCCAAGGAGCTGCTCCCGGTCCGGACCAGCCAGGGAACGCCCCTCCCTCTCGTGGAGGCCCGGGTGGTGGACGGCGAAGGAGCCGCGGTTCCCCGCGACGGGGCAACCGCTGGCGAGCTCGAAGTCCGGGGGCCCTGGGTGACGGCCGGCTACTTCCGGAGCCGTGAGGACGGCTCGTTCCGGGACGGGTGGCTCAGGACGGGCGACGTGGCGACCATGGACGCCCGCGGGTACGTCCGACTCGTGGATCGGACCAAGGATCTCATTCGGAGCGGGGGGGAGTGGATCTCCAGCGTCCAGCTGGAGCACGCTCTCATGGACCATCCGGACGTGGCGGAGGCCGTGGTGGTGGCGGTCCCCCATCCCCGTTGGCAGGAGCGTCCCTGTGCGTGCGTCGTACCGCGATCAGATGCCACCATCGATGCTCCGACGCTCCTGTCGAGCCTGGAGGGTCGTTTTCCCAGGTGGTGGATCCCCGACGAGGTGGTGCTGGTGGACTCCCTTCCCCGGACGGCCACCGGAAAGCCCGACAAGAGGGCGCTGCGCCTCCGATTCGGGGAGGACCAGACCGGACTCCGGTAGGCGCGGGCTACTCCCCTTTCCGGTCCCCCTCCTGGGTGTCCAGGGCCGAATCCCGCCACGCCACCAGTCGCTCGACCTGGTTCGTCGTGACACGGCGGACCCCCAGATCCCACAGGCGAGATGCCTGGGCGGGCTCGTCCACGGTCCACACGGCGACCTCCGTCCCCTGCCGCCCTGCCCTCTCCATCAACCCGGGGTCGTTCAGAACGAGATCCCTCGACATCGCCGGCGTCGTTCACGACGTAGCCGAGAGCGAGCTCGGGGTCATGTCCCCGCAGGCGTTCCAGGACGGTCCAGTTCAAGGAAATGAACACCACCCTGTCGAGCATCCGCACGTCCTGGACGAGGGACACCATCCGGTCGAGGTCCTCCAGCTCGCGAAACTCCTTCACCTCCGCGTAGACACGAACCGTCAGAGGGGCCAGGGTCCCCAGCGCCTCGGCAAGCGAGGGAATGGTCTCTCCCGCAAACTCCGGCGAGAACCATCGGCCCGCGTCCAGAGCCTTGAGCTGGGCCAGGGTCCGACGCCGGACCGGCCCCACGCCATCGGTCGTGCGGCTGAGCATGCCGTCGTGGAAGAGGACGGGAGTGCCGCAGGCCGCGACGCGCAGATCGAACTCCACCGCGTCCGCACCGGCCACGGCGGCCGCCCGCAGCGCAGCGCGCGTGTTTTCCGGAGCCCGGGCGCTGTAGCCGCGGTGGGCGATGATCTCGCAGGTCTCGCGCTGCATCGCATCGCTCCTCTTGTAAGTCAAGCCATGGTCCGGCATGGTGGAGAACGGGCTCGTTCCGACGCGACCATTCCAACCGGTACGGGGCCCAGCCCGTCCAACGGTTCGGATGAAGATCGCACGAGAAGATGGGCCAACTCCACCCCAGGTCCTTTGATAGAGGCGCACGCGGAAGAAACGGACGTCCGAAAGGCGGCGAACGGGGACCACGAGGCCTTCGAACGATTGTATCGCGGGCACGTGGGAAGGATCCACGGGCTCGCGCGCCGGATGGTGGACGACCAGGTCGCTGACGACCTCACGCAGGAGGTGTTCATCCGGGCGTGGGAGAAGCTCGGCACCTTCAGGGGGGATGCCCGGTTCGGGACGTGGCTCCACCGGCTCGCGGTGAACCACATCCTGTCGCGCCGGCAAACGCTCCGGCGCAGGGAGTCGAAGCGGGTGGCAGGAGAAGGCATCCTGGGGAGGATGGCCGCGCCGAAGCGACGGAGCTCCGCGGCCGCCATGGATCTGGAGGTAGCCATCGGGGAGCTGCCAGAGGGCGCCAAGCAGGTCTTCGTCCTCTTCGACGTGGAGGGGTACGGGCACGAGGAGATCGCGGACATGGTGGGCATCTCGGTCGGGACGTCGAAGTCCCAGCTTCACCGGGCCCGCATGCTGCTTCGAAGGACGTTGAACGCATGAGCACAAGAGACCATACACGATGGACGGACATGCTGTCCGAGCTCCTGGACGGCGGCTTGAACGACGGGGCCAGGCGGGAGTTGGAGGCGCATCTCGCAGAGTGCGGCACCTGCCGGACCATTCTCGCGGACCTTCAGGAAATCAGGGACGCCGCGGGTCGATTGGACAGCCCGCTGCCCCCTCGGGATCTGTGGCCCGGCATCGCCGCGGTGATCGGAAGGGCGGGGGCGCGCTCCCGCACCGAGGTCATCCAGCTGCCCACCGGACCGAGACGAGGAAGGAAAGGCCCTTCGGCAGCCCGAGGACTGTTCCTCACGGTTCCCCAGATGGCGGCCGCTGCGGTGGTCCTGACCGTGGTGTCAGCGGCGCTGACCTGGACCGCCGGGCCAGGAATCGCCGCGAGAGACATCGGCTCCCCGGCGCCGACGCGAGACGCGCCGGTCTCCATGGTCGCCGACGTCGCCGACCCGCCGCCGGATCTGGCCCAGGAGCTGAGCGCCCTGGAGAGCGTGCTGGGCGAGGCCAAGGAACGCCTCGATCCGACGACCCTTCGCATCCTGGAAAAGAACCTCCAGGTCATCGAGCGGGCCATCGAGGACTCCCGACACGCCCTGGCCGTGGATCCGGGCAACGCCTTCCTCAGGCGCCATCTGGAGGCCACGTATCGAGAGAAGGTCGACTACCTCCGGGAGACCAGGGACCTCATGGAGTGGATCAGCTGACATGAAGACGGCGATTCTGGCCTGGTGGATGCTCTCGGCGGCTTACGCCGCTCCCGACACGACGGTGGAGCTTCGTCGGGGCGATCGCGTCGAGGTGGCCCGCCTCTCCGGCGAGATCGTCCTGGAGGCATGGGGACGGTCGGGAATGGAGGTGGCGGGAGAGCCCGCCGGGCTGCGCGTCTCCCGTTCCGGCAACCGGGTACGCGTGGTGCCGGGCGACCCCAAGTCCCGCGGGCTGGATGTGCGCGCGCGCGTCCGTCTGCCGGCATGGGTCGAAGTCGAGATCCAGGGAAACACGTTGGACGTGACGGCCTCCGGCCTGCGTGGAGGAATCACGGTCAGGAACGTATCCGGCGATATCCGGCTCCGGGACGTCGAGGGCAGGGTCGATCTCCTCTCCCAGGAGGGGGAGATCGAGGTGATGGGCGTGCGGGGACATGTGTCGGCCCTCTCCCGGGGGGAGCGGGTGCGCCTGCGAGACGTCAACGGTGCCGTGGAGGTGGAGAGCGGAAGCGACGACATCATCCTGGAGAACGTCGTGTCGTCGTCCCTCCGGGCCCAGACCCTCGACGGGGACCTCTACTTCGAGGGCCCGATGGTTGCCGGCGGGACCTATTCGTTCTCGGTGCACGACGGGGATGCCGTCCTGGTGCTGCCGCGGGACGTGGGGGCTGAGGTGAACGTTGCCACCTTCGACGGTGAGTTCACCTCCGACTTCCCGGTCCTGTTGCAGGGCTACTACGGCGGCGGCGCCATGCGGTTCACGCTGGGCGACGGAAGGGCCGAGGTGGAAGTGCAGGTGTTCGATGGCGAGATCACCCTGCGCGAGGCAGGTCGATAATGAAACCGACGGAGGCGCGGATGCGCCGAGCCACAAATGCTCCGGCGGGCAGCCGGGGAGGAGGAGTGATGAGAAGGAGCGTGTTGACGGGGCTGACGGCGGTAGCCCTGATGGCAGTGGTATCGCGTGCGCAGGCGCAGGAATCCTATCGGATCAGCGGAGACGATGTCGCGATCTACAACCTCGCCGGCCAGGTGGACATCGTGCGCGGAAGCGGATCCGAAGTCGTCGTCCGGGTCACCCGGGGTGGCGCCGACGCGGCCCGTCTCGGTGTGGAGGTGGGGACCGTGCAGGGCAGGGAGGCCCTCCGCATCCTCTATCCGGACGACCAGATCGTGTACTCGGAGATGGGACGCGGCTCACGGACCACGGTTCGTGTGCGGCAAGACGGCACCTTCTTCGGTGATCGGGGCCGGGGCGGGGACCGGGTGGAGATCCGCGGATCCGGCAGCGGGATGGAAGCATGGGCGGACCTGAGGATCGAGCTCCCGCCGGGCAGGGATTTCACCCTCTACCTCGCGGTGGGAGATTCGGAGGTCAGGGGAATCTCGGGCAACATCGACCTGGATACGGGGTCGGGCTCGGTGGTCGTGGACGACGTAACGGGTTCGTTGACCGTCGACACCGGTTCGGGGTCGGTCGACGTCTCCAACGTGGGGGGGCCGGTGATCGTCGATACCGGCTCGGGCCGAACCTCCGTCTCGGGAGTGGAGGGCGACGTCAGGGTGGATACCGGATCGGGCTCGGTGACCATCGAGGGCGTACGCGGTGACGTGGTGGACCTGGACACGGGCTCCGGGGGCGTGCGTGGTGGCGGCATCCGCGCGGGTTTCCTCAGGGTGGACACAGGATCCGGCTCCATCGAGCTCGACGAGGTTTCCGCCCCGGAGGTGGAGGTGGACACGGGTAGCGGGTCCGTCGATCTGACGCTCCTTTTGGACGTGGAACGACTGGAGGTGGATACGGGCTCGGGCTCGGTCACCATCCGTGCGCCCGGCGACTTCGGGGGGCAGGTGGAGATCGAAACCGGGAGCGGCGGCATCGAGACGGACTTCCCCGTCCAGGTGCGCTCCATGAGACGGGATCTCCTGCGGGGTGCCATCGGCGATGGTCGGGGTGAGATCCGCATCGACACGGGATCGGGAGGCGTGCGGCTCATCCGGAACTGAGCCGCCACCACCCTCCCAGGACGGACGCGAGCGCCGGCGCCTTCGAGAGG
>JARRLD010000376.1:7296-9915 GCA_037387345.1 Gemmatimonadota bacterium
CGAAGGCGCCGGCGCTCCTGCGTGTCGAGCCTCCCTCCGTCTTCTCCGAAGTCGTATCGGCGACCGCTCCGCCGCGGCCCCCTTTCCCGGCGGCCTACGGTCACGGAGAATGGTGCCGAGGAGCACCAGAATCCACTTCACCGGGAGCCCCCTTTGTCCTTCGCTTTCCGCCATCCCGTCGCGGTCCGCTTCCGCGACATCGACGCCGGGGGTCACGCCCACCACTCCGAGGCCCTCATGTATTTCGAGGAGGCCCGGGCCGCTTACTGGAGGGAGGTGGGAGGACGGCCGGGGCCCGAGGACGTAGACTACATCCTGGCGGAAGCCCAGCTTCGTTGGCACCGTCGGGTCTTCTGGCCGCAGACGCTCTCCGTCGGCGTCCGAGTGACTCGGTTGGGCAAGAAGCACTTCGAGATGGAATACGAGGTCCGAGCGGAGGACGACGAGGTCGTGCAAACCGGTCGGACCGTTCAGGTCATGTACGACTACGAAGCGGAGCGGGCCACGCGGATTCCCGAAGACGTGCGTGCGGCCATCGAAGCGCGGGACGGGCCGTTCGGACCGGGAGGGCGCAGCACCGTGTAAGAGCAGGGCCGGACCACGGTATAGGTCACCGGGGACGTCATCCAATTCTGCGGTCCCCGTTGACCTGCTCACGGATCGTTGAATAACTTGCGAACTTTGTTCCCCGGGGTGCGAGGGGCGCGGACCCTGGGGCGTGGTGCAGGTTTAGTAGTTGAACGAGACGTCCGGTACCGGTCCGGGCAGCCCGCCACCGGCGGAAAACAGAGGGGGAGACCCCGGGGAGACCAGACCCATGGTCCGAAGGACGAAGTTCGTGCTCACGTTGCTTCTTGCAGCCCTGGTGCTTGGGCCCGCAGGTTCCCAGGCCCAGGAGATGGGGCGCTTCCGCGTCCTGATCCCGGATTTTGAGCCCCTCGAGGGGGCCAACGACGACTTCGGGAAGGACGCGGCGAAGGAGCTACGTGAGCTCATCAACACCCTCGCCACGCACCAGGCGATCGAGAAGAAGGAGATCGAGCAGAACCTCAAGCGGTTCAAGATGAAGATGGATGAGCTTGACTGCATCCGGACGCGCCAGCTCGCATCCCAGATCGACGCCCAGGTCGCGCTGTGTGCCTCGTACACCGAGGTGGCTGACAATCAATTCGTCGTCAACGCGTCCTTCTGGGACATCGCCGGCGGCGAGGAGTTCAAGATCGAGCAGACCGAGGGCGCGCGGAAGCAGGAGGAGGTCGCCGCGCAGGTGATGTTCGACCAGTTCGATCGCTACGTTCAGCAGATCCGGTTCGCCCAGTTCTGCGTCGAGTACGCCCAGAGCCAGCAGTGGGAGAACGCGCTGAGAAACTGCGACTCAGCCCTCGAGCTGAATCCCAACGCCGTGGGCACCCGGTACCAGCGGGCCCGGATCCTCTACGATGCCGACCGCTACCCCGAGGCCCTCGAGGAGCTCGAGCGGGTCCTGGAGATGAATCAGTTCCATGAGGGCGCGCTGCAGCTCGCCGGGTACATCTCGGCTGCCGAGGGCCAGGACGACCAGGCTCGTGAGTACTATGGTCAGTACCTGGAGCTCAACCCCTCGAACGCCGGTGTCCGCATGAAGATCGCCTATGACCTGGCTCAGGCCGGCGATCCCGTGGGCGCCATGCAGTTCATCCAGGTGGGACTCGACGTCGATCCCGAGAATGCGGACCTGTGGGAGCAGTATGGTGGCTTCGCGTTCAGCGCGGCCCTTGAGATCCAGCAGACCAGCGGCGTCGGTGCCGAGAACAGCGGCGGCGTTGCCCCCGAGGCTGTGGAGTACTTCCGCAAGGCCATCGAGGCCTACGAGAAGGTCTTTGCGGTCAAGGGCCCCGAGACCCCCGTGGGCCATCTGCGCAACATCATTGCCGCGTACGTTCAGCTCGATGATCTGGACAACGCCATCAGCATGGCGGAGCGGGCTCTCGAGACCCACTCCCAGGAAGACGCCCTCTGGTCCATCTATGCGGACGCCCTGCAGCGCAGTGGCCGTCTGGACGAGGCCATCTCGGCCCTCGACCGGGTGAAGGAGATCAACCCGTCCTATCCCAACGTAAGCCTGCGTCAGGGGAACTGGCTCATCCAGGCGGGGCGGATGCAGGATGCCGTGACCGTCCTCCGCCAGGCCGTGGCCGGTGACAGTGATCAGGCCGACGTGGCGGCGCGCCTCATCTTCGCCGACGCCTACGCCAACGGCGTCCAGAAGAATCGGTACGACTACGCCATCACGGGGATCGCGGCGGCGAAGCAGCTACCGGATCTCGGCTCCAACATGCGCAGCCAGCTCAACTTCTGGCACGCGTACAGCCTCTATCAGAGTGCCGTGAAAGAGCAGGAGCCGCAGACGCTGCAGACCGCCCAGGCGACTCTGCCCAAATTCCAGGAGGCCCTGCGCCTCTTTGGCCAGGCCGAGGCCTATGCTGCGTCCCAGCCGTCCATCACGCTGGAGCAGTTCCTGAACAACACGAACACGTACATCGAGATTCAGGACGCCATCATCCGGCGAGGCCGCTGAGGCCCGCCACGCGATGACCCCGGTCTGAGGACCGGGGCAGGGCGGACCGGGCGCCGCGGGGG
>JARRLD010000377.1:0-7608 GCA_037387345.1 Gemmatimonadota bacterium
AAAGAAGGCCACACCTCCCGCGTCACGCCACCAGACCGACTCGAACTCCGTGGAAGACGCTAACCACCGGGCAAGGGAGGGCAAGTGGTACAGGGTCGTGACCGCGAGGTCCGGCCGCTCGCGACGAACACCTTCTCCCGTCAGTCGCACGGTGGTGTCCAGTCCTGTGCAGTAGATGAGAAGGTTCAAGGCGTCGGGGACGGTCGTGAGCGACCGCGTCGTGTCGAAGTCGATCCGGACGTGGTCCACATCGGCCATGGTCGCGACCTCTGCGGGCCCGAAGACGAATCTCCGGACGCTCTCGAGATCGTAGCTTCGGAAGGCTTCGCCGTTCGTTGCCCGGAAGCCTGACATGTCGGTCGGCAACTCACCGAAGTCGTGCAACCGGGCGTCCAGGAAGAGGTAGTCGCCGGGGCGCATGAGGCGGCCGATATCCTCGAGCAGCTCAGCTTCACCGTAGTTCCCGAGCGTGAAGCCGGTCAGCGCGAAGATCTGCGCGTCGGCTTCGTCGTCGTGGAGCTGCCCGATGGCACCCAGATCGGTGAAGTCCCCGCATATCGCCCGGATCGGGAATCCTGCCCCCGCGCCCCGACCGATGGCAATGCGATGCACGGCCTTGCGCAGCAGCTCGAAGGAGAAATCCAGCCCGCAGTAGGAGGCCACCCGGCACCGAGCATCGAGGCCGGCGAGAATCAGTTCGTCCACGGAGCCGTCTCCCGGCCCCAGGCTGCTGAGCGCGACGCTGGGGACGCTCCCCACGTCCGCGCACAGAGCGTCCACCAGTCCGGGTAGGATGCCCCGGACCCTCGCGAGAAGGTCGCGGTGACCGTAGGCCGGATCGTCGCATACGTCCAGCCAGCGCTGGGCGCAGACGGGCGTCGCGTAGTGGTAGTAGAGGTCCGTGCGCACCACGCGGTCGAGGTCTCCGTAGACGGCTCTCGGGAGCGCATTGCGCTCGTCCCACATGGTGGGATCGACGAGAAACGTGATCCGTCCTCCGGAGGGCTCCATGACCGTGTCGGTTCCTATTCGCTGGGGAGCCCCACCCTCAGCAGGAGATCCTGAAAGCGGGGATCTCCACGCAGGGGGTTGAGCATGGGGTCGATCCCCATGTTCACGACCTGCCACGTGCGCTCCTCGAGCGCGCCCTCCAGCTCCGCGAGCGCGCGGCCATCCTCGCCGAGTCCGGCATACACGATGGCGAGCTCGTAGCGTGAGACGTTGGCCCCGAAGCCCGACTTGTTCTCCAGCTCCTCCAGGAGCTCCCGGGCCCGATCACGACGTCCCGCCATGGCGTAGCCGCTGGCCAGGTCCGCCACCATGCGGTTGGCCCGCTCCGAGAGCTGAGTCGCGCTCTCCAGAGCCTCGACGGCACCGGCGTAATCCCCCTGGGCGAAGCGGAGCTGACCCAGGAACCAGTACGATTGGGGGAAGTCCTCGTCCATCTCGACCGTGGTCTCCAACTGTCGTCGTGCGGCATTGAAGTCACCGGCGCACGTCAGGATCCACCCGTGGACGGCCCGGACGATGAGAGACAGCGACGTGCGCTGGGCTTCCTGGATCCGGGCCTCCGCCTCCTCGAACCGGCCGACCATGGCAAGCAGCTCCGCGTACCACTGGAGGGAGGTGGTGGATTGTGGGTCCAGCTGCAGGGCGCGCTGAAACTCGAGCTCGGCGCCCGTCCAGTCGCGGTCGTAGTCGCGCATCACCAGCGCCCGGGAGGCGTGGGCGTCGGCGAGGCTCTCGTCCAGCGCGAGGGCTGCCATGGCGGCTTCCCTGGCCCGCGGGTATGCCTCGGCCGGGGACAGGCTCCCGTAGTAGTGGAGGAGGATATAGGAGCTCGCGAGGCCGACATACGCGCGCGCGAACGTGGAATCGGCCTCGATCACCTCGCTGAACAGGCCCACCGCCCGCTCGAGGCTCGCCGCGGTCCGCTGGTCCGAGTAGTACTTCGCTTGCTGATAGGTCTGGAACACCCGCAGACGGGCCCGGTCCGTCGCGCTGAGACGGAGCTGCAGGTTCTCCGCCACGTCCAGGGCGATGTCTTCGTGCATGCGCTGCGTTTCACCCGCACCGCTCTGGTACGGGCGCCCCCACACGTGGTCTCCCGTTCGGACGTCCGTCACCTCGATGGTCACGCTGAGATTGTCGGACCGCTCCCTCACCAGAGCCGTGAGCACCGCGTCCACGTTCATCTCCTTGCCGATCTCCATCGCCCCCAGCCCGCTCCCGACATATTCCTCCACGGCCTGGAACGACTGCACCGCCAGCCCCGGCACCTCCGAAAGGCCCAGGATGATCCGCTCGGCGAGGAGATCGCACAGGTAGCCAGCCTGCTCGCGTGGATCCGTGCACGGAATGACCGCCATGCTCCGGATCGGTCCGTCGCCGAAGATCCCGGGGAGCAGGTACTGTCGACCGAGCAGGGCGGCGCCGAGGAAGAGGACCACGGCCATCAGCGCCGGCGTGATACAGAAGGTCGGCCGCCGTCTGGTATCGGACCGTGCGGTCCTTCTCCAGGGCGCGGGATATGATCCGGTCCAGGCCCGAGGGAATTCCCGGGTTGACGGACCGTGCGCTCAGCGCCGGATCCGGGGATACGAGCTGAGCGATGATGGAGGAGGCCGTGCCCCGGAACGGCGTGACCCCCGTCGCCATCTCAAAGAGCACGGTACCGAACGAGAAGAGATCGGAGCGGGCGTCCACGTCCTCGCCGCGGGCCTGTTCGGGCGACATGAAGGCCAGGGTCCCGATGGGACCGCCAACCCGGGTCAGGTCCGGGTCGGTGGCGCGCTCCGACCCTGGACCAGACCCCGCGAGCTTGGCGATGCCGAAGTCGAGCACCTTGGCGTCACCGCGGTTGTTCAGGAAGATGTTGGCGCTCTTCACGTCGCGGTGGATCACCCCCGCGCGATGTGCGGCATCGAGCGCGTCTGCGGCCTGGATCGCAACGTGGAGAAGCAGCTCCATCTCTACGGGGCCTTCCTGGATCAGCGACTCCAGCGTCCGGCCCTCCAGGAACTCCATGACGATGTAGGGACGATTCTCGTGGGTGCCCGTGTCGTAGATCGTACAGATGTTCTTGTGGTTCAGCCGGGAGATGGCCCGGCTCTCCCGCTCGAAGCGCCGCCTGAACTCTGGAAGCTCCGCCAGCGGGACGGGAAGGACCTTGATGGCGACGTGCCGACCGAGACGCGGGTCCTCCGCACGGTACACCTCGCCCATCCCGCCCGAGCTGAGGAAGGACCGGATGATGTAGGGACCGAGGTGTGTTCCGGATGGAAGAGCCATCACGTCTGTCGAGGGGTGGGCCAGGCGAATGCCGAGATGGCGCCGTATCGCCCCGGGTACAGGACGGTATCTCCTAACGTAACACCGCGCCACCTCCGGCTCCTCCGTAGGTCCTGGAGGGCCCGATGCGGTGTGGCGGAACGGGGCTCACCATCGTCCTGTTTCCCCGTACCTGTGTCCCTTCCAGGTGACAGAGAGCGGGAGAAGGGCCCTTTCGGTGGGTGCTCTGGCCGAGCATCATCCTTGCAGCGTGACCACGGGCCGGCAGCTTGTGACGAGAGGTAGGGGATTGAATCGAACGTTCAAGGGGAGGCCCTCGGGTGCGTAGCGAACCGGGTCGGTTGGGACCGTGAAGCGGCGTCCGGCCTCGAGGGCCATCCGATCGTGGCGGACCTGGCTTCCGCCCCCGGCGCTGGAGCGATCCCTGCTACGGAGGGCGGTGGTGGTGTCCCTCGTGCTGCACGTGGTGGTGGCGGCCGGCGCTGCAGACTCTCCTCCTGGGCAACCTGGGCGTGTCGAACCGGTCGGTCGTGGGGGTCGTGCTCACCGGCTGTGTGGCGCTCGAGGTGGCCCTGCGGGGCCTGGCCTGGGTGGCAGGTCCGTGACCGTGCTTCTTCGCGCCGAGGGCATCGGGAAGAGCTTCGGACGGAGCACGGTCCTCAAGTCGGCCGCCGTCTGGGCGGAGGCGGGCCAGGTGTCGGTGCTTCTGGGACGGAACGGGTCGGGCAAGACGACGCTGATGAGAATCGCGTGCGGATGCCTGCGGGCCGACTTCGGCACCGTGCGCTTCGGCGAGTACGCCAGGGAGCGTCCCGTCCTCTCCGACCTCGCCCGCCTCGGCCTCATGTATCTGCCGCAGGAAGGACTCCTCAGCAACCGGTACTCCGTGGAGCAACATCTGGACGTGATCGCTTTTCGGTACGGATCGTACCGTGTCGTGGAGGCCGTCGAGCGCCTTCGGCTGGGCGAGTGTCTGGGGCTCCGGCCTTGGCAGCTCTCGGGGGGAGAGCGGGCAAGGGCCTCTTTGGCTCTCGCACTGATTCGCGGCCCCCGGTGCCTGGTCGTGGATGAGCCTCTTGCAGGGCTGGCCCCCCTCGATTCGGACCTTCTGGCGCAGGTCCTTCGGACCATGGCGGACGAGGGTTGCGCGGTGGTCACCTCCGGACACGACGCCCGGGAGCTTCTGGCGCTGGAAGACGTGGTCCTGTGGTGCGTGGCGGGCACCACCCACCACCTGGGCCCGCCGGAGCAGGCCGTAGGGCACACGCAGTTCGTTCGCGAGTATCTGGGGCCGGGCTTTCGCCTTCCGAAGGAAGCCTAGAGGAGCTGGTCCGGCTGCTGACGTTCTGAGCGCGCGGGACTAACTTCGGGGCACAACCTCATGGAAGGAGTCCCCTGATGTGCTTCCGCACCCGCCGGCGGTCTGTCGTCTCTCTCCGCGGGCCCCGTGCCCTCTTCCCGCTCCTCCTGCTGTCCCTTGCGTCGACCCTCGAGGCGCAGCAGGTGGACCTTCGCGCCCTCGATGCCTATTTCGCCCAGGCCCAGAGGGACTGGCCGGTGCCGGGCCTCTCGGTGGCGATCGTGAAGGACGGACGCATCGTTTTCGAGAAGGGCTATGGGGTCCGGGACATCCGGCAGGCCGAGCCCGTGGACGAGCACACCCTGTACGCCATCGCGTCCAACTCCAAGGCGTTCACCGCCGCCGCCCTCGCCATGATGGTGGACGAGGGCAGGATGACCTGGGACGACCGCGTGGTCGACCATCTGCCCTGGTTCGAGCTCTACGACCCCTGGGTGAGCCAGGAGATGCGCATCAGGGACCTGCTGTCCCACCGCGCCGGGCTGGGCACATACAGCGGTGACCTCCTCTGGTACGGGACACCGTACTCGGCCGAGGAGGTAGTGCGACGCGCCCGGTACGTTCCGCAGGCCTTTCCGTTCCGGGCGGGGTACGGCTACACGAACCTCATGTTCATCGCCGCCGGCGAAGTCCTCCGGGCTGTGAGCGGGGAGGATTGGCACGACTTCGTCGAGGAGCGCTTCTTCGGGCCGCTGGGCATGACGCGCTCGGTCACGTCGACGAATGACCTGCCCATGCGGGACAACGTCGCCACGCCCCACAAGAACGAGCGCGGCGAAGTACTCCCCCTCGAATGGTACAACTGGGACGCCATGGGGGCGGCCGGTGGGGTCATCTCGAGCGTGCACGACATGGCGCAGTGGCTCATTGCGCAACTGAACGAAGGGGTCGCTGGAGACGTGCGCCTCTTCAGTGACGCGTCGCAGCGAGAGATGTGGAGGGTACACAATCCCCTCGCCGTCTCCCCCGGATACCGAGAGCGCTATCCTTCGACGCATTTCCGAGGCTACGGGCTCGGATGGAGCCTGGCGGATTATCGTGGGCGAAAGATCACCAGCCACGGAGGTGCCTACGACGGCATGTTCTCGCAGGTGGCGCTCGTGCCCGAGGAGGAGCTCGGGGTGGTCGTCCTCACGAATGCCATGACCGGCGTCGCCCCGGCCCTGATCTACCGGGTGCTGGACGCCTATCTCGGCGGCGAACCACGCGACTGGAGCGGCGAGCTTCTTCCCGGGTGGATCGCCTCACGGGAGCGATTCCACGGGCGTCAGGACCGCGCGGAGCAAGGGAGGGTTCCCGGCACGCGGCCGTCCCTGGATCTGTCGGCCTACGCCGGCACCTACGGAGGACCCATGTACGGAGACGCCACCGTGACCCTCGAGGACGGCCACTTGGTGCTGCGCCTCCTGCCGAATCCCGACCTGGTGGCGGACCTGGAGCACCTGCACTTCGATACCTTCGTCCTCCGGTGGAGGACGGAGCTCGCATGGTTCGGGAAGGGGACTGCTCAATTCCTGCTCGACGCCGACGGGTCCGTCGGAGAGATGAAGCTGGACGTCCCCAACGACGACCTCTTCTTCGACGAGCTGGAGATGAGGCGGAGGTAGCCCTGGGCGGTCCTGGTCACCGGGGAGCGATCAGAGAAAGCTCATCTGCTCGGGCCCGGCCCGGAGGCGGAGCAACTCCACGTCCAGCCAGTCGGTGGGATGATCCTGGCGGGCAACCTCCAGGTGCCCCGACCACCCGGCATCCTCCAGCGCCGAGCGCACCGCCCTCAGGGCAAGCTCCGGTCGGTTGCATTCGTTGGACAGGTGGGCGAGCACGATGGCCGCGAGGCGGGGGTGGAGGAGCTCCACCGCGAAACGGGCTGCCGCCTGGTTGGAGAGGTGCCCGTGACTGGATGCGATGCGGCGCTTCACCGACCAGGGATACGCACTGGTGCGTAGCAGGATCTCGTCGTGGTTGGCCTCGAGCACGAGAAGGTCACACGTCTCCAGCGCGTGGCGGATCTGGGCGGTAGGCCGTCCGAGGTCGGTGGCGACACCCATGCGGAGCCCCGTGGACGTGTCCACGACCGCGATCCCCACAGGATCGGCGGCGTCATGGACTGTAATGAACGGTTCCACCCGCACGTCCCCGACAGAGAAGGGACGACCGGGCCGGTAGTGGCGAACCTCCTCCTGGCCGCGCAGCAGGCCCTCACACGCTCGGTGGGTCCGCTCGGTCATGTAGAGAGGTGTGTGATGGCGCCGCGCGAACACGCCTGCCCCCCGCGTGTGATCACCGTGATCGTGGGTGATCACCACGGCCTCCACGGCTCCCGGCTCGACACCCAGCACGCCGAGCCGCCGCGCCAGATCCCGCGCGCTGAATCCCGCGTCGACCAGCACCAACGTGCTCCCGGCCCGGACCAGGGTGGCGTTTCCCGAGCTGCCGCTTCCGAGAACCGAGACTCTCACGGGGGGATCATACGGCCCTGCGCACGCGGGTCTCCTGCCAGGCCCGGGTGAGAATCCTGCGGGTTCCGGGGGTGAGCTTCCTCGCCCTGCGGGCCATGCTGCGCTCGGCCGTCTCCATGAAGCTCTCGAATCGATAGTCCCGCAGATCGGTTCCTGAGCCCCAGCTGAAGGGAGGCACCACCGGCGGCGGCATCTGCGCTCCGAATATGTTGCTCGCCGCCCCGACGACCGTTCCCGTGTTCAGCATGGTCCCGATGCCCGTCTTCACGTGATCTCCAATGAAGCACCCGACCTTGACCATCCCGGTGTCCCGCTCGCCGTCGAGAGTCCACACACGCACCGGGCTGTAGTTGTTCTTGAGATCACTGTTGGAGGTGCCGGCGCCGAGATTGACCCAACAGCCCAGCATGGCGTGACCGAGATGGCCGTCGTGGGCCTTGTTCACGAATCCAAGGAGCACGCTGTCGGTAAGCTCGCCGCGCACTTTGCACACAGGGC
>JARRLD010000378.1:0-4897 GCA_037387345.1 Gemmatimonadota bacterium
GCGAGGCCCCCAACAGCGTATCCCACGGAGTCTTGAAGCTCGTGCTCTCTCCCGGCAGCTCCCGTGGGAGTTCGTTCCGGTGGCCGGCGAGGCGTTCGCGCATTCCGGCGACGCCACCTGTCACTGACCGCCATCATCGACGCTCGCGGGACGGGGCCCGCAGTCAGTTGGACGGTGCGGCCTCCTCCCTGGGGCGGCTACGCCGGGGCGCCCCCTCTGGTGCGTCCGAGACGTACTCGTCGTAGCTGTCGTCGTACCACATGGGCGCCCGGTCCATGTTCGCCACCTCCTCCGACAAGTAGAACACGAGCTTCGCAATCCGTGCGGCCTTGTCGCCCTCGATCCTGCGGACCTCGTCGGTGGCCTGGTGGTAGTCGTCGTGCGTGCCCGTGAAGAAGAACAGCACCGGTACGCCCCGGCGGGCGAAGTTGAAGTGGTCGGAGCGGGTGTAGAAGCTCTGCTCAGGCCAGCGGTCGTCGATCGGGGCCATGTCCAGCTCGGGGTGCTCGCCCCCCACCTGGTTCATGATCTGGCCCAACTCCGAGTGTTCCTTACCGATCACCACCACCGTGTCGGTCCAGTTGCGGCCGATCATGTCGGTGTTGAAGTTGGCCACGATGTCCTCGATGGGCACGGTGGGGTGGTTGGCGAACCACCGGCTTCCGAGGAGCCCCTTCTCCTCTCCGCTCACCGTCAGGAAGATCATGGAGCGTCGGGGGGGCCGCGCCAGCATCGAGAATGCCTCGGCCACCTCCACCACCGCGATCGTCCCCGACGCGTCGTCGTCGGCGCCGTTGAAGATGGAGTCGGTCTCCATCCGCACGAACTGTCCGTTCTCGCCGAAGACCGAGTCCTGGCGGGCACGCCCGGAGTTCACGCCCACGTGGTCCATGTGGCCACTGAAGACGACTACTCGTTCCGGAGGTCGGGGTCACTCCCGCGGAGGATGCCCGCCACGTTGGGTGCCGCGAGGTCGTCCACCTTCCTCGCGGAGGCGGTCACGTTCAGAGCGATCCCCGGTATGGGACGGGCCGTAATCGCGCCCACATTGCTCGGCGCCGCCAGGCCCGCAGCCTCGAGGAGGGCCAGGGCGGCGTCGCGCCGGATTGCGAAGGTCGGTGGGCCTTCGAGATCGGGTTCCCCGTAGATGCGTCGGACGCTCTCCCGCTGATCGGCCACATAGGTGTCCCACGCCTCACCCTCGAGGTCGGACACGATGAAGATGCCGGCGGGCTCCTGGAGGACCCGTGCCACCCGCGTGATCCGGCGCGGTATCGGCGAGCCCGGGAAGACCAGGACGTGACGGCCCCTGACGTCCAATTCTGCGAGGCTCGAGAGGTCTGACTGGGAGCCGGCCACCACGACGACTCCCCCCGTGAGCTCCCCGGTCATCGGCGAGCCGACGTACGCCAGCTCCTCGCCCAGGGTGAGCGCCGGACCGCCGTCCACCTCCACCGTGGTGGCATCCCAATCCTGGGCGTAGGCCGGGTAGGGCCACCGTTGCAGGAAGGAGCCGTCGTCGCCGCCCGGCTCAAGACCGTAGCGCTCGAACTCCGCGGCGATCCACTGCGCCGTCTTGTCGAGCCCCTCGCTGGGCGTGTCCCGGCCCATCATGGAGTCGTCGGCGATGACGGCGAGCTTGCGCATGTAGTCGGCCTCGTTAATGGAAGCCGCCGCTTCCTCCACGGTCCGCCCGCGGTCGGCGCACGCCATGGGGGCGGCCAGCATCGCGGAGAGGGCCATTGGGATGATGCTTCTCATCGTGGTCCCTTCCTGGCTCGGGGATTCCCGCGGGAGGGCCGCCAGGAAAAGAGAGGAATGCCCCGGACGGTGCGCAAGGGCGGGTACGATCACTCCAGGAGGTGCTGCGGGGCTCGCCGGACTCCGTGCGGGGACCTATCGTCCTCCCCAGGCAATCCCCCGCAAGGAGCAGCAGCGATGAGAAGGTACTCGGGTCCGACCCTGGCGGTGGCCCTCGCCACCGCCACCCTCACAGCCGGCTTCACCGTGCCCGGACTGGAGGCGCAGCAACAGTCCCAGGACATCGCCCGGGCCTCGGAGATCGCCACCGCCGCCGATCTGGCGAAGATCGTCGAGGAGCTCGAGGACTTCGTCGAGCGGCAGAGACACGAGCACGATGTCCTCCGCCGCAAGATCGACGACCTGATGTTCTTCATCCGCCTCTCGGACGTCGCGGAGGTCCGGATGGTCACCTTCAGAAGCGGGCCGCCCCGGTGGCCCGAGTCCGATGGCAGCCTCGAGTATCCTCATGTCGTGCATGAGGAGGGGGATTCGCTGACGGTGCCCGCGTACGTGTTCATACCCCACGATCTCGACCGGAGCGCGCGGCATCCGTTGATCGTGCTGGTCCACGGAGGCGTGCACTCCAACCACTCCAGCGGCACGGCGAACGTGATGCGCGAGATGCTCGAGCAGGGCTACACGATCATCGCGCCCGAGTACCGGGGGAGCACCGGGTACGGCCGGAGCTGGTACCGGCAGATCGACTACGGCGATACCGAGGTCCTGGACAGCTACAACGCCGGCCAGTTCGCCCTCCGCACATACCCTTTCCTCGACGAGGACCGCGTGGCCGTGGTGGGCTGGAGCCACGGCGGGCTGCACGCCCTCTTCAACGTCTTCCGCTTCCCCGACACGTACGCCGTCGCCTATGCGGGCGTGCCGGTGAGCGACCTGGTCTCCCGGATGGGCTATACGGGGCAGGGTTACCGGGAGCAGTACTGGGCGGACTACCACATCGGCATCGCAGACCGGGCGGCGATCCCCGAGCTCCGCAAGCGCTCGCCGTCATGGAACACCGCCCAGTATCAGGGCACGCCACTCATGATCACCACGAACACGAACGACGGGGACGTGAACGTGCTGGAGGTCGAGCGCCTCATCCAGGCCCTCAAAGCCGACGGGAAGGAGGGATTCCGGTACCGCATCTACGAGGACGCGCCCGGCGGGCATTCCTTCGACCGGCGGGACAACGATCTCGCTCTGGAGCAGCGGCGCGAGATGTACGAGTTCCTCGCCGAGCACCTCCGACCGGCGCGGCCCATGGCGTACACCGCCCTCGGCGCCGGCGAGTCCAACGACTGACGATGGAGACGAGCATGAGATACCACAGGACATTCCTCGGCATCGGCCTGGCGCTGGGAGCGCTCGGGCTGACTCAGCTGGCCCTCCCCGGCTCGGCGGCGGCCCAGGAGTCCGCTGCCGCCCCCCTGACGCGGGCTCAGCTCGACGAGCTGCGGACGAGGCTGGAGCGGCACATGCGTCGAGAGCAGGGGCGCCTGAACGCGCTGCAGCGTCAAGTGGACGTGGTGACGCTCTTCTACCGCCTCAGCGACGTCGCCTACGTCGATCAAGTCCGATTCTTCGGGCCGCCGGTAGAGGAGGGCGAGGAGCCCAGGGGCATCACGGCGCTCGTCTTCGTGCCGAAGCGTGCCGACGGGGTGGAGTGGGGCTCGCTGGTGATCTGGCAGAGGGGGGCCGACGAGCTCGAGATCGAGAGCTGGTCGGACGTGCCCGAGCTTCGGGAGCTCGTCGGGCGCGGCATCACGGTCATCGCGCCTGCCTACGAGGGCGCTCCGGAGGAGCTGCTGGACGCCGTGCCGGACTATGCCCTGGCGCGGTACCCCTTCCTGGATCCCGGCTCCGTGTCGTGGAGGGAGGCCGGCTGAGGAGTGCCGACAACAACGATCCGGCCGAACCGATCCTGATCCGGAGGGCGGCTTCGGCAGGATCGGAGCGCGCTCCGACGGTGAATCTAGACTGACGGGACTCGGTCGGTGGGGTGACTAGGTTCAGGGCAGGACGACCTCGCGCGAAAGGGAGGTCTCGTCGTCCATCCGCCAGCGGCCCTGGCCCTCTGACGCCACCGGCCACCAGTAGACGATCACCCGGGCCGACCTGTGCTCACGACGTGCTGCGCCGGTGCACATCGTGGGAGTCAGCGATGTCCGAGGCAGAGCGCCTGGGCCGCCGTGAGCGATGCGCACCGATCAGGGAGGGGTTGAATGGGGACGATGAGGTGGGCGACCGTGGTCCTCACCGTGGCGCTCATCACGGCCGCAGCCGCCGGGGGCCAGGACACGCCGATGCCACTCACGCGCTTTGCGGGTGAGATCGAGCTGGACGGGATGCCCGACGAGGAGACGTGGCGGCAGGCGCCCACCCTCCCGCTCACCATGTACTATCCCACATTTCGCGGGGCGCCGGGTGAACGCACGGAGATCAGGGTCGGCTACGACGACCGCTTCTTCTATGCGGCAGGGTGGTTCTACGACTCCGATCCCCACGGCATCCGGGTCAACTCGCTCTACCGGGACCGATGGAACGGCGACGACGCGTTCGCCATCTACGTGGACGCCTTCAATGACAACCAGAACGCGAAGTGGTTCGGCGTGACGCCGTCGGCCACGCGCTTCGACATTCTCGTTTCCGACGACGGGGCGACGCTCAACGAGAGTTGGGACGCCTTCTGGGACGCGGAAACCGTCATCGACGACCGCGGTTGGTTCGTCGAGGTGAGAATCCCGCTCTCCACTCGACCCGCAGTTCCCCTTCCGCCAGCCGTCCGTCGCTCAGGACATCGTCATGGAAGGCGTCGAAGCGGGCCGGGCGGCATATCTGACCCCCTACGCGCTGAGTGGGGTGGGTCGTGAATCTGTGCGGAACGGTGCCGGCTACGCGTCCGAGCGGGAGTACCCGCGGGAGCTCGGGTTCGACCTGCGGTACGCGATCTCGAGCAATCTCACCCTGGACATCACGGCCAACACCGACTTTGCGCAGGTGGAGGCGGACGACCAGCAGGTCAACCTGGACCGCTTCAGCCTCTTCTTCCCTGAGAAGCGGCGGTTCTTCCAGGAGCAGAGCGGCCTCTTCGACT
>JARRLD010000379.1:0-4021 GCA_037387345.1 Gemmatimonadota bacterium
TTCGAGCAGAACGAGCGCACGGTCGCGGAAGTCAAGTTGATCACCGACCGTGACACCGGGCGACCCCGCGGTTTCGGGTTCGTCGAGATGGGCAACAGCGAGCACGCCGACCAGGCCATCAGCGAGCTGAATGGCCACTCGATGGACGGACGGCAGCTGAACGTCAATGAGGCGCGCGAGCGCTCCGGCGGCGGTCGCGGCTTCTGATCGACCGTCGGTCCATTTGGAACTAAATCTGGGGCGTCCTTCGCGGGCGCCCCTTTTTGTTGGCATGGGTTCAAATTGATCCCCGCGACACGGCGCAATTCAGGGCAAGGGCCCCGGAGACCGAATGGCCGACCCTCGACCGGAAGTCCGTGCGCGCCAACCGGAAAGCAGCGGCGACAACCTGCGGGTCTATCTCAAGGAGATGGGCTCGGTCCCGTTGCTGACACGCCAGTCGGAGATCATGCTCTGCCGCAAGATAGAGCTCGGCATGCGCCGCGTCATCGGATCTCTTGCGCAGTGCCTCGTCCTCGAAGAAGAGCTTCCACGGATGGACGATCAGATCCGTCGTCGGAGTGTCGGAACCGATTGCTTCTTCGAATGGGAAGGCGTTCCGTCGAGGCGGCGTCTCGAGGACCTGCGTCTGGCGATCCAGCGCATCCAGGCCAGCCTGCGTGAAGCCAGGAGACTCGAAGCCCGGCTGCAACGTCTCACGCCCGGCGGGCCGACTTACCGGCGGACGGCGTGGGAGGGCGCGCGTCGCAGCGTGACCGCCGCGCGTGAGTTGCGCAAGCTGCAACTGAGAGCGGGTACCATCGATCGCCTGGCGCGCGCTGCTCTGTGCTCGGAGGGTCGGCCCGTATGGTCGGCCCGCATTCGTCGCGGGCTGCGCGAGATCGAACAAGCCAAGAGCATGCTGATCCGCAGCAACCTTCGCCTCGTCGTCTCCATCGCCAAGAAATACACCCATTCCCGGGTCGGTTTCCTCGACCTGATCCAGGAAGGCAACATCGGCCTGATGCGCGCGGTGGAGAAGTTCGAATACCGCCGGGGCTACAAGTTCTCGACCTACGCGACCTGGTGGGTGCGCCAGGCCGTGAGCCGCGCGATCGCCGACCAGTCCCGGACGATTCGCGTGCCGGTGCACATGAACGAGCTGATCCTCAGGGTCGCCCACGTCCAGGTCGCCCTGGTCCAGCGCTACGGGCGGGAGCCGACTCCGACCGAGATCGCCGAGGAGCTGGAGATGCCCGTGGACAAGGTGCGCCAGGTCCTGCGTCTCGGCCACGCTCCGATCTCGCTCGACAGGCCCGTCGGCGACGACGACGGCGCCGTGATCCAGGATCTCATCGCGGACGACGGCGAGCCGTCGCCCTTTCAGCGTGCCGCGCGGGCCAACCTGCGGCAGCGGACGGAATCGACGCTCGAGTGCCTGACAGAGCGGGAAGCGAGGATCATCCGGCTGCGTTTCGGCATCGGAGGTGGACGCCGGCATACGCTTGGTGAGATCGGAAACGAGTTCACGCTCACGCGCGAGCGAATCCGCCAGATCGAGTCCAAGGCCCTGGACAAGCTGCGCAGGAACTCCGGGACGGCGGCTCTGCGCTGCTTCATCGCTGAGTGACGGCGTGATCGAGTCTCAGGCAGGCCAGATCCAAAGGATAGCCGGCACGCCCGTCGCCAGTACGGCCATGGACACCGGAAGTCCCAGGCGCCAGTAGTCGCCGAATTCGTAGCCCCCCGGTCCCATCACCAGCAGATTCGATTGATGACCGATCGGCGTGAGGAACGCACACGAACTTCCCACGGCGACCGCCATGAGAAGAGGATCGCCGTTGATTCCCAGACCGCTCGCCAGCTGGAGCGCCAGCGGCGCCATCAGAACAGCCGCGGCGGCGTTGTTGACGATGTTCGACAGCGCCATCGCGGCGGCCATCAGAAGAGCGACGATTGCGACCGGTCCGAGTCCTCCACCGACTTTCTCGAAGTTCTCCACGATGAGTCGCGTCGTACCGCTGGTCTCCAATGCGCCCCCCACGGGAATCATCGCGCCCAGGAGCACGATCACCGGCCAATCTACTTTCTCGTAGATGTCTTTCACCGACACGCGTCTCAGGAGGACCATCAACAACACCGCGGCAACGAGGGACACTTCAATCTTGACCATGCCGAACGCGGTGCACAGGATCGCACCTGCGAAGATTGCGGGCACGACGGGATCGAAACGCCGCCTGGGAGTGAGCTGGGAGTCCGCCAATTCGAGACAGTCCAGTCGGGTCAGCGTCTCGTCCATGGCCTCGGCTTCGCCCTGTACCATCAGGACGTCACCGGGCTCGATACGGGTGTGGCCGAGTCGGCCGACGATGTCATGCCCTTGACGGGACACGCCGAGCAAGTTCAGGCCGTAGGACGACCGCAATTGCAGTCCCGTTGCCGTTCGTCCGCTCAACCGGGATTGCGGCAAAACGACCGCCGCAACGACGGAGAAATCGTCGATCTGCAGGCGATTGGCCTTGAATCGCCGTTGACCGGTGACTTCCAGGCTGTGATCGCTGATCAGCTCTTGCAACGATTCCTGATCCGCCTCGATCACCAATAGGTCTCCCGCAAGAATCTGGACGCTGCGGCGCGGCGCGACCAGCTCCTCGCCGCGGCGCACCAAGGCGACGACGCTCAGATCGCCATGTCCTCGCTCTTCCAGCGTTCTGAGGGTCTGGTCGATCAGCGCGCTGCCCTCGGGGACGATGACCTCGGTCATGTAGGGATCGATGTGATCGAGCGGTCTCGTTTCATCCACCGGGTCGCGCTGGGGAATGAACCGACCGGAAAGCGCCATCATGGCGACAATACCCCCGGTCGCGACCATCAGGCCCACCGGTGCAAAGTCGAAGATTCCGTAGCCTTCAAGACCGGCCTGATCGCGAAAACTCGCGACAATGATGTTGGGCGGCGTTCCGATCAACGTGATCAACCCGCCGAGCATCGACGCAAACGCCATCGGCATCAGGTATCTCGACTTGTGGACTCCCTGGGCGCGAGCCAGATGCACCGCGACGGGAAGCATCAGGACGAGGGCCCCGATGTTGTTCATGAACCCGGACAGAGCCGTGACCGTGATCATGAGCACGGCAAGCGTACTCCAACGGCCCACAGCGACGACTGCCAATCCACGACCGAGAAGCGCGACCACGCCGGAGGTCTCCATCGCATAACTGATGACAAGCATGGCGGCGACGGTGATGATCGCGGGATGGCCAAAGCCGGAAAAGACGTCAGCGGCATCGACCAGCCCGAACAGCGCGACGACAATCAGGGCCGCGATGGCGACGACGTCATAGCGCCAACGCCCCCAGGCGAAGAGCACGAGCGATGCAACGAGAACGCTGCTGATGACGACGTGGTCTGTGTTCATCGGACTCCAGCGTCATGCCGTAGAGCGGGTAGCCGGCGAGACATCGACACCGTGAGGGCCGGCGTGGCCCGGAAAACCGGAGCGCCAATCGATCGCCAATCGAAATCCGCGCTCGATGGTAGCAGTTGTGGCGCGGTGGGTGAGACCATTGTCGTGGGTGCTGACCTTCGTCCGCTGCGGCGCGCTTCGACCATCGATCCACTTGGCCTACTGGGCGTCCTTACCCCGAGATGCGTTAACCCGATCGGTTTGTCGGCTTTTTCGTTCGGCCCGGAGATTCCCCGATAAGGCCATATTTTTTGAGCTTGCGGTACAGCGTCGCCGAGCCTATCTGGAGCTGTTCGGCGGTGCGCGTCTGGTTTCCGCCGTTCAGCTCCAGCACCGCCAGGATGTAGTCTTTTTCGACATCACTGAGCGGTTGCACGGTTCCCCCGTCAACCACCGGCTTGGGGAACGCCTGGCGGATCTCCTGGGGCAGATCCTCGAGGTCCACGCGACTACCGCGGGCGAGCGCGACGGCACGTTCCATGGCGTTTTCCAACTCGCGCACGTTGCCCGGCCACTCGTAGCGTAGGAGCTGATCCACGGCACGTGGGACGAGGCCCGAGATCTTGCGCCCCATCC
>JARRLD010000380.1:0-4012 GCA_037387345.1 Gemmatimonadota bacterium
TCCTTCGATGATGGCCTGAGCGTCGAGGTCCAGGTCAATCCGGAGTTCGGCACCGTCGACGCGGCACGTGCGCCGGCCGAGTCCTACGCGGAGGTCATCGGCCGGCTGCCGACGGCTCTTCGCCGCGATGTCCGGACCGTCTGGGTCCATCAGGGGATCGAACCCTTCGGGGGTGGGAACAACAACCTCCTGATCCACGTCGGTCAGGGAGAGATCTACCTGAGGGACGGCATCCTGGAGGAGACCTTCGTGCACGAGGCCGCACATACCTCTCTGGATGCATACCACGCGTCGGCTCCGGGATGGCTGGCCGCGCAGGCGGCCGACCCCACGTTCATCTCCGACTATGCGCGGGACCACCCGGCGCGCGAGGACATCGCCGAGAGCTTCGTCCCCTATCTCGCGGTCCGATATCGGGCCGACCGAATCCCGGCGTCCCTCGGGGCGATCATCGAAGCGACGATACCGAACCGGATCGCCTACTTCGACGGATTGGCACTCGACATGCACCCCATCCGATAGCGCCTGCCGACTCGCCGATTCTCAGGGCAGTCCCTACACTGAGAGTCTGCTACGACAGGAGGACCGATGAGCACACCTGCCCGATCTCTCGCCGTGACCATGCCCTTGGTGGCCCTTCTCGCCGCCACCTCCTCCACCTCGGGACAGCGACCGCCCCAGCCCTTCCAGGTGGGGACACCCTTCCCTACGCTCTCCCTGCCCTCCCTGGATGACGGCAGGCCGGCGTCCATCGCCGACTTCCGGGGCAGGAAGCTCATCCTCCATATCTTCGCCTCGTGGTGAGCGGGCTGCCGACGACACGTGCCCGGGTGGCACCACGCGACGAAGGCCCTGCAGGAGGACGGCAGCATCCAGATGGTCGGGATCATCCAGGAGCAGCACCCTGATCGAGCCCGGCTCTTCATGCAGTGGAAGGAGATGGGGTGGCCGATCCTCGTGGACTCCTACGACCTCCTCGAGGTGCCGTACGTGCCCATTTCCCTCGCCATCGACGAAGCCGGCGTGATCCGCAAGGTGCTTCCGGCGATGCGCGAGAACGGGAGCGTAGGGGACGACTTCATGGTTGAGACATTCGGTGCATCGACACCGGATGGGGCGACGTCGCCGCCCGCGGCCCGACCCGATGTCGGCGCGCTCTACGCGCGAGCCCGAGCGGACGGCTCGCCCGGCGCATGGAAGGCCTACGGGGACGCCATCGCCGTCTGGGGAGGCGCGGGCCGCATGGATCAGGCCATCGAAGCGTACGAGCGGGTCGTCGAGGGCGAGCCCGACGACGGCATGGCGCACTTCCGGTTGGGCGTGGCCTTCCGCAAGCGCTACGACTCCGAGGGGAGGCGCGAGGGAGACTTCCAGAGGGCGGTCGACGCCTGGTCCTCGGCGTTGGACGCCGATCCGAACCAGTACATCTGGCGCCGGCGCATCCAGCAGTACGGGCCCCGGCTGGACAAGCCGTATCCCTTCTACGACTGGGTGGTCACCGCGCGCCAGGAGCTCCAGGCCCGGGGTGAGGAGCCGGCCGAGCTGATCGTCGAGCCCCGTGGATCGGAGTTCGCAAGCCCGCAACGCGAGTTCGTCGCCGGCGTGGGGTCCGCCACGGAGCCCGACCCGATGGGTCGCGTTCTCCGCGACGACGACGAGTTCATCGACGCGGAGGCCGTGGCCGTTCCTGCCCGGGTGGCCCCCGGAGACGTCACGCGCCTCCACTTCAGCTTCCGGCCCATCGCACGCACCAAGGCGCACTGGAACAACGAGGCGGAGCCGATGCTCCTCTGGCTCGACCCCCCCGAGGGATGGGAGGTGGAGACGCGGATGTACAGCCAACCCCTGCCTCCGGAGCTGGTGTCCCTGGAGACGCGCGTGATCGAGGCGGAGGTGCGCGCCCCCGAAGAGCTCGGGCGGGGCCCGGTGACCATTCCGGGTTACGCCCTCTACTACGTCTGTGAGGATGTCAACGGAGTGTGCATGTACCGGCGACAGGACGTCCACGCCGTGGTGTACCCTGAGCGATGAGTGACCCCCGGAGGCGCCCCGGTCCATGCATTCTTCGGTCGACGCCGTAACGCTGGACTTCTACCAGACCCTGGTCTTCCATCGGGACGGGCGTGGCCGGGGTCGCGTCCTGATGGAGTATCTCGAGCGTCAAGGGCTTGAGCCCGCGCCGTGGGAGCACCAGATCCTCTACGACGTTTTCGGGCACCACGACGAAGCCTATTCGCCACACGGCTCACCGGAAGAGAAGCGGGCGTACCGCACTGCACTGGCGGGCCGCGTGTTCGAGCGCATGGGCATCCGTCTGGCCTCCGCCGCCGTCGGGGCGCACGCCGACGCGCTGTGGCAGATTCTCGGCCCGGCCTCCCTCGAGGTCTTCCCCGACGTCATCGAGACCCTCCAGGCGCTGCGGGCACGGGGACTGCCCCTCGCTGTGGTCTCCAACTGGCAGTCGGGTCTCCCTCATTTCTGCACCGAGCTCGGCCTCGGCTCTTTCCTCGATCACGTGTTGGCCTCGGGAGACCTGGGCGTGGAGAAGCCGGACACGGGCATCTTCCTCGAAGCCTGTGAGCGGCTTGGCGTGCCGCCGGAGCGCACGCTCCACGTCGGGGACACCTACCTCGACGACTACGTCGGCGCGACCTCGGCGGGATTCCAGGTGGTGCTCATCGACCGCTTCGGTGGCGCCCAACCCGGGGATGCGCCTACGATTCGGGACTTCACCGCGTTGTTGGAGCTGGTCGGTGGAGGCTAGGGAGTGGGCTGGCTACTCTCGATAGCGAACGTTGACTTCTCCACCGCCGGAGCCCAATCCACCGTGTATCAAATCGTGACCGTGTCCGGCACGAGCCGACCGGACAACTATACCTCGAAGGCGCTGGCCGTCGTGAATGACGAGCTTTCCGGGCTCGGCCATCCGCCCGAGATCTTCGATGCCCGCGACCTCGCCCTGACATTCCCGGACGAGGAACTCACGGACGACGCCCGGCGGCTACGTTCGGCGGTGGAAGCCTCGGCGGGGGTCGTCCTGGCCACGCCCGAGTACCACGGGAGCTTTTCGGCGATGACCAAGCTGGTCATCGAGAACCTGGGATTCCCCTCCGCTCTCCAGGGCAAGCCCATCGCGCTTCTGGGCGTGGCAGCCGGACGCATCGGAGCCATCAAGTCCCTGGAGCAGCTCCGCAGCATCTGTGCTCACGTGGGCGGCTTCGTGCTTCCCGGGGCGGTCTCCATCGCCGGGGTGCGCCGGGCCTTCGACGAGGAGGGGAACTGCGTCGACGAGGGCACCGAGGCCGCGCTCCGGGACGTCGCCTCATCCCTCATCACCTTCATCGAGAACTATGTATGTCCGAAGTTCGCCCTCGAGGAGATGGTGCGTCGGGAGGGCGGCGCCTGGACGTCCATGGTCTGAGCGAGGAGTGCGACCGATGTCTTCCGAGTTTCCCGTCGACGGCGTGGAGCTGACCCTGCTCCTGGTCGTCGAGGACGTGGACCGGGCCCGAGGCTTCTACACCGACGTCCTCGGGGCAACGCTGTACCGGGAATACGGCGGCACGTCCGCTGTCCTCCAGTTCCAGGGCACCTGGCTGCTCCTGGTCTCGGGCGGCGGTCCCACACAGGGCAAGCCCACGGTCACCTTCGCGCCACCCGACGACCCCGACCGGGTCAGCCATCAGCTCACGATGCGGGTCCCGGACTGCCGAGCCGCCTACGAGACCCTACGGAGCCGCGGTGCCGAGTTCCTGGCCCCACCCGTCGACCGCGGCGGCGAGGTCCGCGCGTTCTTCCGGGACCCCGACGGCCATCTGCTGGAGATCAGCGAGATCACCTGACCCGTACCCGGGCCCCCTCCGCCGAGCCTCATGGTCACGATCCTTCTCCAGGCCTACCTGGAGTACAGGGCGCGCACGCCCTTCCTCCTCCCCCGACTTCAACCCCGGGGGAGGTAGGCGGGGCCGTCTCCAACCTCATGCGGAGGGACACCATGCCTTCGCGGTACGAA
>JARRLD010000381.1:0-3985 GCA_037387345.1 Gemmatimonadota bacterium
GACTACCACCGGCGCCTCCTCGTCGAGGGTGCGCTCGGGGCTTGAGCCTCGCGGAAGACGATCTCGTTGACGGTGCGCAGGACCCTGGCTAAGCTTACTACTAGTTATATCGTAGAACGGGGCGCGCCGTGGATCTGCACTTTACCGAGCGTGAGCTGGACGTGATGGGTGTGCTCTGGGAGCACGGGCCCTCCACGGTGGCCGACGTGCGCGACCGACTTCCCGATCGCTTGGCCTACACCACCGTGCTCACGGTCCTGCGAACGCTGGAGGCCAAGGGGCACGTCGGGCACCGGGAAGAGGGCAGGGCATATCGGTACCATGCCCTGGTGGAGCGCGATGCGGCGAGAGAGAGCGCAGTCTCCCGCCTCAAGCGCAAGCTCTTCTCGGGCTCGGCCGAGCTCCTGCTCACGCAGCTCGTGTCGGACCGGGACCTGTCGGATGGGGAGCTGGAGCGCCTCCGGAGCCTTCTGGACGAGCGACTCGACAGCGAGGGGTAGACCCTCCGGACTCCGAGGATCCCGCTACCCCGCGACGCTCCTTCCGCGAGGCTCGGACCCACGCCGGGCGCACCGTCGGCGCGCTGGGTTTGCGGGGTGTCGGCGCCGGGTGTCCGATTCCGGGACGTGTGGTCCCACGCCTGCGACGGCCTCCCTCTCCATCAGATCTCGTCTTGGATGTATAAATAGCTATGCTGCATCATCTTACGGAAATCCGCCCTCCTGGCATGATGCTTTCATGAAAGGGGATCGGACGAACTGCGGTGGCAACTCGGCCGGAGGGTGTCGAGGGGACGGGCGGACGGGCCGGTGATCAACCCGCCGGCTCCGGTCGAGTCCCGCTTCAATCAGGGGACGGGGAATTCCATGAATCGGGATCGAACGACGTTGATCGGGGACGCGCGAGTCCTGCCGGTGCGGACCACGACGGTGGGCTGGGGCCTTTTGGGGTCCCTGGTCCTGCTGGCTCTGATGGTGACGACGCTCGTGGCGCAGGATGCCCCATTGCGGCTGAGCCTCGAGGAGGCCATCGAGCTGGCTCGACGGAACAACCCCGCGTATCTGAGCACCGAGAACGACCGCCCGGCGGCGGACTGGGGAGTGCGGGAGGCGTACTCCGCCTTTCTCCCGACGGCCAGCGCGAGCTCCAGCGTCTCCTGGGTGGAGGGCGGGGCCCAGCGCTTCGGAACGGTGGACCTGGGCACGGCAGGGACCGATTGGTACCAGTCCTTCTATAACCTGAGCGCCACCTGGCGGCTCGATGGCAACACCATCTTCGGGCTGCCGGCGGCCCGGGCCAACCGGAAGGCGGTGGAAGCCCGTATCACGGCGGCGGAGTTCAATCTCGAGTCCCAGGTCGCCCTGCTCTACATGGCCGTCCTGCGGGCTCAGGACGGGGTGGACGTCGCCGAGCGGCAGCTGGACCGCGCGCGGCAGAACCTCCGCATCGTGGGGAGTCGGGTCGAGTCGGGGGCGGCCGCCGGGACGGACGGACGGCAGGCCGAGGTGGACCAGGGACGTGCCGAGGTGGGCCTCATCCAGGCCGAGCGCTTGTTCCGTGAGAGCCTGGCGCTCCTGGCCGAGGGGCTGGGTGTGGCCCTGGTCGAGGACGTCGAGCTGTCCAGCGCCTTCACCGTCTTCGAGCCAACCTGGAGCCGGGACGAGCTCATGACGGAGGCCCTCGGGTCCCACCCGTCTCTGAGGGCCTTCGAGGCCCAGAAGCGGGCGGCCAGCGCGAGCGCGAAGCAGGCCGCGAGCTCGTATTTCCCGTCCCTTTCGGTGACCTCACGGCTTCAGGGCGTCACGCAGGAGGCGACCAACGAGGCCTTCGTGGTCGGCCAGGCCCAGGACTACTGGGCAAGCCAGCAGTCGAATTGCGAGTTCAACAACGCCCTGATCCAGGGGGTGCCGACGATCAACGGGCAGCTCAAGGACTGCTCGGCGCTGGCGTTCAACGACGAACGCCGCGCGAGCGCGTTGGCGTCCAACCGTGTCTTCCCCTTCAGCTTCGACAAGCTCCCGCTGTCGGTCAGCTTCCAGGTTTCGATTCCGGTGTTCACGGGATTCTCGCGTCAACGCCAGGTCGCGGAAGCCAACAACCTGGCCGAGGATGCCCGTCACAGCCTCCGAGCCGAGGAGCTACGGATCCGCACCGCGGTGACGCAGGCCTTCGACAACCTGACGGCTGCCTATCAGGTCGTGCAGCTGGAGGGACGGAACCGCAGCTTGGCCGAGGAGCAGCTTCAGTTGCAGCAGCGCAGGTACGCCCTGGGTGCGGCGGCTCTCCTCGAGCTTCTCGACGCCCAGACCAGCCTCACGACGGCGGATCAGGCCTACCTGAACGCCGTCTACGACTTCCATTGGAACCTGATCCGCCTGGAAGCCGCGGTGGGTCAGTCCTTACGGCCCCGCTGACCCCGATCGGGGCGAAGCGGCAAGCCTCGAGCAAGCAAGGACATTTGACGTGGATATCATTCGCGACACCAAGCCTCAAAAGAAGAGGAAGCGGATCGTCTGGACCGCCGTGATCCTCGGGGGACTCGCCGTCGTGACCATCGGCATCCAGCAGCTACCCTCGGCCGCGCCCAGTGTGGATGCCAATACCGTGTGGCGAGACACCGTGCAACAGGGCACGATGATCCGGCAGGTGCGAGGGCCTGGAACCCTGGTCCCGGAGTCCATGCGGTGGATCACCGCCGTGACCGCAGGTCGGATCGAGCAGATCCTGTCCCTCCCGGGCACGCCGGTGGAGCGCGGGGATCTCATCATGCGGATGAGCAACCCCGACGTGGACATGCAGCTTCTCCAGGCGCGTCAGCAGCTCTCCCAGGCCGAGGCCGGCCTGGCTCAGCTCAGGACCACCCTGGAGACCCAGGAGCTCACGCAGCGGGGCACCGTTGCCACGGTCCGGACCCAGCACCTGGATGCCAAACGGGTCTATGAGACCAACCAGCGGCTCTTCGATGAGAACCCGGATCTGGTGGCACGGGCGGACCTGGAACGATCGCGGGAGTCGATGGAGGAGCTCGAGACGCGCCTCCAGATCGAAGAGGACCGTCTGGCGGTGATGGAGAACACCCAGCAGGACCAGATCGACGCCCAGAACCGACAGATCTCCCGGCTCCGGGAGCTGGTTCAGTTCAACCAGGATCGCCTGCAGTCCATGCAGGTCACGGTTCCCGTCGCCGGGGTCCTGGCACCTCTCGACATCCCGTTGCAGGAGGGGCAGTGGGTCCAGTCGGGCCAACAGCTGTCGCGGGTGGTCGTTCCCGGGCGTCTGAAAGCCGAGATCCGCATCCCACAGACGCAGGCCCAGGACGTGGCGGTGGGGCAGACGGCGCTCATCGACACACGGACGGACACCATCGAGGGGCAGGTGGTGCGCATCGACCCTGCCGTGCGCAACGGCACGGTGACCATCGACGTGGCCCTCCCGCCGAACCTGCCGCCCTCGGCGCGGCCGGACCTGAGCGTGGACGGCAACGTGATCATCGAGCGGCTCGAGGACGTGGTCTATGTGGGACGACCCACCTTCGGCCAGGCAAATCAGCAGGTGAGCATCTTCCGCGTGACCGAAGACGGGGCGTATGCGGATCGCATCACCATCCGCCTGGGAGCGAGCTCGGTGAACGAGATCGAGGTACGGGATGGGTTGCAGCCGGGGGACGTGGTGATTCTGTCGGACATGTCCCAGTGGGACGGGTTCGATCGGGTCAGGCTCAGGAATTGACGCAAGAAGGGGGACTTCGGGTGCCCGCCCCGCGGGTTGGGAGGACGTGTCGGGAGGAACGGGGCGGGCTCCGGGGCCCGACAACCGATTCACAGAGAGGAGTTCGCAGAATGGCCGCAGATCACGCGTTGATACAGCTGGATGCACTGAGCAAGGTGTTCTACACGGAGGAGGTGGAGACCCACGCGTTGTCGAACATCACGCTGGAGATCCAGACGGGCGAGTTCGTGTCCATCGCGGGGCCGTCGGGGTGTGG
>JARRLD010000382.1:0-3983 GCA_037387345.1 Gemmatimonadota bacterium
CCGGCCGCTGGGGGATGTCGGGGCCGCAGTGCTCGGTAGTGCGGGAGCGGTGCTTCTGCTCTCCGGAGTAGTCGCCTCCGTCGCCGGCAACTTGGCCGCCAACATGCTCTCCACGCCGCGCCTGACCTACACGCTGGCTCGCGACGGGGGACTACCGGCCTGGTTCGGCGCGGTGCATCCGCGGTTCCACACGCCCGCCAACTCGGTCGTCTTCCTAGGAGTGACCGTTTTCGTCCTCGCCGTGGTCGGTGAGTTCGCCTGGCTCGCCGGTATGAGCGCGGTGGTGCGGCTGCTCATCTACCTCGCCTGCATTGGCGCGCTGCCCCGCCTGCGGCGCCAGCGGACGGACGCGCCGGGGCGCTTCCGTTTGCCGGGAGGCTACGTCATTCCGCTGGCCGCCGTCGGAGTGTGCGTGTGGCTTCTGCTCCATCTGACGCTTCGCGGGGCGCTCGTAACCGCGGCCTTCCTCGCCCTGGGAGGGGTCCTCTATGCCTGGCGACGGTTACACACGTCGAAGACCGCCTGAGCGCAGCGCGGCGGCTTCCAGAGAGGCTTCGGCCCTTCTCCTGCAACCGGCTCCTCTTGAGAACCGTTCGGCTGTTCGGCACCATGTCCGCCAGCAGTAATCACCAACCGCTCGATTCTTCAGGAGGTTCGAATGGCAGCCTACACATGCGGCAAATGTGGAATGAGCATCGGCACGATGACATGCGGCGAGTGCGGAGCCGAGCTGGTACACGATACGCTGACGTTGGAGGGCGGCGGCACGGTCGCCATCTCGAGCTGCCCGAACGGGCACGGGAAAGTGAAGTCGCCCATGTGCTGCGGCGAGGACATGACTTGCGAGGTGTAGGGAGCTGGCCCGAGGCCTGCCCACCGCGCTCGCCTGACGACGACGCGGACCCGATGATTCCATGGGAATGGACGGATGAAGTAGGCGATCGCGGTCGACTCAGGTCAGTCGGCGTCCCTCGGCGTAGATCGGTAGACGGCGCATTCGACGTCCGGTGAGGGCGAACAGCGCGTTTGTCACGGCGGGCGCGATGGGGGGGACAGCCGGCTCTCCGACCCCGCCGGGCTCCTCCCGGCTCTTGACCAGGTGGACGGCCACCTCCGGCATCTCATCGAAACGAAGCAGGCGGTAGTCATCGAAGTTGCTCTGGACCACCCGTCCGTTGTCGAGGGTGATCTCTCCGTACAGCGCGGCCGTGAGCCCACAGACGATCGAGCCCATCATCTGGGCCTCGGCGATTCCCGGGTGGATGATCTGCCCGCAATCCGCTGCGCAGGTGACCCGGTGGACGCGGATGCGCTCATGCTCCAGCGACACCTCGGCGACCTCGGCCACGAGCCCGCCTTTGTTCTCCACAACTGCCACGCCGCGGGCGCGTCCCTCGAGCGGCGTTCCCCAGCCGGACTGCTCCGCTGCCAGACGGAGCACGTGGGCCAGACGCGGTCGATGGCCCAGCATCGAGAGCCGGAACTCGACCGGGTCGCGCCCGGCTGTGTGGGCCAGCTCATCGAGGAAGCTCTCGAGGATGAACGTGTTCTGGGAGGCTCCGACCGAGCGCCAGTAGCCCGTCGGCACCGCGATCTCCGGCCGACAGTAGTCGACGAATAGGTTGGGGATGGCGTAGGGCAGGTTGGCCACGCCATCGACCGAGTTATGATCGACGCCCTGGCCGCCACCGCCGCCTCCGGCCGAGATCGGCGTGCAGGCGATGCGCACGGTGAGACCGCTCAGACGGCCGTCGGCATCGAGTCCGCCCTCCAGCCGATGGCAGGCGGTCGGGCGGTAAAAGTCATGCCGCATGTCCTCCTCCCGGCTCCACACGACCTGCACGGGTGCCCCCACCCTCATCGATGTCTCGGCGGCGTCGCGGACGAAGTCGGTGTTGCTCCGGCGGCCCCAACCGCACCCCAGGTAGGTGACATGGACGGTCACCCTCTCGATCGGCAGCCCGGTGAGCTCGGCGGCGGCAGCCTGCGTCCCCTGGGGGTTCTGCGTCGGCGCCCAGATCTCACAGCTGTCGGAGCGGACGTCCGCCGTGCAGTTCATGGGCTCGATGGTGGCGTGGGCGAGGTACGGTACGTCGTAGGTCGCCTCGATCCGCCGCGTTGCTTGCCGGAGCGCGGTCTCCGTGTCCCCCTCCTCGCGGGCGACCTCCCCCGGGCTGTCGAGCAGACGATGAAGCGCTTGGGAGATCTCCGGCGTGCTCATCGAGAACCCACCGGATTACCAACCGACGTCGAGGGCCTCGGCGCCCCGGAACGCCGCCCAGGTGTCCTCGGCGACCACGGCCACTCCGCTCGAGAGCTCGATCACCTCCCGCACGCCGGGCACCTCGCGCGCCGCCGAAGCATCGAACCGCTCCACCGAGCCGCCGAACATCGGAGGGTGGAGGACGGTCGCATACAACATCTGCGGCACGCGGACGTCGAGGCCGAAGATGGATCGTCCGGACACATGGAGGGGCGTGTCCACGAGAGGAATGCGGGAGCCGATGAGCCGGAACTCCCTCGGGTCCTTCAGGCGGGGGTCCTCCGGTATGGGAAGCGCTCCGGCCTCGTCGGCCAGCTCGCCGTAGGTCAGCGCTCGCCGCGATCCGTCGTGGAGCACCTGCCCGTCGGCCGTGCGACACTCGGCGGGGGCGACGTTCCAGCGGGCCGCGGCAGCCGCGACCAGCATCTCGCGAGCGGCGGCTCCGGCCTGGCGGAGAGGAATCCAGGCTCCCCCTCTCACGCTCGTGCTCCCGTAGGTTCCCTGCCGTCCGTACTTGGTGGGATGGGCGTCGGCCTGCACGACGTGCACGCGGCTCCAGTCGGCGTCCAGTTCATCCGCCACGATCATGGGCAGCGCGGTATGGACACCCTGCCCCATCTCGACCCGGCCGACCCAGATCGTCACCATTCCCTCCGAGTCGATCCGCACGAACACGTTGGGTTGGAATGGCTCGTCGGCCGCGCTCCGCAACCGACCCGGCACGTAGACTCCAAGGGCGAAGCCGCCCCCGGCGAGCGTGCCGAGCTTCAGGAACTCGCGTCGATCGAGCTTGGTGATCCCGCTCATCACCCGACCTCCCGCGCGGCGCGGCGAACCGCGGCCCGGATTCGCTGATAGGTCCCGCAGCGGCAGAGAACGGCTGACATGGCGCGATCGATCTCCCCTTTCTCCGGCGACGGGCTCTCGGCGAGCAACGCCGCCGCCGTCATGATCTGGCCACTCTGGCAGTAGCCGCACTGCGGCACGTCTTCCTCGATCCAGGCGCGCTGGACGGGATGGTCGAGATTCGCCGACAGCCCTTCGATCGTCGTGATCTCGTATCCCACCGCGCTCGACACGCTCACCTGACACGACAGCTCCGGTCGTCCGTCCAGGTGTACCGTGCAGGCGCCGCATTCGGCGATCCCACACCCGTACTTGGTGCCCGTCAGGCCGAGATGGTCCCGAAGGACCCAGAGGAGGGGGGTGTCCGGAGAGACGTCCACGCGACGCTCTCGGCCGTTCACCCGCAGCGTTAGAGGGATCATGGCTCTCTCCCGATCCTTCGCCGTTCGTGGGTTCGGAGGGTCTTCCGATCCAAGGTACCGAGGTCCGGGTAGCCTCGCCTCCCGAAGATGCCCGGGCTTCTATCCGACGGTCACAACCGTGGAAACAGCGAGGGTCAGCGATGGGGTCGGCGTCGGCTGGCACCAGTCAGCGCCCACAGGCGCGGCAGCCGCCCTCCTTGTGTCCATATTCTTCAGGGGATATCTGAAGTGCCAGGCCGCGGTCGCCAACCACGGATGGGGGTCCAGACAGTCGCTTTATGAGCCTCGACATTTGGATCGTGCTGAGCATCCTGTTGGTGGCCGTTGTCCTCTTCGCCACCGAGTGGGTCCGTTACGACGGCGTCGCTATCACGGTCTTGGTCACGCTCGCGGGCACCGGAGTCATCCCGATGCAGCGGGCCATCGAAGGCTTCGCGAGCCCGGCCGGGATC
>JARRLD010000383.1:0-3980 GCA_037387345.1 Gemmatimonadota bacterium
GGCTGCCGTGAGCACCGACATGAGAAGCAGCCGGAGGCCGCGAATATGAACGTTCAACAAGCTGCTCCCTCGCTGATCCGGTCGACCAGCAACCAGTAGTTACTCCTTGAGATGCGCAAGTGCCGAAGGGGTGTCGCGTCCAACGATGGCCGGCGCCACTTGGACCAGCGAATCGTCGGTCAAGGCCTCGACCATGAACAGCGCGAAGTCGATCCGGCGAGTGAGGTTGCTTTCGAGGATTGGGTCGCCAACATGTCGACTCCACGCCGGAAGCCCCTGGCTCTCACCTTCTTCGAGGTCACTGCCCCGGACCACGGTCCAGCGCGTACCGCTCGCGAAGATCCGGCGACAGGCTTCCACCTGGTCATCGATATCGAAGATCCGGAACCGCCGGGCGAGCCACGCCATGACGGGCACGAGCCACCTCAGCTTCCACGAATACTCGTCCTTGCCGTCCCGAGTAATGTGCCAACCACTGGAAAAGACGAGGCGCGCATCGGGCTCGGCGTGGTCCAGGACTGCCTGCGCCGTGCCGGACGAGTAGCCGTCAACGCCCCACGGAACCAGGACTGTGAGGACTCCGTCGCATCCAGCGAGCGCCTGACGGATGACGTCCCGATGGTTCGTACGCCCCGGGATGATCGAGATACGGCCCTCGAACTCGCTGAGCTTCGGTACGCTTTGAGGTCGGCACACCCCGACCACCTCATACCCTCGATCCAGACAGTGCTGGACCATGTACTTCCCGAGTTTCCCAGAGGCACCAACGATGCAAACCTTCATGGCCAACGCCCCACTGTGATTTCTGCGGTCTTGCATGTCGACGAATCGACACGTTCGGACGCAGAATAGGGTGCGGTAGCCCGCTTCGCCCAGGGTCGTCGGCGGGCTGGGCTAGGCGTCGACATCCTCGAGCGTTGCGTAGCGGAGTCGCCCACGCCTACCCGCTACCAACACTCCGCGGCCTGCCAGTCCACGAGCCGGCGCGCCAGTTCGATGCGGTGGGCCGAGAAGGAGTGGTCGTCGTCGTAGACCACCTCGGTCACGCGATCAGCGCCTGCCTCGGCGAGCGCGGTGACGAACGGATCGTGGTGCACCGCCTTCGGAGTCGCCTCGTCCCGTGTGCCTGCAACCACCAGGAGCGGACGCGATGCCAGGTCGGCCGCGTACGTCGGGGTCAGATACTCCTCAGCTCGAGACTCGATCTGCGTGATAAAGGTGTCCACGTTCGCTTCAATGACACCCCCGGAAGCCAACATGTCGGGGCCGAACGAAGCTCGGCCGGCTTCGCGGACCGACGGATCGGCGCGGGATGCGAGGCGGAGAGCACCGAGGTTGGCACCCGCCAGATGCGCGTAGCACAGTACGGTGGGATCGCGCGCCGCGGTGAGTGCACCGACGAAGCCACCGAAGCTGTGGCCCACCAGCGCCACCCGGTCCGGATCGGAGCGAGTTCGGGCCGCCCACGCGGAATCACGGACCGTCGCGAGAAGAGCAGCCGCGTCCTCGAGGGCATGTTCCGGCGAGAACCCACCCGCATTCCCCCACGCGCCGCGGTATGTGAAGTACACCGCGTTGGTCCCCGAGCGGCGGAGGGCCTGGGCAAGATCGCGGTTGCGCTCGTTACCCGGGAACCCGTGCAAGAACACAGTCGTGGGATGAGGTCCGGGCCCATTCGCGACGTAGACGAGCCCGCTCAGCACGTACCCGCCACTCTCGAACTTCGCTTCGATCATCGCCGGCGGATACGCCGGATCCACGTCTGCAGGATCGGTCGTGGCCGGGTGGCCCGACTCGGTCGGCGCCATGCAAGCGAGGATCAGGCCGAGGAAAGCGAGAAAGGTTGGGCGACGGGTCATCGCGATCACGCCCAATGCCGCCATGGACTCTCGAATCGCCTTGCCTGACACAGCGTCCTCCCCGTTTGGTGGTGTGGCTACGCTGCAGTAGCTGGCGGGCTCGCGCAATGCCGATGGGTGGCAGCTGCGGGCTCGCGGTTCTGCTGCGCACCACCCATGCCGACCCGGAGCGCGACGTCCAAGCCGAGTGCTCCGGACCCAGGCTGGCCCGCGCCAACAGCAATTCCTCGTCAGGTCGCCAACCGAACACTGGGACCACGTGGGGAGCGTGACAATTGACCGTCACCCTACCCGTCGGAGGTCACTGCGGCTCAGCAATCACCGCGAAGCTGTGACTCGATGGCTCGTAGGGATCTCCGGCGAGCGAACCCACTACCTCGACGGCCCTCCACCCGCATTCCTGAAGCTCCTGGGACAGAGTCTCAGGACTGTAGCACTGCATCCAGTTCAACACTTCACGCGTTGAGTCCGCCGCAACAACGGCATGCCGGTCGAGATAGAGTGCATTGGCGAACTTGAAACGGCGTTGGAAATGGAAGTGGCTCTTGGGTGACCAGAAGCCGCCTTTGCCCTCGAACGTGTACTGGGCTTCCTCCCCCAGCTCGTCGAAGAGAGCGGTGCTGAACACGTCGAACGCTAGATGACCGCCGGGAGCCAACCACTCTTGGATGGAAGCGAGGAGATGCCTCCTTTGCGACGGGCTGAGGGCGCAAAGGTCGCCGTAGATGAGTAGAGCTAGATCGAAGGTCTCATCCACCTTGAGGTCGAGATAGTTCGCCTGGATGTACATTGGGCCCGCCTCTCCGACTGGAACGGCCTCTCTGGCGTACGCCAGGGAACTCTCGGAGAAGTCGACTCCGGTGACTTCGGCTCCAGCGCTGAACAGGAGACTCGAGTAGAGACCCGGACCGCACCCGAGGTCGAGAACCCGTCGCCCGCTGGAGAGATCGAATCGCCGCACGATCCAGCGGACGATTCGTTCGATCGCGGCATGGTTCCGCGACGCGATATCTCCCTCGCGGTCGAGGTGCAACGCAAGCATCTGGCTCGCGACGTGAGGGTCGGTCCAGAGTTCCTCGGCCGTATAGACCGAGTGCGGCTCAGGACGGGTGCAGTGCTGCGTGAGGAAATCGTACATGACTACCTGCCTTGGTGAACTACGCGGCTGTCCGGGAAAGGGAACTCCCGGACCTTGATTCGCGTCGAGAACACCGTCCCCATCCGGCACCGGTGCGAAGGCGAAGAGCCGAGACGTTCGTGGGGGACGAGGTAGGTCCTAAGCAGTCATGCTCTGAAGGTGGGGCATCCGTGGAGCTCGTCAACCAGGATGAGCCCCAAGACCCCGCCGAAAAGGCTTCCAAGTGAAGACTTGTTGAAGACTCGACCACTGGGGCCCCGTAGACAAATGGGGCCACCGACCGCGGAGGACGATGGCCCCATTGGTGCTTCTGGAGCTCCGGGGGTGGGACTCGAACCCACGACCCTCTGATTAACAGTCAGATGCTCTAACCAACTGAGCTACCCCGGACTGGGTATCGGCTGCAAGTGAACGGTGCCGAGACCTGAAAATAAAGACAGGCGTCCGCGGGGTGTCAACCGACCAAAGCCTCCAACGATTGGGTTCACCACACCGCCAGAGGGGCACCGGATCAGTGGCCCAGGCCCTTCCTTTCTGCGTTCTGTCCGCTGCGATTGAGCTTGATGCCGTGCTGAACCGGGGCGCCCGGACTAGTTTAGCCGAGGACCTCGGTGAGGCGTCCCCGATACCGACAAGGAGTCCCCGGCCGTCATGGCCGTACGGATCACGGCATCACAGATCACGGAAACTCGATGAAGACATCCTATCTCGTAGTGGCAGTGCTGGTGATGACCACGCTGCCGGGCGTATGGACGGCAGAGGCGCAGGAGTTACCCGAACCCCCGTCCCTCGTGGTCATGATCGCCGTCGACCAGCTTCGCGGAGACCTCCTGGAGCGGTACGCGCCAGCGTTCAGCGGAGGATTCAAGCGGCTGCTCGAGCAGGGCTACCGGTTCACCAACGCCTCACATGCGCACTCAAAGACCCACACTGCAGCGGGGCACGCGACCCTGGCGACCGGAGTCTATCCGTCCCGGCACGGT
>JARRLD010000383.1:4011-4694 GCA_037387345.1 Gemmatimonadota bacterium
GCAGCGTTCGGGTGACATCTGGCTTCCCACCTATTCCATGGCCGACAGTGAGTCACCCATCACCGGCATCGAGGTCCTCGAAGGTCGATCCCCCAAGAATCTCCTGCGAGACGGGCTGGCGGACTGGGTCTTCGCCCAGAACCCGGATGCCCGGGTCGTTTCGCTCTCGGGCAAGGATCGGGCGGCGATCACCATGGCTGGCCGATCGAGGGGAGAGGTGTACTGGATCGCCATCGAGCGACTGGGCTTCGTGACATCGACCTACTACAGGGACGACTATCCCGAGTGGGTCCGTCGCTTCAACGACGACGTGATGCCGGAGCTCGTGTCGGACAGCGTCTGGGAGAACGTGGTGCCCGAGGAGGAGCGGCACCTGGCTCGACCTGACTCGGCGGACTACGAAGGGGACGGCGTGCATACCACGCTGCCGCATATGCCCCAATCCGAAGACGTGTGGGAACGCGAGGCCTGGACCCTGAACCGGCCCACCGACGACAAGGCGGTGAGCCTCCTGGCCCAGGAGGCGATTCGCCAACTGGATCTAGGACAGCGGGGGGAACAGGACTACCTGGCCCTGTCCTTTTCTGCCACGGATCACGTCGGTCATGCCTACGGCCCGCTCGGCCAGGAGCAGCTCGACAACCTTGTCAGGCTGGATCGCGAGTTGGGCGCACTCTTCGAGC
>JARRLD010000384.1:0-3980 GCA_037387345.1 Gemmatimonadota bacterium
CGAGTTCATCCTCCACCAGATTCCCTCGGGGATCCTCCACGACGGGAAGCGCTGTCTGCTGGGAAACGGCGTCGTGCTCGACGTCGAGGAGTTCTTCCAGGAATACGATGCCCTGAACGCCCGGGGTCTGGATCTGGAGGGGCGGGTGGGGGTGAGCCGACGCGCGCACGTCCTGCTGCCGTACCATCGGTTCATGGACCGGGCGTCGGAGAGCTGGGCCGCGGAGAAGATCGGGACCACGGGCCGAGGCATCGGGCCGGCGTACGAGGACAAGGCCGGCCGGAGAGGCGTCCGGGTCGTGGACTTCGGCAATCCGCAGCGCCTCGGCGACCGTGTGGAGGCCGCCATGGGACGGATTTGCGCCAGGCTCGAGGAGATGGGATCGGGGGCGGGCGACGAGCTGCATGCACAGATGTCGGTGGCCATCGGTCTGGGAGAGCGGTTGCTGGGCCTCGCCACCGACACGGGCCCGGAGATCACCGAGGCGCTGAGGGAGGGCAAGGAGATCCTGATGGAAGGAGCCCAGGGCACGGCGCTCGACCTCGATCACGGCACCTACCCCTTCGTGACCTCGTCCAACACGACGGCGGCGGGTGCGGCCACCGGCACGGGGATCGGCCCCACGGCCATTGATTCGGTGGTCGGCGTGGTGAAGGCCTATACCACGCGTGTGGGCGAAGGTCCGCTCCCCACGGGCCGGGATGTCGCCCTCGACGAGAGCCTCAGGGGGCTCGGGGGCGAGTTCGGAGCCACGACCGGTCGGCCCCGCCGCTGCGGATGGTTCGATGCCGTCCTGTCCCGCTTTGCAGCCCAGGTGAACGGCCTCACCGGGGTGGCCGTCACCAAGCTGGACGTCCTGGACACCCTGCCGGAATTGAAGGTCGCCGTCGCCTACCGGATGCCGGACGGGAGCGAGGTGGACCACTTTCCCGCGGACACGTGGTCCCTGGGTCAGGTGGAACCGGTGTTCGAAACCCTTCCCGGGTGGCAGGCACCCACCGGCGACGTCCGGCGACTGGAGGACCTGCCGACCCACGCTCGCCAATACCTGGATCGGCTGGAGGAGCTCACCGGGGCTCCGGTCCAGTGGGTGAGCGTAGGGACCCGCAGAAGCCAGATCATCCAGGTCTGAGGCGCCGTGCCAGGGCCGTCCGAACGCCCGGGCCACGCCGTTCAGGATCCGCCCGGGCCGTGCCCTTCGGCTAGAAGATGGCGAACAGGATGCGGTATACCCAGCCGATGAGGACGAGCAGGATGGGGAGCAGAGCCAGGCCCACCGAGAAGGTCAGGCCCATGCGGAAGAGGCTGGGGCCCAGCGGGAGGACCTTGCCGCGCCACAGCTTCTGTGCCGTGAGCTCCACCGCCGGACCGAGCAGGTAGCACAGGTTCGCCAGCACGCCGAACGCGATCACGGCGGGCCAGGGGAAGGCCAACCTCATTCCCCACGGATGGGGCGGCAACAGGCTGACCACGGTCACCACACCGAGGGACAGCAGGCCAGCGGATCCGACGATCAGGTTGTACGGCAGCCGTCGTGCCTCCCACCATCGAAGGATCTGGCCCGTGCTCCGTCGTGCGGGGGGCGGGAAGAGAAACTCGGTGAGTGCCTTCATCACGGGGCCTCGAAGTGGTTCATGGTCCGTCACCTCCAAACTGGGGAAGGGTTTCGTCATGATCAAGTACTTTGTCATGCAAAGTCCAGGCCACCTACGGAGGCCGAACCGGCGAAGAACGTCGGTTGGGGCTGCTTGAGCGCACCCTCCGCCTCGTCTAGCTTTCGGCCTCGCTCGCCGGAGCGAGGGACGTGGGGGAGAATGCCCGCCGGGGCCGGCAAGGAGAGGAAGACACGTCGATGTTCGACGAGCTGAGCAAGAAGCTCGACACCGCCCTGGGAAAGCTCCGCCAGCGGGGCGTGCTCAATGAAGCGATGATCAAGGAGGGCCTCAGGGAGGTCCGGCGTGTCCTACTCGAGGCGGACGTGAACTTCGCCGTCACCCGGGAGTTCCTGAATCGGGTCCAGGAGCGGGCGGTGGGGGAGGCTGTGATCAAGGCCGTGAGCCCGGGGCAGCAGATCGTCAAGATCGTCCACGACGAGCTGATCAACCTCCTGGGTGGGGAGCGCCCCACGCTGGCGTGGGCGCCCTCGCCCCCCACCGTGATCCTCATGGTGGGGCTCCAGGGATCGGGAAAGACCACCTCGGCGGCAAAGCTCGCGAAGCGGATGGCCCGGCAGGGGCGGTCGCCCATGCTCGCCGCGTGCGACCTCCAGCGTCCCGCGGCCATCGAGCAGCTCGAAACCCTGGGCAGACAGGTCGAGGTACCGGTGCACGCGGGGGAGTTCGGAGGCGATCCCGTGGAGGCGGCGGTGGCCGCTCGGGATCGGGCTCGGGCCGCGCGCCATCAGGTGCTGATCGTGGACACCGCGGGCCGCCTCCAGATCGATGAGGCCCTCATGGAGGAGCTCGGCAGAGTCAAAGAGGCGGTGAGCCCGCAGGAGGTGCTTCTCGTCGCCGACGCCATGACGGGCCAGGAGGCGGTCAAGATCGCCGAGGGATTCGACGAGGCGTTGGGCCTGACGGGCATCGTGCTTACCAAGATGGACGGTGATGCGCGCGGTGGAGCCGCGCTGAGCATCCGGGGCGTGACCGGTCGGCCCATCAAGTATATCGGCGTGGGAGAGGGGGTGGACGACCTGGACGAGGCCGACCCCGAGCGCCTGGCGGGTCGAATCCTCCAGATGGGCGACGTCATCGGCCTGGTGGAGCGTGCGCAGGCCACCATGGACGAGGAGGAGCAGGCCAGGCTGGCGGAGAAGGCGCTCGGTAAGGGGCGCTTCACGTTGGAGGACTTCCTCACGGCCATGCGGCAGGTGCAGCGAATGGGTCCGGTGGAGCAGCTCCTCAAGCTCATCCCCGGCGCGGCCAAGCTCAACGTGCCGGCTGCTCAACTCGATCCCAAGCGGTTCAAGCACGTCGAGGCCATCATCCTCTCCATGACTCCCGACGAGCGTCGCAACCCGAAGATCCTCAATGCTTCCCGACGGGCCCGTATCGCCAAAGGGAGCGGAAGGCCCGTCGCGGAGGTGAATCGCCTCCTCAAGCAGTTCAAGGAGATGCAGTCGTTCATGAAGCAGATGAAGGGGATGATGGGTGGAGGCGGTGGCCTGCCCGGCATGGGTGGGCTACCGGGCATGCCCTTCGGAGGCTGAGCGGGTCAATGGCCAGCATCAGCATGAGGGGCCGACCTGACACGTGTCGGACGGCGCCTGTACACTCCTGATGGCTCTGGTTATTCTTCTTGTCTGCCTTTTTCGGGGGCCTCGAGCCCCGCCGTGCTCCGAACGGGTGGGGCGCGGGTAGACCACCAAGATTCGAGATCATGCCTGTACGCATCCGCCTCCGGCGAATGGGCCGGAAGAAGCAACCCCACTATCGGATCGTCGTTGCCGACAGCGCTTCGCCGCGTGACGGACGCTTCGTCGAGACGCTGGGGTACTACAAGCCCCTCTCCCAGCCGGCGCGACTGGTGCTGAACCTGGAGCGGGTCGACCACTGGATCGGCGAGGGCGCTCTTCCGTCGGGGACCGTGACCTCCCTCATCTCCAAGGCTCGCAAGGGTGGTGACCCCAAGGTCGCCGTGGGAGAGGTGGATCACGAGGAGGCCAAGTCCAAGCGAGCCGAGATTCTCGCCGCCAAGCGTGCCAAGGAGAAGGAGGCCGCCGCCGCGAAGGCCGCCGAGGAAGAGGCCGCGGCAAAGACGGCGAAGGCGGAGGCCGCTGCTGCCAAGGCCTCCGAGGACGCGGAAGCGGTGGCAGAGAAGGCAGGAGGCGACGAGCCTTCGGAGGACGCCGTCACGACGCAGGAAGTCGATGCCGCGGCGGAGGGTGCCGAGACCGTCGAAGCTGCTGCCGAGGCGGTCGAAGCTGCGGCCGAGGAGCCGGCCGCCACCGAGGAGCCGGCCGCCGCCGAGGAGCCGGCTGC
>JARRLD010000385.1:0-6006 GCA_037387345.1 Gemmatimonadota bacterium
GGGGGGGTGGGGATCCATGGGGCACCATACGGCGCCTCCCGGAGCTTCGCGAGGTCCAGGACGGGACCCCGGGGCACTCCAGACGGGTAGCAGCGGCGTGAGCGTGCGAGTGAGGATCGCCTGCGGTGGCTTCGGCCATCCGTGGGAGGAAAGTCCGAGCTCCACAGGGCAGGGTGCCGGGTAACGCCCGGGCGCCGTGAGGCGACGGAAAGTGCCACAGAAAGCAAACCGCCGATGGCCGCGCCTGGCGCGGCACAGGCAAGGGTGAAAGGGTGCGGTAAGAGCGCACCGGGCCGCTGGCAACAGGGGTCGCACGGTAAACCCCACCCGGAGCAAGGCCATGTAGAGGACGTGAGGTGGCCCGCCTCAAAGTCCCGGGTAGGCCGCACGAGGCCGTCGGTGACGGCGGTCCCAGATGAATGATCCTCCCCCAGGCGCTCGCGCCGGGGACAGAACTCGGCTTATTCGCGCGCTCACTCCTGTCTCCGCCCGTCGCCCACCGGCGGCGGGCGGAGGTCTTTTGCGAAAGGAGGAAGCCCATGGACCGCCGCGAGTTCGTCGCCACGGGAGTCGGAGGAGCGCTGGGCCTGCGCTCCCTGGACCTGGAAGGCAGAGGTGCTTCTCCTGCACAGGTGCAGGTGTCCGGCGTCCGCGCTCTGTTTCCCCGGCTCACAGAGGAGACCTTTCTCAATGCCGCCGGCGGGACACCCCTGGGAAGCTTCGCCGAGGAGGGGATCCGGCGCTACCTGGACTACATCAGGATGGGGCCCGCGGAGGGTCGCTCGGAGTACGTAGGGCAGATGCGCGCCGAGGTGCGCGACCTGTTCGCCCGTCTCATCGGAGCGAAGCCGGCAGAGGTCGGACTGGTCCACTGCACCAAGGCAGGGGAGCAGATCGTCCTGGATTCCCTCGAGGCGCTCCGCGGCGGCGGCAACGTGGTCACCAACGACATGCACTTCGGCGGCTCCCTGCACAACCTGGTGGGGCTGAGCGCGCGCGGGCTCGACGTGCGTATCGTTCCGGCGGTGGACTTCGACGTGAGCCTCGAGCGCATGGCGGACACCATGGACGACCGTACAGCGCTCGTGGCCGTGGCCTCGGTCTCCAACGTCAACGGGCGGGTGGAGCCCATGGCGGAGCTGAGCCACCTGGCCCACGACCGCGGGGCCCTGGTGTACGCCGACATCATCCAGGCCGCCGGCGCCGTCCCCATGGACGTCGAGGATTTGGGGATCGACTTCGCCGCCTGCTCCGCCTACAAGTGGCTGTTCGGCGTCCACGGGGTGGGATTTCTCTACGTGAAGGAGGACCTGCAAGGCACGGCGCTGCCCGATCACCTGTTTCCCGGCCACGCCGTCCGCAACTACGCGCCCTGGGTGGAGGAACCGGATCCTCAGGAGGAGGACTTCCTGTTTCGGCCGCGGGAGGACGCCACCCGGTACCAGCATGGGCACGTCAGCTACCTGGGATACTGTGCCGCCTACGAGGGCCTGAAGTTCATCCACGAGCGCGGCGTCGAGACGCTGCACGCCCACTCCGTGGCCCTGGTGGAGCGGCTCGTGGAGCAACTGGACCCCGACCGGTTCCGCTGCATCACACCCGATCCCGGAGCGACCCCCATCGTCTCGTTCGAGGTCGCCGACCCGGACGCGACCATCCGACGGCTGCAGTCCGCAGGCGCGGTGGTAGCCGTGGGTGGGTATCACCCTGCATCTACAACGAGGAGGCCGACATCGACCGCCTCGTGGAGGCGCTCGCCAACTGAGTCGATCTTGACCCGGCACGCCATTTCGCGATCTTCAGGCCCCTGTCGTCGGAATTCGTTCCGCCGGCCGGAGCGCCCGTAGCTCAGTTGGATAGAGCGCATGCCTCCGGAGCATGAGGTCACAGGTTCGAATCCTGTCGGGCGCATCGGAAAGGCGGGGTCCCATCTGGGGCCCCGCCTTCGTGCATCTCAGGTCGGATTCGAACCTGTGACCGAACCCACCTGGCAACCACAGGTTCGAGCCGAGTGGCCTGGGCGGGCGTCGTATATGACTGGCCTCGATTCCGCGAGACCACCGAGCGGAGCGAGGTGCATCCTGTCGGGCGCACTTGAGGAAAGCGTTGCCTCACCTGGCTGTTCAGCTGTTCGAGGCCTACGCGAGCGGATTCGACTACGACCCGACCCCGTTCAACGACGTGGTGGAGGGGACGATCGAATACGAGTACGGCACGATCGAGAAGGTCTCGTTCGACGGAGTGGGGTGGGGACGTATTCACGCGTACCTGTATCTGCCGAACAACGCCGAGCCGCCTTACCAGACGGTGCTCTTCTATCCGGGCTCGGGCTCCGCCCGCCTCCAGCCGGACCCAGACCCGCGAACGGTCGCGCGCGTGCAGCACTTCGTGGCGGGGGGGCGGGCCGTGATCTGGCCGGTCGTGCGGTCCACGTTCTCTCGTGCCGCCCCGGACCAGCCGCCCAACATGAACACGACGTGGCCCAAGCAGACACGTGAGTACGTCGACTTGGTGCAAAGCTGGGTGCGCGAGGTGCGCAGGTCGCTCGACTACCTGGCCACACGCCCCGAAGACTTCGACACCGAGAAGATCGCGCATTACGGATACAGCTGGGGCGGACGGCTCGGGGCGATCATGCCCGCAGTGGAGCCGCGCTTCAAGGTGAATCTGGTGATGTTGGGCGGCCTAGCGTCGGGAAGGGCGCTGCCCGAGGTCGACCAGATCAACTACGTCACGCGGATCACGGTCCCCACGCTGATGCTCAACGGGCTCCACGACCCGTTGGAGCCTGTCGAGAGCGCTCAGGTTCCGATGGAGCAGCTCCTGGGCACGCCTGACGCCGATAAGCATCGCATCGTTTACGAGGGGTACGGACATGCGCTCCCGTTGAACGAAGTGGCTCGCGAGACGACGGCCTGGCTGGACCGCTATTGGGGGTCGCCGCAGTAGGCTCTCCCCCTCAGTCGCCGGCAACGACATTCGGCGGCGGCACGCGGAAGCGCGCCGACCACCCTCCTGGGTGCTCCGGCGCTGCCACCCATGTAGGCTGGAGCGCGCTGGGTGGCCCGGGCCACTCGGTGCTCGTCCTCTACATGGAGGGCATGTCCTGCGGTAGAGCACCGACGTGGACAGCTTCGATTCGGTGGGGCGGGTAGATCGTGAAGCTACCATCCTCCCGCCTGTGGACAGCGCCATTCCTCAGAATGGCGCGAGCCTGGGTGCCCAAATCGTCTCCGCTGGATGGCTCGACTTCAAACGGCTCGTGCTCGCTCTCCACCTTGACGAATAGGCCTTGCTTCTCGGACATCGGGTCCCTCCGCTGCTGTTCAGGTTGGTGCAGTGGTAGTGAAACCTAGTGGCGCGTAACTCAAAAAACGTTGACACGGATTCGGCGCTTGGTGTTTCGATAGGTCCAGCAGAACGGGTGGCAGTCGCGATTATGCCGCCGGATATAGCTCATGAGCTTGCGGCGCAGGTCGACCTTGGACGTGAACACGCCCCGCGCGATGAGATCGCTTTGGATCTTCGCGAACCAGAGTTCGACCTGGTTGAGCCACGAGCTGTAGGTGGGGGTGTAGTGGATCTCAGCCCTTGGGTGAGCGGCGAGCCAGGCTTGGACGGTCTTCGTCTTATGCGCCGAGAGGTTGTCGCAGATGATGTGGATCTCGCGCTTCCTGGGGTGGTGGGCGACGACCTGGTCCAGGAACGAGACGAAGGCCTCGCTGGTGTGTCGATCCGCCGTCATGCCGTCCACGTGACCGGTGTGGACTTCGAGTGCCGCATAGAGCGAGAGCGTGCCGTGGCGGACATACTCGAAGCCATGTCGTTCGGCCCGCCCAGGGGAGAGGGGAAGGACGGGCAGGGTACGGTCGAGGCCTTGGATGGCCGTCTTCTCGTCCACGCAGAACACGGCCGCGTGGGCCGGAGGATCGAGGTAGAGCCCGATGATGTCGGCGGCCTTCTCCTCGAAGTCAGGATCCGGGCTCGCTGTGTAGCTCTCGACCCGGTGCGGTTTGATGCCAGCTCGCCTCCACACCCGCGCGATCGTGGAGTGGCTATAGCCAAGCTTCTTGGCGAGCCGGCGGGAGGTCCAGTGCGTGAGGGGCTTCGGCGGGGGCTTCATGGTCTGCGCCAGGATCCGCGCTTCGTCCTTGGCTGTGATCCCGTCTCCTCGTCCCGACTTGACGTCATCGGTCAACCCACCGACGCCGCCTTGGATGAAACGCTTCCGCCATCGGGTGAGGGTCGTGGTCGAGGTGTCGAACCGTTTGGTCAACGAGCTGTAGGGCTCACCGTCCGCCATCGCCAACACCATCCGCGCCCGCTGGACCACGGCGGCGGCGGCAGTCCTACTCCGGCTGAGCTTCTCGAGCTCGATCCGTTGCTCTGCGGAGAGCTCCAGCTCATGGGGCGACGTAAACATGGGGAAAGATACTGCGTCCCTCATGTCAATGCTACTTCAGATACATTCCACTAGCTGCAGCGACGTTCCGGACCGCAGGGTGACGGCTTCAGGGGAGATCGTCACGGCCGCCGAACCGACGCTGAGGGGAGAGGCCACGCCGGTGAACTCCCGGGTCCACTGCGTGCTCACACGACTCGAATCGATGCTGCTCACGCAAATGCCGAGGAACGTCGCGCTCAGGCCGAGCGTGTCGTTGACCACGCGTCCGTCGAACGCAGCGTCACCGTCGAGGCTGGTGCACCCGGTGAGGGCTTCGAATCCGTTCACGACCGCACCGGGAACCCTGACCGCTATGGAGAGGGCTCCGAGCGTGTCGACCGTGCCGGTCAGCTCTCCCCACACGTCGTCGCGTCGTTCCCGATCGGGGTCCACCCGGATGATGAAGTCCCCTTCCACGCTGGCTCCGGCTTGCTCGTCGAGGGTGACGCCACCTCCAGCAACTCAAGCCCTGCGAGAGCGCCGACGAGGCGGGCCCACTCCCGCTCCTTGCTCCGCAGGTAGGCCAAACCCTTCTCCGTAGGTCCGTAGTACTTTCGCTTGCGTCCGGACTCCGCGGTCCTCCATCGGCTGCCGACCAGCTTCTTCCCTTCGAGGTTGTAGAGGAGCGTGTAGAGCGTGGACTGGCCCATGGCCAGCACGCCGCCGGTACGCCGTGAAAGGGCCTCGATGAGCTCGTAGCCGTACATCTCCCGTTGTTCGAGGAGCCTGAGTACCGCGATGGGACCCGCTCCCCGCATCAACTCCCGTTCGACTCGCCGCCGAGCCATCGCCACCTGCCTCTCCCTCGGGTCACGTACTACGGTACACGTAGTATCGCGCAATCGAGCATCGTTCGGCGAGAGAAGCCCCGCGGGGGCAGCGGTGGAGCCTCGAAGGGGGGGCGAGGAACGGGATGCAGCGACCCGCAGTCGGTGCGATACCCTGTGCCTGCAACACGGAGCGCCCCCGCGGGTGTCCTGGTATTGGATCTCGAGCACTCCCACGTGACCTCCGAACCATGACGCGATCCCAGTAGAAGAGAAAGCCCCCGTTGAACTGACTCAACACATAGGGGCACCCTCGTCGTGCGGGTTTCCGGGGAAGACGGACCCGTCGCCAACGCCACCGTCGACGTGCTGTTCCAGGAGACACTGCTGCGTCGGCAGGGCACCACCGAGAACGGCTCGGCCAGCTTCGTCGCAATGCCCGCCGGCACGTTCACGGTGCGCATCGAGGCCCTGGGCTTCGCGGTGTACCGGGCGGACGACGTTCGCGTGGCACACGGCAGTTCCACGATCCTCGAGGTCCGGCTGGATTCGGCCCCCATCGAGCTCGAGGGCATGACCGTGCGCTCGGAGCGGGTGCAGATCCAGCGGGAGAACATGGAGTTCAGCACCCGAGTGGACGAGGCGGCCATCCGGCTTCTTCCTGTGACGTACAACGCCCGGGACCTGGTGGCGCTGACGCCGGGGGCCCGCCCCGGGCACGTGTGGGGGGGCGCCAACTTCCAGGCGAACAACTACCGCATCGACGGGCTCAGTGCGAACCACCCCGGCATGGGG
>JARRLD010000386.1:0-6207 GCA_037387345.1 Gemmatimonadota bacterium
CTCGGACGTGGCCCCTCCACGTGCCCACGCAGGCGTAGAACTGGTCCACAGGTACGTGATTCGTTCGACCCCGAAGGACGGAGAGGCGCTTACGCAGGTTGACCGAGTTCGGCATCACCACAACCAGGAGACCACCCGGCTTCAGGTATTCGCCGGCAGTGTTCAGAATCTCTCTTGGGGAGACATGAAGATGTTCTATCACCGACAGGAGACTGACTACATCGAAGGAGGCACTCTGGAATGGAACGCTGTGATCACCCTCCTGCTGATGGTGAAACTTGATACCGAGGCGCTCCGAGAATGCGATGATCTTGGCTTTGTTTCCCTCGCGCATATGCCAAGGGTCAGCGAGATCGTCAACTGCGCAACAGTCAAACCCCATCAGACTTAGAATTGCCGTCTTGTCCATTGGCCCGGAGCCAATGTCCAACAGGCGCTTGCCAGCAAACGGTGATATCAGTGGCTCGAGCGCCTCAACAATTGATCTCGTCTCGTGGTACACGATGCTGTCAACATAGTCCGTAAACGGAAACACCTCTTGCACATGGACAAACGCCCTTGCGAGCTCATCAGATTGTGGCATTTGTCTTCTCCAGCACCAGTCCACAGAGCCATCGCCTAGGAGCCTGTCCGAGTAACGGGCAGGGGACAGGTGGTAGGGCGTGATGGTGGTCGGCCGGGCTGGGTCATCGTTGTTGCGAGAGTGGTTTGGGGTTCAGTGGCGCGGTTTGGCACCGGGTGGCACGGATCCCACCCTCGTCAGGTCATGTCGAGGGTCGGGATCAGGGCTCCAGCCCGGAACAGCTTCATGATGTTGCTGGCGGCGCAGACGAGCATCCACTCGCCGCGCACCTTCTGATGGCCGCGCAGGAGGAACTGCCGGAAGTCCAGCGGTCCTTTGAGCTGTCCAAAGACTGGCTCGACCGTTGTCTTCCGTCTTCCATACTCTTCACGGCCCCGCTTCGTCCTCAGCTTACGTGCCATCAACTCCTTGCGGCTGAGGCCATTCGGGATGCGGCCACGTGGCGGCTCTGCCTCCCGCCACTCGCTGTGACGGACCTTGTGCGGCGCCACCAGCGCCTCCGTTCCTTTGGCCTCGACTCGCTTCAGTTCCTCTTCCACCCAGTAACCCGCGTCCGCGCTCGCCACCTCGGGCTTGTCGCCCAACCGCTCCTCGATCTGCTCCAGCAGCGGCACGAGTTGCCGTTGATCCGACGCCGCCTGGATCACATCGGCCGCCACGATCACCTGGAAGTCCGCATCCACTGCCGCCTGACAGTTGTAGGCCTGGATGAACGCCTTGTCGCTCGACAGCATGATGCGGCTGTCCGGGTCCGTGAAATTGCGCTGCGCCTTTGCCTCCGGCTCTTTGTTGCCTTTCGCCCGCGCTTCCGCTTCCAGGGCCGCTTTCGCTTCGCGGATCTTTTCCAGCCGCCGCTTCGGGTCCCGGAGCTCTTCGGGCAGTTCGTCGCCCGTCTTGTCCGCTCCGTACAGCGCGTCCTCCGCGGCGTCCGTCGCCTCACACTCCTCGAACCACTTCCGGATCTTCTCCTGCTGACGCGCCTCCTCCTGCTTCATCCGGCCGTAGCTCATCGCCTTGTGCTTGCTCGCGTTCGCCCGGACCTTCGTCCCATCGACCGCCACGTGGCCCAGCTTCACCAGACCTGCCGCTCGGCAAAGCTCCAGCACCTGCTGAAACAGTCCGCCCAGCGCCGCCAGATGTCGCGCCCGGAACGCTGCGATCGTCCGGTGGTCCGGCTCTTGACCCGCCGCCAGGATCCGGAAGTCCACTGCCTCCAAGCACGCCCGCGCCAGCTTTCTCGAACTCCGCACCCCGCGCGTATAGCCATATACCAGCAGCTTCGTCATCAGCAGCGGATGATACGGCGGGTAGCCCCGCTCTTCGTCGTAGCTCTCGTAGATCGCCCTCAGGTCCAGCGTCTCCACCAAGTCCGATACGAAGTACACCGAGTGGTCTTCGGGCAGCCACTCCCGAAGCGACGGCGCCATCAACAGCAGCTGGTCCGGACTGTACTCTCGGAACTTCTTCGACACCGGGCCCTCCTTTCTCTCCGTTCAGCTTCGCCCCACACTACCCCGATGGCGATTACTCGGACAGGCTCCTAGGCGCCGAGCGCCCGTTGGGCGGCCCGTCGCGCGGTGATTCCGGCGGCGAAGGAGGCGTCCTCGACCTGGGGCCAGAACCGGGGGGGAACGTCGGGGAAGGGGAAGAACTCGTCGGCCATCTGCGCGAGGTTCTCGGGACGGTCCACGGTCCGGTCAGACAGCGCTCTGCGTCGGACCTTCTTGGCGAGACGGAGGTTGATGCCGCCTACGGGGTCCAGGGCTGCCGGCCTCGACCCGCCTCGGGAGCGAAGGTAGTCGACCACGAAGTCGAAGCTGAGCTCGAAGTACCGATCGACCACGGGGTCCGGCAGATCGAGATCATGCCCCGGAAGATGCGCCGGTTGGTCTGGAAGCTGAAGATCGTCCGACTCAGAACGTCGTCGAACAGGATGTCGGCCTCGGAGTGATCGTGCTCCATGACCAGGTGACGGGCCTTGGACAGGAACTCCTCGCCGACGTGCATGTCCATCCGGTGCTCCCAGTACGTGTGGCCCAGCGCTTGGGTCGTGCTGGTGAGGAGAAGCTGGCGCGGCACGAACACGTTGTGGGCGATGGTGTCTGCTGCAAGGTGGGCGAGGTAGCCGTATCCGACCGCCTGCAGGCGCTCGGTTTCGGCCGATTCCAGGATCTCTTCGCCAACGGACCAGTTGTGGCAGTGCCTGCCCGCGGGAACGTACTTCTTCGCGACGGAGATGTCGGCTGCGATGGACCCGTACAGGAAGTGCAGCGGAAAGCGGGCCACGATGGCCTGGATGGCCGGGGGGACCAGGTAGAGGGCGCCCAGGAGCGCCTCCCCCAGAGCGACATGCGTGGCCGGCCCCCAGGCGAGCACGGGCTCCGGGATGAGGAGCCACGAGACGGACAGGAGGAGGACGGCCAGGACGGCCAGGACCCTCCGTACGTCCATCAGTCCGCGGGATCCCCGGCTGAGGGTAGCTCCTCCTCGGCGGGCGGCAGTGGCGCGACCTCCCGGTCCGGGTGGGTCCGCGGGAGGGGTCCCCGGGGCTTTCCGATGGTCCTGGCGCTCGCCCTGACGCCGCGGACCGTCGCGGCCGTGTCGATGAAGATGTCCTCGGCTTCCGACTGCACGACCTCCATGAGCGCGTTGAATTCCTCGATTCGCTCCTCCATCCGGTCCGACGCCTGATGAAGCCGCTCGGTGAGCGCCTTGACGGAGTCGTTCAGGCGTCGGACGTCGGTGCGAAGCGCGTCCGTGATGAATTCGACGTTGTCGGAGATGGAGCGGGCCCGATCCGAAACCGGCCCGAAGCTCTGCCGCGCGTGAGCGCGGAGCTCGTCCACGACCCGTCCGATCCTGCGCACGAACAGCAGGACAACCACGGTGAGGAGGATGACAGCCGTTCCCCCTGCGAGCACCGCCATGTCGGAGGCCACGGCGATGGAATCCCTCGCCAGGATCATGACGACGGTGTCGGCCGGGGCCGTCTGCATCGGGCTAGAGAGCAAGGTGATCATGGAGAAAGTCTAATCGAACCGCCGGTGGCGGAGCCAGGGCACACCCATCGGAGCCGGGCGACGGCCGACGCCGGCCCTTGCGTGCTCACGGAGGTGGGGACCGGCTCGCATGGCGGAGCGCCTCTCGCTCGGCCCTTCGTTCGTCGCCCGCCGCGATGGCCTCCTCCACCCGCGGCGAGATCTCGCCGGCCCGTCGCAGGAGGCGCACGGTCATGAAGGGTCCGGCGAGCTCGGAGAGCATGACCCCGACCACGATGACCGTGAACAGGGTCGTCTCGGCCGCGACGCCCCTCACCTCGAGGTCGGAGTAGAGCAGCACGCCGGAAACCGCCATGGCGATGGAGATCCCTCCCTGCGGGATCAGGCCGAACCCGAGGCGCCGCGGCACGTCGAACCCGAGGGGCACGGACGCGGCCATCGCGGCCGCGCCCAGGACCTTCGCCAGCGCCCTCAGCAACGCGTACCCGGCGGCCAGAGCGAAGACCCATACGCCCGGAATGCGGAGAAGCGCGCCGGCCAACAGGAGGAAGATCAGGTATACCGGCTTCTCCCACCGCTGCAGAAGCAAAAACACGCGGGCCCGCTCCCGCCCCAGGTTCGCCACCGTGAATCCCATGACCGCCGACAGGAAGAGGGGGGAGAGGCCCCACTGGAGGGCAGCGCCCGCCGTGAACGCGCACGCGCCCAGGACGTAGAGCACGAGCTCCTCCGAGCGCGGACGGCGCCTGGTGAGCCAGGTGAACACGATGCCGAGAGCCAGGCCGAGGGCCGTCGCCGCCGCAGTGTACAGGAGAGAGCCCCCGGCCGCGGGGTTTCCGGGCAGGGAGGGGCGATAGAAGCTGTACGTGAGCTGAAGCGCCGTGATCCCCACCACCGCGTCGAGGGAGCCGATGAGAAACAGCAGGTCCCTCACCTTTCCCCTCACCAGGAAGTTGGAGGACACCAGGGCGATGCCGGCGGGCGTCGTAACCGCGGCCGTGGCCGCTGCGCCCAGTGGAAGCAGCAGAGGCACGTCCGCCGCGATCCCGAAGAGCTCGAGAAGGGCCAGGGCGCCTCCGAGAAAGAGGGCGAAGCTCAGAAGCGCCTGCCCCAGCGCCACGAGGTGGACCCGCAGCTTGAAGTGCCGGAGGCTCTCGCGGTCGAGCTGCAGCCCGAAGTGGAACCCCACCCAGCCCAGGCCCAGGGCCAGGAGAGGAGAAAGCTGCTGGGCGGCTTCGTCCGTGATGAGCGACAGCCCCGAGGGGCCCAGGAGGAACCCGATGACCAGGAACTGCATCCCGGTACGGAACAGAAGACGTGGCCCCGGGGACACACGCTCCGTGGAGAAGGAGATCCGCGCGCCCAGCAAGGCGACGAGGATGAGAACGAGCGTGCCGAGGATGGGATCCATGGAGGGCGTCTCGACGCTCGTCAGATGGGGCTGCCCTCGCCGCCGAGCTCCGGCGCGAGCCCGACCACCCGATCCACCGGAACGACCACGGCGATCCCCGTGGCGGGGGAGGCGAGGTTGCCGCAGACCTCCTGCAGCACGGCCAGCGCGTCGTCCAGGCGATCCTGGGGCACGACACTGAAGATCGTACGGTTCTGGGGACGGGACCCGGCAATCAGGGTCTGCAGGCCGGCAAAGATGGGGATGTCGTGGGAGAGCAGACGGCCCATGCCCTCGCTGCCGATGACGGTGGCCCCCGTCACGCCCATCTCCAGGAACCCGGACAGGATCTCGTCGATCTTCTCGGGGTCGTTGACCACGGCAATGAGCAGACGCGTCCCGGTGGTGGTCATACGTGCTGGGCGTCCACCGACTGGATGATGTTCACCACGGCGCTCGAGTCCTCCGCCGCCTCGAGGCTGTCGATGAATCCCTCGTGGCGCACCAGTCGGCAGATACGTGCCAGGAGCTTCACGTGCCCCCGCTCGAATCCGGGCGGCGACAGAAGCACGAAGAAGATCCGGACCGGATCCTGGTCGGTGCCACCGAAGGGAATCGCTTCGTCACCGGCCAGGGCCACGCCGATCGCCGGCCCGTCCAGGCCCGGCACCGTGGCGTGCGGGATCGCGAGGCCCGACCCCATGACCGTGGGATGCTTGCGCTCGCGCGCCATGAGCTTCTCCCGGATGAGCGCCTCGGGGCCAACGCCTACCTCCCCCGCGCGTTTCGCGAGCTCCGCGACCACCCCCTCCACGTCGCGGGCCTGGAGACGCAGAAGCACCAAATCGTCATGGAAGAAATCTTTGAGGCGCATACCGGGATCCGCACGCAGGTGGATGATTGGGCCGATACTAGAGGCGTCCCAGCAGGGGGGCAAGAAGCGCTCCTCGGCCTGTGCAGGCCGGGGTTCGGCCCACCGGTGCGGGGCATGCAGGCCCGCCTGTGGCGGGGTCGTCGAGAATGCGCGGCCGGGGGACCCGGAAGGCGGCGAGGGCCGGTTGGCGAGGGAGGTCGAGGAGGGTATCTTCGGGGCGCTCCAGCCGGCGACGGGCTCCGGACGGACCTCGACCTGGCGACCTCTGGGCCCATCCCACTTCGAAGCGAGCGAATGGCGACCTTCCTGGTCGAAGGCGGTAAACAGCTGTCTGGCCGGATTCGGCCTGCGGGAAACAAGA
>JARRLD010000387.1:0-4855 GCA_037387345.1 Gemmatimonadota bacterium
CTCGCCGGGAGCCCGGAGGCGCTCCTTGAAGGCCACCCCGATGCCCGGCATGCTCGAACCCCGCTGCCACCCCACGCGGGAGGCCCCCCCTGGAGCCCGTAGCCGCGGACGAAGTCGGGATGCCGCGAGTCGGCGTCGAGATTCCGGAAGCGCGGCACGTAGATCCCGTTGGGCCGATTGCCACGGTAATATCGGTCCTCGAACCCCTCGAACCGGCCCCGCGCTCCTACGCGGGCATGGTGCTCGATGATGTTGTGGCCGAGCATCCCGCTGCTGTTGGCGATGCCATCCGGGAAGCTGGGGCTGACCGAGTGAAGCATGATGCGTGCGGTGCCCATCGCCGAAGCGCACAGGAACACCAGGCGTGCGGTGTATTCCCTCTCCTCACCCGTCTCCGCATCGAACACCCTGACACCGGTTGCACGGTTCGTGGCTGCGTCGTAGAGGACGGAGTGGACCACCGTCAGGGGCCGCAGGGTCAGCCGTCCGGTCAGGCGCGCAGCCGGGAGGGCCACGCTCTGGGTCGAGTAGTACGATCCCGTCGAGCAACCGCGGGCACACGGACCGCAGTAGTGGCAGGGAGCGCGACCATCGAGGGGCTCCGTGAGGGTAGCCGTGCGACCGATCATCACGCGGCGCCCCGGGAACGTCGCCTCGACGGCCGCCTTCACGTGTTTCTCCACGGCGTTCATGTCCATGGGACGTTGGAAGACGCCGTCGGGGAGCTGAGGCAAGCCCTCGGCGGAGCCGCTCACGCCGATGGTCCGTTCGATGCGATCGTACCAGGGAGCCAGGTCGTCATAGCGGAGGGGCCAGTCCACCCCGTGACCGTCGGCAGCGTTGGCCTCGAAATCCATCGGGCTCCAGCGGTAGCTCTGCCGCCCCCAGATCAGGGCTCGCCCCCCCACGATACCGGGCTGGACCCAGGTGAAGGGAGCCTCCTCCACGATGGGAACCCGATCGTCCGTGTAGAACCAGTGTCGGGTGTACTCGTTCAGCGCGAAGGTCCTGCGCTGCACGGGGTAGTCGCGTTCGAGGACATCGGGAGGGATGCGCCCCCGATGAGGCATCTCCCACGGGTTCTTGTGGCCCCCGATGAGGCCTCTCCCACGGGTTCTTGTGCTCCGTGACGTAGTCGCGGACGTGCTCGACCATGCGACCACGCTCCAGCACGAGCGTGTCGAAGCCGGCCTCGCAGAGTTCCTTCATGGCCCAGCCCCCCGACATGCCCGACCCCACGACGATGGCGTCGAACGCGGTTCGCTCCTGAGGCCTCCCCCTCACGCCCACGCGCGGCCCACCTCGTCCACGGAGAGGTCCGCCTCGTAGGGGCCGAACGGCGCGACGTGTAGCTCCACCGTCTGGCCGACCTCGGAGGTATAGAAGCCCGCCACCGTAAGCTCCTTCATCGTGCGCATGAACGGGGGGCCACCTGCTTCCGGTCGGTCCGGTCCCTCACCTCCACCCGAAAACGCCTCGGCATCGAGCTCGGTAAGGACCCTGATCCTCTGCTCCGACGAGGCGGCGTCGAAGTCGACGCCCTCCGAGGCCCGCATCCGGTCGTCCAGCACCGCCAGCTGACGAAGGAACCGGCCCCGCTCCGCCGGCGAGAAGAAGTCCGTGAGCATCATGTCCACGAAGTCCTGCACCCGCGCCGCGGAGGCGCCGGGGGTGTCGGTCGTCGGGATGATGAGCTCCGCGACGGCTTCCACCCGCTGGAGCTCCCGGGCGGACAACGTGCGTGGCAAGTAGGTCGCCTCACCACGCGGGGACTCACAGCCCGCCAGAAGCCCCGACAGGGTCGGCGCCGACAGCGTACCTCCCAGGACGACCGCCACGCGACGGACAGCTTCACGGCGATCGATGACGGGACGGCCTGGGCGGGGCATGGCGAGACGGTAGGGGATCGGTTGCATCGCCTTTCGGGACCCGGCACTATGGCCGCCGTTGCGGACCGCCGTCAAGCAAGGAGGGGCACGTGGCGCGAACCGGAGAGTCGACGGTCGAGAAGGCGCTGGGATGGTTCCTCGTGGTCCTCATGGGCGTGTCGGTTGTCAACGTCCTGTGGCAGGTCTTCACGCGGTTCGCGCTGGCACGCCCGAGCTCATACACCGAGGAGCTCGCGCGCTATCTCCTGATCTGGATCGGCCTGGTCGGGGCCGGCTACGCGTCGGCAAAGAGACTGCACCTGGCGATCGACCTGCTCCCCCGACGGGTCTCCGGAGGTCGTTGGGGAAGGACGCTCGCGGTAATCATCGAGCTGTGCGTGATCACGTTCGCCGGAGTCGTGCTCGTCGGGGGCGGACTCGGCCTGGTCCGCATCACGCTCAGCCTGGGGCAGACGTCGGCAGCGCTCGGGATTCCGATGGGTTGGGTGTACTCCGCCTTGCCCGTGAGCGGCGCCCTCATCGTGTGGTTCTCCTCGCTGCGGGTGCGTGACCTCCTGCGGCGGACGGAAGGCCGGTGATGGACGTCCTGCTGCTGGGCGCGGCGCTGGTCGGGCTTCTGGGCCTGGGCGTGCCGGTGGCGTTCTGCATCGGTACTGCCACCGCCTTGGCCATGCTGGTGAACATGCCCGTGGGACCTGCCCTCACCACCGTCGCGCAGCGGATCGCCACGGGCCTCGACTCCTTCGCGCTCCAGGCGATCCCGTTCTTCCTGCTCGCCGGTCAGCTGATGAACCGGGGCGGCAGCGCAGTGCGTTTGACCACCTTCGCGAAGTCGGTGCTCGGGCACCTCCCCGGCGGCCTCGCCTACGTAAATATCCTGGCTGCCATGCTCTTTGGCGCCATCTCCGGCTCGGCTGTGGCGACGGCTTCGGCGGTGGGGGGTGTCATGGGCCCGGAGATGGAGCGGGAGGGTTACGACCGCGACTTCAGCGCCTCGGTCAACATCACGTCCGCGACGACCGGCCTGATCATCCCGCCCAGTAACATCCTCATCGTGTATTCGCTCGCCAGCGGCGGGGTGTCGATCGCCGCGTTGTTCGTGGCCGGATACCTCCCGGGTGCGCTGGTGGGGCTCGCTCTCATGGCGGTCGGCGGGGCCATCGCGAGGGCGCGGGGCTATCCCACGTGCCGGAGGTCGACGATCCGCCAGACGTGGACGGCGTTCCTGGCAGCCATCCCGAGCCTCATGCTTCTGGTCGTCGTCATGGGCGGCATCATCGCCGGCATCTTCACGGCGACGGAGGCCGCTGCGGTGGCGGTGCTGTACGCCCTCGTCCTGGCGTTCGCGTACCGTGGCCTGTCCCTGTCCGACCTGCCTGGGATCTTCCTGGAGACGGCCACCACCACCGCAGTAGTCCTCCTGCTCGTGGGCACGTCCATGGGCATCTCGTGGGTCCTCGCATATGCTCACGCACCGCAGGCCCTCGCTACGTTCCTCACCGGGCTCGCCGAGTCCAGGCTGGCCATCCTGCTCCTGATGAACGTCGCCTTCCTGGGCGTGGGGATTTTCATCGACATCACGCCGGCGGTGCTCATCCTCACACCGATCTTCCTTCCGGTGGCCACTTCCCTGGGCGTGCATCCCGTGCACTTCGGCATCGTGATCGTGCTCAACCTGTGCATCGGACTGTGCACGCCCCCTGTCGGGACCGTCCTTTTCGTCGGCGTGGGCGTCGCGCGAACGTCCATCGCGGGAGTGGTCCGTCCCCTGCTCCCTCTCTATGCAGCCATGATCGCCGCCCTGCTCGTCGTCACCTACGTCCCCGCCGTCACCCTGTGGCTGCCCCGGATGCTCGGGCTGCTGTGAGGCCCGGCCCAGGCCGGGGGCCGGCCCTTCGGCCCCTCGTCGGGGGAGATCCCGGCGGTACGATCACCAACGCTTCCGATCAACGAAGCCGCGCCGGTTGGTGTCCTTCGCGTCGGAAGCTGCTCCGTCGGCCGGCCCCAGCCGGACCCTCACACCTTCGCCAGAGGTCGTGATGCACGTGCGTCCGTTCCACTGTTGCTTGTTCCTCGCCTCGGCGCTCGCGCTGGGGGTGAGCGGCGCCTCGGCTCAGGAGGCGGCGGAGGGCACCCAGACCAGCCGACCCAACGTCTTCTTCGACTGCGCCGGCCGGAACTGCAACTCCGACTACTACCGTACCGAGATCGCCTGGGTGAACTGGGTACGCGACCGACGTGACGCGGACGTGCACATCATCATGACGAGCACCACCACCGGCGCGGGAGGGCGCGAGTATCAGCTCGACTTCATCGGCGTGGCTGGCCAGGAGGACTACGAGGACCAGGTGCGCTTCCAGACGCTGCCGACCGACACAGAGCGTGAGGCGCTCGACGGGATCAGCCACACGCTGGGCATCGGCCTCGCACGCTTCGCCAACGTGGCCGGCTTCCGCGGCCTCGTGGCGCTTGCGCCGGTTGAAGCGGGGCGCACGGGACCCAACCCGCGACTGGTCTCGCAGGACGAGGTGGACGACCCCTGGAACCTGTGGGTCTTCCGCGTCAACGGCAGCGGGAACGTCGACGGCGAGTCGACGCGGGAGACGATCCGCCTGAACAGCAGCTTCTCGGCGTCGCGGGTGACGCCCACGTGGAAGCTCAACTTCAACGGCAACGTGAGCTTCAACCGCGTGGAGTTCGAGCTCGAGGAGGGCATCTTCACGGACCGGCGCACGGACTGGGGCCTGAATCAGCTCGCCGTGTACGCGCTTGCGGACCACTGGTCCATCGGAATCCAGGGCCAGCTCGCGAAGATGACGCGCTTCAACCAGAACTTCCGGGCCGAGCTGACACCCGCCATCGAGTTCAGCTTCTTCCCCTACGAGGAGGCGACCCGCCGGTCACTCACGGTCTTCTACAAGATCGGACCGGCGTACCGGGACTACATCGACCTGACGGTGTTCGGA
>JARRLD010000388.1:0-5127 GCA_037387345.1 Gemmatimonadota bacterium
CGGGAAGGAAGGCGAGTCGCACGGCCTGGGGGGCGTCTCCCAGAACCTCCGTCACCTGGGCGGACAGGAGAGACTCGGGGATTCCCGGTGTATGGATGACGCGGTGGAACACCGGCCGAAGGCGGGAAGAGAACCTCGCGATGAGGGTCTCTTCCAGCCCGACCTCGACAATGGCCCGGAGCTCCGACGGCACCCCGGGTAGCAGGACGATGACGCTGTCTTCGTGGTCCAATACGAGCCCCGGGGCCGTTCCCACCGGATTGGCGAGCTTACGGGCACCCTGCGGAACCTGGGCGACCCGCCGGTTCGGAGACGGCAGCTCGGTCATGCCCCGCTGGCGGAAGCGGACTTCGATGGACCGAAGCACCTCTGGATCTTCGAGGAGAGGTAGGCCCAACCAGGCTGCCACCGCGTCTCGCGTCAGATCGTCGGGTGTGGGGCCCAGACCTCCCGTGACCAGAACCAGGTCCGCCATATCCGCAGCGTCCGAGACCGCGCGTCGGATCTCGTCGGCGTCGTCACCGACGGTGTGACGCCGTACGACCGGAATGCCGCGAGCGGCCAGCCGCCGTCCGATCCACGCGGCATTGGTGTCCACGGTCGTTCCCAGAAGGAGCTCGTCTCCCACGGTCACCACGGCGGCCCGAACTGGGGTGGACACGGAAGACACGGGCGAAGGGCGTGGCGTCTCGGCGAAGGTCAGCTGCGGAAGCCCAGCAGGGACCGATACCGCCACAGGTAATCGATCATCGAGTACACCGTCAGGACGAGGGCAAGCAGGAGGGTGATCCCGACCCAGGCGCCGTGAACCGCCATCCACACCCTGACGACGGGCAGGGTTTCCCATCCCTTCGCCTGCATGACGCCGTCGAGGGGATACCACAGGAGAAGACCTCCCGAGAACAGGGACTGCAGGAGCGCCTTCCGCTTTCCCGCCGCGCCGGCCGCGATGACCACCCCCTTTTGCACCGCGAAGCTACGGAACACCGTGATCAGGAGCTCACGCCCGAAGATGACGACCAGCACCCAGAGGGGTAGCGGACCCCACCAGGGTAGGAGCCCTGCCTCTCCCCTCTGGTGGGAGATCAGGTAGAAGGGGATCAGCGTGGCCGCGAGGAGAAGCTTGTCCGCGATGGGATCCAGCAGCTTCCCGACGTCAGTGATCAGGTCGTACCTGCGCGCCAGGTAGCCGTCCCACACGTCGGACAGTCCCGCCACGACGAATAGCACGAATGCCCAGAACCGGGCTCCCACGCCGGGAGCCATGGCCAGGAAGAAGATGGCCGGACAGGCCAGAATCCGCCCGACGGTGATGATGTTCGGGAGGTTGAGGCGACTCCCAGACACGGTCATTTCAGGAGAGAGACTGGACAACCAGCTTGCTGACACACGAGAGGGTCTCGAATACCCCCCTGCCTTCGATGGCGATGCCCTCGAAATCGGGCACCCCCATGGGGTTGATCTGCGCCCGGAGGTCCTCGACGGGCACGATGTCGGAGAGGTCCCGTTTGTTGTACTGGATGGCGAACGGGAGATTCGCGGGATCGTACCCGAGCGTCTCGAGGTTCTCGTAGAGGTTGTGCATCGACTCGATGTTGGCTTCGGCCCGTGTGTCCTGGGAATCGGCCACGAACACGATGCCGTCCACGCCTTTGAGGATGAGACGGCGACTGGCGTTGTAGTAGACCTGTCCGGGCACGGTGTAGAGGTGGAACCGCGTCTTGAACCCCCGGATCTCTCCGAGGTCGATGGGAAGAAAATCGAAGAACAACGTTCGCTCCGTCTCCGTGGCCAGGGAGATCATCTTCCCCTTGGTCTCCGGATTCACCCTGGAGTAGATGTACTCCAGGTTCGTGGTCTTCCCTCCGAGACCAGTCCCGTAGTACACGATCTTGCAGTTGATCTCGCGGGAGGCATAGTTGATCATCGACATGGGCCGACGCTACCTCCCCCGGTCAGGGCGTTGAAGCTGCACCTGGGCATTCCTCGATGACCGAGAAGCTTCGAAAACGTATGTTCCCGCGTGCGCTGCGCCCGACCCCGAACCCACCGCCGTCGAGCGGACATTAAAGTCGGCCCAGCGCCCCCCGGGAGCAAGCTCTCAAGCGCCTTTCGGATCCCGATGAAGCCCGACCTCGATCTCCATCCGGTCCACGATGGTCCGAGCCCGCTCACGGAGGAGCTTCCGTGGCTCCCAGGCGATGAAGTCTCGTAGAAGCCGGATGTTGTCGACCGACGCGTCCTCCCCGGCAATGTGCCCGAGGGCTGCCAGACGCCGCAATGCGCTCGGACTGAACAGATTACGTCGGTGACGGGAGATCTGATCGCGGACCACGAGCGCCGCCACGGCTCCGGCAGCGGCGGTGGCCAACACCGTTATCCCCGCGATCCTCCATCTCCTGCTCATGTCACATCTCCCGTCGTCCGCTCAGCGCCTCGGCGATGGTGGTGCCGTCCACGTATTCCAGGTCACTCCCGACCGGAATCCCACGGGCAAGACGTGTGATGCGGGGACCCAGGGGGCGGAGCAGCTGCTCGAGATAGACCGCCGTGGCCTCCCCTTCCACCGACGCGTTGGTGGCAATGACCACTTCCTTGATATTACCTGCGGATTCGCGGACCCGCTCGACGAGCGCCGCCACGTTGAGCTCGTCGGGGCCGACGCCGTCCAGGGGTGACAGCCGTCCTCCCAGGACGTGGAAGAGCCCGGGAAACCTTCCCGTCCGCTCGATCGCTCCCACCTCGAACGCCTCCTCCACCACGCACAAGAGCCCCCGATCACGCCGGGGATCGAGGCACACCTCGCATCGCTTGTTCTCGGAGAAATTCCCGCAGATCATGCAGGGACGGATCCGCTCTGCCACTTCGGTGACGGCCCGTGCCAACCTGCGGGCGTCCTCCTTCGAGCCCTTCATGAGGTGGTGGACCAGTCGCATGGCGGTCTTGGGCCCGATCCCGGGCAAGCGAGCAAGCTCCACCGTGAGCTGATCGATCACGGACACGGAGGGCCCTCCCTTCCAGGCAGATCAGAGTAGGCCAGACAGCCCCGGGAGACCCATGGGCAGGCCTCCCGTAGCCTTCTTCATCTCCGTCTCATAGTGCGCGCGGGCCTTCGCCTGCGCCTCCGAGATGGCCGCCAGCACCAGGTCCTCGAGCATCTCCACGTCCTGCGGATCCACACAGGTCGGGTCGATCTTCACCTGCTTCGCGGTTCCCTTGCCGTCGACCGTCACGGTCACCATCCCGCCACCGGATGAGGCACTGATCTGTTGCTGGTCCAGATCTTCCTGGAGCTTGGCCATCTTCGCCTGGAGCTGCTGGCCGAGCTGCATGATCTGCTGAAGATTCGGGTTCATTGACACTGTGGGTTGCAGACGCGTCGGGCGTCGAGACCGACCCCACCAGAGGCGGCCCAGACGCCCACGATTTCGTCAGTCCAAGAGCTCGAGATCCAGTTCTTCTACCGCCCGTTCCAAACGGGGTTCCTTGCGATACAGGGCCTTCAGAGTGTCCTTCCGAACGGCTTCCGTGCTCACCCTGGAGTCCGGCGCCGGAGCGTCGTCCGAGGGCGGTGCTACCGACACGCTCACCTCTCTTCCCAGGAACGGCAGGAGCCCCTGCGCCACCTCCGCCAGAACGTCTGCCTCGCGCAGACGCTCCACCGCCGGGCCGGACGGTGGGACCACCTCGATGGACCCGTCCTCGACGGCCCTCACCACGGACGACCTGAGGAAGGGGCCGAGGCCGCGGGGTACCCCACGACCACTCTCGAGCCACCTGGTCCAGGCCCCGGAAGGATCCGCGGCCTGCTGGGGCGCGCCCCCGGGAACGGGCGACTCCACGGCCGCCGCCTCTCCCCGCGGAGCCGTGGTCGTGGCGGGCCGCTCCCTGCTTCCGCCCAGATCCTCCTCTGGATCCGGCACCGCCCTCGGGTGGCGGGGCTCCACCCACGGCCCGAATGAGCTCTTCCAGGTCCACCGTGCGATCCATGTAGGACATACGCAGGAGAAGCATCTCGATGAGCACGCGCGGATTCGGGCTTCTGCGGAGGCTGCCGTTGCTCTCCAGCTCGGCCGCCGCCGAGAGCATCCGCACCAGGTCCCCCGAGGCGAACCGACCAGCCCGCTCCGCGAAGGACACGCGCAAGTCCTCCCTGAGATCGAGGGAGGCATCGGGGGTGAGCCGCAGGCGGAGCACCATCCTCAGGGCATCCATCAGCCCGTGGTAGAACTCCACCAGATCGTATCCCTCGTCCAGGAGACGCTCCACCAGTCCGAAGACCTCTCCGTGTCGCCCGTCGGCCAGGACGTCCAGGAGCTCCAGGTAGCGCTCGTCTTCCACCAGGCCCAGGACACGACGCACGGCCTCGGCATCCACATCGCCGCCGGCGAGGGAGATCACCTGGTCCAGGAGGGACAGCGCGTCCCGCATGCCCCCATCGGCCTTCCGGGCCATGATTCGGAGGGCTTCTTCGGGCGCCGACTGCCCTTCCCGTTCCAGCACGACCTGGAGGCGAGCCACGATGTCGCGCACGCCGATCCGTCGGAAGTCGAAGCGCTGACAGCGAGACAGAATGGGCGAGGCCGACTGCTGGATCTTCTGGGGCTCCGTGGTGGCGAATACGAAGATGACCCTCGGCGGCGGCTCCTCCAGGATCTTCAGCAGCGCGTTCCACGCTTCCCGGGTGAGCATGTGGGCCTCGTCCACGATGTAGACCTTGAAACGGCCTTCCTCCGAGGGCGCGTACATGGCCCTCTCCCGCAGATCCCGTGCGTCATCCACGCCGCGGTTGGACGCCGCGTCGATCTCCACCACGTCCAGAGCGGTGTGGCCACCCCAGATCCGGGAGCAACTCGAGCATTGTCCGCAGGGTTCGCCTTCGTCACTCCGGTAGGGGCAGTTGAGGGCCATGGCCAACACCCGAGCCAGCGTGGTCTTGCCCACCCCCCGGGGACCGCAGAAGAGGTAGGCGTGTCCCACGCGACCCAGGGCGACCGCCCGTCGGAGCGTCTCCGATACGTGCTCCTGGACGGCTACGTCGGCGAAGCTCCGGGGGCGGTATTTTCGTGCCAGGGCGGTGTGGGACAAGGATCTGCGTCGCTGGGGAACCTGTGCCGTGGTCGAGCT
>JARRLD010000388.1:5143-5791 GCA_037387345.1 Gemmatimonadota bacterium
CCCCAGGCGACCCGTAGCAACGATCACCGCACTTACCGCTGCTACCTGCGGGGTCCTGACGGGATTCGTGAGCTTTCGCTCTACGGACCTGGGGCACACCCGAAGCTATCGGACCGGGTGGGGCGAGGTCAACGGGACGGTCCACCGCCCCGTCATTGCCACCCCGGGCGCCACGCGTCTTCCACGTGTCGGATGCGCACCGTCCTCGCGCCGGTGTCCACGACGATGGCGACCGCATCGAAGCGCACGGACAAGCCCGCCGGCGCGTGACGGGCCAGAAAATGCGTGGCCACGGCTTCGATCTCCCGCCTCTTCAGATGCGTGATGGCCTCTTCCGGGCACCCGAACTCCCCCCCGGCCCGCGTCTTCACCTCGACGAAGGCGACGATGTCTCGACGACGCACGATCAGGTCTACCTCACGGCGGCCGAACCGGTAGTTCCGGGCGAGAATGGACCAACCCTTCTCGCGAAGGAACCTCGCGGCGTGACGCTCACCCCATCGGCCCAGGGCGTGGGGCGCATATTCGGCAGGACTTCCCATGGTCCGAAGCTGATGACGGACCGTGGGCGTGGGCATGGACGGGTGGGATGGGTCGACAAGCCACACTCCGGGAAGCCACGCAACCTAGCTAAGCGCCGCCTCTCCG
>JARRLD010000389.1:0-6797 GCA_037387345.1 Gemmatimonadota bacterium
ACCGACCGCGTCAAGGACATCATCATCCGCGGCGGCGAGAACCTGAGCGCCGCCGAGATCGAGGAGCAGCTCGTCCGGATGGAGGGCGTCCTGGAGGTGGCCGTGGTGGCGGCGCCGGACGAGCGCCTGGGCGAGCACGCGTGCGCCGTCTTCCGGATGAGCCCGGGAGCGGCCGCGCCGAGCCTCCAGAAGGTCCAGGCGCACCTCGGCGGAGCGGGGCTCGCCAAGCAGAAGTGGCCGGAAGAGATCCGCGCGGTGGACGAGTTCCCGCGCACTCCGACCGGAAAGATCAAGAAGGTCGCGCTACGCCAGGCGGTCTCCCGACCCGCCGAGTGAGCGAGGCGTCGAGGAGCACGCCACGATGAGCGAGATGATCTGGACGGACGCCCTGGGGCAGGCGGAGGCGATCCGCAACGGCGCGGCCAGCGCATCCGAGTGCGTGCGGGGGTACCTGGAGCGGATCGAACGTCTCGATCCGCACCTTCGGGCCTACGTGGCCCTGGACACAGAACGCGCGATCGAAGCGGCGCGTGAGGCGGATGCCCAGGTGCAGCAGGACGTGCCTGATTCGCTGCCGCCCTTCCATGGAGTGACGATCTCCGTGAAGGACGTCGTCGACGTGGCCGGGCTGGCGACGACCCAGTCGTGCAAAGCCCTCGTCTCGAACGTCGCGGCGGTCGACGGCCCCCTGGTCCGGCGGCTGCGCGCCGCCGGCTTCATCGTCCTCGGGAAGACGAACGTCCCGGAGTTCTGCACCTCGATGACCTCGTCGGAGCTGAACGGGACCTGTCGCAACCCCTGGGATCCGGAGCGCACACCGGGGGGCTCGAGCGGAGGCGCAGCGGCGGCCCTCGCCGCGGGGCTCTGTGCGATGGCCCACGGGACGGACGGTGCGGGATCCGTCCGCGTCCCGGCCGCGTTCTGCGGTCTGGTCGGAATGAAGCCGACCCGCGGGCTCGTCTCGTTCGGTCCCGAGCTGGGCAACCCCTACTACGGCAGCAGCGTCGACGGGACGCTCAGCCGGTCGGTCCGGGACGCAGCCGCGATGCTCGACGTGTTCGCGGGTGCGCACGACCCCGACGTGCCAGGGACGCGGCGTCCCCCGCAGCGGTGGTCCGAGGTGTGGCGAGCCGATCCGGACCGCTTGCGTGTCGCCGTGACGACGACCGCACCGTTCGGCGAGGTCGACGGCGAGTGCGCCCACGCCGCCATCGCGGTCGCCGAGGCGCTCGAGTCCCTCGGCCACCACGTCGAGAGCCGGACCCCGGACTGGGGGGCGATCCTCGTCGCCGCCACCGGGCCCATGAGCGTGCCCGGACCCGCGGGCCTCGTCGGCCTCGACCAGGTGGAGGCGTTGGAGCCCCGCAACCGACCGATCCTCGCGCGGCTCGCGGCGCTCACAGTCGTCGACCACGCGCGCTGGGTGGAGCAGACCCGGGCCGCGGCGCTCGAGTTCCTACGCTTCTGGGACGACGTGGACGTGCTCCTGTCGCCCACGGCCGGAATGCTGCCGCCGTCGGTGGACTGGGCGCCATGGCACCAGACCCCCGAAGAGCACGTCGCCACCTTCAGCACGTTCCCCAACTTCGCGCACCCCATGAACCTGTCGGGGCAGCCTGCCGTGAGCCTCCCGCTGGGGTGGACCGCTGCGGGACTGCCCGTCGGCGTGCAGCTGGCGGGCCGCCGGTTCGACGAGACGACCGTGCTGCGGCTTGCCGGACAGCTCGAACGGACCCTGCCGTGGGCCGACCGGCGACCAGAGGACGTTGCCTGAGGAGAGTCTCGATCCTGCGTCAGCGCGGAGCCTGATCCGGCGGGCTGCCGCCGGCGCTGCCTGTCGCGCGCAGCGCCGCCTCGCGGACCCGCCCCGCCAGCTCGCCGAGCTGGGCCGCGGTGATGCGGTGTTCCGGACCCGGCACCAGGAGCGACGCGCTCACCTTTCCGTCCGGACCGAACACCGGAGCCGAGATCTGGCCGACGCGCACGGTCGAGCGGTCGTCCAGATCGGCGCTCAGGTACCGGCTGTGCATCAGCTCGTCGAGGAGCTTGCTACGGTCGCGGGCCATCGCGGCTGCGGCCGGGCTGGCGAGGCTCTCGATCGCCTCCAGGTCCGACGGACGCGAGGCGGACCCGCCGACGCTGTAGCCGCAGCGACGCACGTCGGCGAGCGCCATCCGGTAGCGTTCGCGCTCCGGCTCGTTGTCGGCGGTCCCGATCCAGCGCTCCGCGTCGTCGTCCCAGGCGACGAAGACGGCTCCGAACGGCGGGACCAGCGGGATGGCCTGTCCGACGCGCACGCGACGCGCGAGGAGAGGTGCGAAGTCGAAGACCTCGGCCACGCGGATCGTGTCACCGTCCCGGATGGAGACCGCCACACAGGCGTCCAGCGCGCGAGCCAGCTCCTCGCCGGCCGCCTTCGCCGCGCGCAGCACGGGGTTCGCGAGCCGCGCGGCCTCGCCGAGGGCGATGCTCCCCGGCCCCAGCTCGTAGCGCCGGTCGTCCGAGCTGCGCGCCACGAACCGTTGCGCGGCGAGGGCTTGGAGGACAGCGTCGCAGGTGGCCCGCGGAACGGCGACGGCACGGGCCAGCTCCGAGACCGTGAACGATCGGGTCGGATCCTCGGCCATGTACCGGAGCACGTCGCAGGCTCGGAGCACGGCCGGGGACGGATGGATGGGCATCGCGTTCCTCTCGTCTTTTGCGTTGAATGCTCGCCGCGAGTCATGCTAGTATATTCCTCTACTTGCTGAAATATCAGCATCTAAGACTCCCCGTGAAGCCCGACCTCTCCTTGCTCGGCGATGCCCACGTGGCGAAGTACCGCGAGACCGACGGTGCGGTCGGCTACGAGTGGAACGGCGCCACCTGTCTCCTGCTCACCACGACCGGCCGGGCGTCGGGCACGCCTCGGACCGTGCCGCTGATCTACGCGGCCGACGGCGACCGCTGCATCGTGGTGGCGTCCAAGGGCGGCGCGCCCGATCACCCGCACTGGTACCGGAATCTCGCCGCGGACCCCGCCGTCCAGGTCCAGGTGAAGGGCGACCGCTTCGCCGCCACGGCGCGCAGCGTCGAGGGAGCCGAGCGGGAGCGCTGCTGGGCGCTCGCGACGGCCATGTGGCCCAGCTACGACGACTACGCGAAGCGGACCACGCGTGTCATCCCGGTGGTCGTGCTCGACCGGAACGATGCATGAAGCGCAAGCCGATCGCCCTCGACCTCGCTCGCATCCGGGATCTCTTCGATACGCGGAGCCACCTCCAGATGAGCGGCGTGTACGAGGGCGATCCGAACCCGGAGTGGAACCGGCTCCGGGAGCGCGGCCCCCTGCACGAAGGGACGCCGGGTCGGCTGATCGGATTCGAGGGCCCGGAGCTCTGGTTCGGGCTGCCCGAGCCCGATCGCCGCCATTTCACGGCGTTCGACTTCGCCACCTGTGACGCCATCGTCCGCAACTCCGAAGCGTTTCGGATGTCTCCCCCTGAACCGCAGGGCGAGCAGGACAATCCCACGATTCGACTCATGCAGATGAGCATGCTCACGATGGACGGCGCGCGTCACCGCCGCTACCGCGAGCTGGTGCAGCCCTCCTTCAATCCCGATCGCATGCCATGGTGGACCGACAACTGGGCGCGGCCCACGATCGAGTCTCTCATCGACTCCTTCGAGGCGAACGGTCGCGCCGACCTGAACGTCGAGTTCTGTGCGGCCATTCCCCTCCTCACGATCTGCGGAAGCTTCGGGATCTCGACCGACGACGCGCTCGACATCCGCGCCGCCGTCAAGGGTGGCGGGCAGCTCGCGCTGCTCCAGCGCCTCCCGGAGATCCTCGGACCGATCGTCGAAGCGCGGCGTGCCGAGCCCCGGGACGACCTGATCAGCGTTCTCGTCCAGGCCGCACGTTTCGTCCACGAAGACGTGGATCTGAACGGCGTCTCCATCCCGAAGGGATCCGTCGTGCACCAGTGTTACGGGGCCGCCAACCGCGACCCCTCCCGCTGGGAGCGTCCGGACGAGTTCGACCCTGCACGCGAGCCGCACACGCATCTCGGGTTCGGCCGCGGAGCCCACGTCTGCCTGGGCAAGAACCTGGCGCGCGCGGAGAGTGTCACCGCGATCGCCGCCCTCGTCGATCGCCTCCCCGGCCTCCGCATCGATCCCGACGCGGAGCCGCCGCAGATCATCGGCCTCTACGAACGCGCCCCGACCGCCGTTCCCGTGGTCTGGGGATAGCGGCCTCCGGTGACGGCGGAACGCAGAAGGAACGCGACGATGCTCCTCGAAGGCAAGGTGGTGGTGATCACGGGCGTGGGATCCGGCGTGGGACGCGCCACGGCCCGGCTCTTCGCCCGCCAGGGCGCACGCGTGGTCGGAGGCGACGTCCGTGAAGACTGGGGCAAGGAGACGATCCGACTCGCCCAGGAGGACGGCGGGACGGACCCCGCCTTCGTGCGCTGCGACGTCTCGGTCGAGAGCGACGTCCGCGAACTCGTCGACTCGGCCGTCTCGCTCCACGGGCGACTCGACGTGATGATGAACAACGCCGGCGTCGGCACGCCGAGGCCCGGCATGGCGTTCGAAGAGCACGACGAGAGGGACTGGAAGCGCCTGATCGAGATCAACCTCCTGGGCGTGGCCCACGGCTGCAAGCACGCCGTGCTGCGCTTCAAGGCCCAGGGCGACGGCGGCGTGATCGTCAACACCGGCTCCGCCGCGGGCATGGTCGGCTGGGGAGGCGTTCCCTACGGCGCCACCAAGGCCGGCGTCATCCAGATGACCCGCGGCCTGGCGATCGAGCTGGCACCGCACGGGATCCGTGTCAACTGCTTCTGCCCCGGGGCGATCGACACGAACTTCGCGGTTCCCCCGGAGGCGGCGTTCCAGCCCAAGCCTCCCCAATTCCTCGAGCTCGTGGGCCAGATGCACCCGCTCGGCCGGCCGATCGAAGCGGAGGACTGCGCGAACGCCGCGCTCTACCTGGCCTCGGATCTCTCGTCGAACGTGACCGGCGTGGCCCTCCCGGTCGATGGCGGCTACCTGGCGCGCTAGGGACGCGCCCACCTCCAACTCCCGAAGGAACCCGCGATGTCCAACGATCTCATCTCCGCCGACTCCCATGTGAACCCGCCGCCCACCATGTGGGCCGAGTACCTGCCCGCCGAGTTCCGCGACGGGGCGCCCCGGGTCGAAACCGTGGACGGCAGCGACTTCGTGGTCTTCGAGGGCACGCGGAGGCCGGTGCTGGGCATCAACGCCATGGCCGGCAAGAAGCCGGAGGAGTTCAGCTGGAAGGTCCGGCGGCTCGACGAAGCGCGGCCCGGTGGCTACGAGCCCGCCGCGCGGCTCGAGGACATGGACGCCGACGGCATCCGTGCCGAGGTGATCTACGGAGGCGGTCCGCTGCGGTCGCAGAACGAAGCGCTGAGCCTCGCCAGCTACGCCGCCTACAACGACTGGCTCGCCGACTTCTGCTCGGCGAACCCGAAGCGCCTGTTGGGGGTCGCGTACCTGCCCACCCACGCCCCGGAGCCCGCCATCGCGGAGCTGAAGCGCGCCGCGAGCCGAGGCCTCCGCGGCTGCGTGATCCCCCGCTTCCCCCGCGACGGCGAAGGCGAGTGGTACGATCCCGAGTGGGACGGCCTCTTCCAGGCGATCCTCGATGTGGGCTTTGCCGCGGCCATCCACGTCGGCGGGAAGGGCCGCAAGGCCACAATCCCCAGCCTCGATGCGACGGGCTTCATCAGCGATCTCCTGATGAACAAGTTCGCCATGGCCGAGGCGATCTCCCGGATCGCCCTCTCCGGGATCCTGGCCCGCTACCCCGACCTCAACATCGTCTCGGTCGAGGGGCAGCTCGGCTGGATCCCCTTCACGCGGTACTACCTCGACCACATCTGGGAGAAGCATCGCTACTGGACCAAGAGCGAGCTGAAGGAGCCGCCCAGCACTTACTTCGAACGGCAGGTCTACGCGACGTTCATGGAAGACCCGGTCGGATTGCGCGAGCGGCACCACATCGGCGTCGACAACATCCTTTGGTCCAGCGACTACCCCCACTCCGAGACCACCTGGCCAAACAGCCGCAGCCTGACCGCGGAGTGGACGAAGGACATGCCGGACGACGAGCGCCGCAAGGTGCTCTTCGAGAACGCCGAGCGCCTGTATCACCTCTAGAGCGGGGGCGGTCCGATGAGCGGAGTCCTTTCCGGCGTGCGCATCGTGGAGCTGGCGCAGTGGGTCTTCGTGCCGTCGGCAGGCGCGCTGCTCGCCGACCTCGGCGCCGACGTGATCAAGGTCGAGCATCCGCGGCAGGGCGATCCGGCGCGCGGTCTGCGCACCATGGGATTCGGCGGCGGCGGCAGCGGGCCGAGCCTCGCGGTGGAGCAGAACAACCGCGGCAAGCGCAGCGTGGGGATCGACGTCAAGCACGAGGCGGGGCGCGCGCTCCTGCTGCGGCTCGTGGCCGAAGCCGATGTCTTTCTCACGAGCCTCCGCCCGGCCGCCTTGGAGCGCCTCTCGCTCGGCGTGGAAGTGCTGCGCGAGCGGAACCCGAAGCTGATCTACGCCCGTGGCCACGGGCTCGGGATGCGCGGGCCCGACGCCAACAGGCCAAGCTACGACATGTCGGCCTTCTGGTCGCGGGGCGGCGTTGCGCACTCGATCACGCCCCCCGATGCCGAGCGCCCGGCCCCGCAGCGGCCCGGCTTCGGCGACCACACCACCGCCATGAACCTGGCATTCGGCATTGCCACGGCGCTCTTCCGCCGCGAGCACAGCGGTGAGCCTTCGGTCGTGGA
>JARRLD010000390.1:0-7636 GCA_037387345.1 Gemmatimonadota bacterium
GGCACCGGGTCGTGTGCGAGGTACTCACGGAGCAGGGTGAACGCGCCGGGCCCGTACTGGTCGTCCGCGTTGCACACCCCGAAGGCGCCATCGACTCGCTCCCCCGCCATCAGGACAGCCTGAGCGGTTCCCCAGGGCTTCCGCCGGTCGGGTGGCGCCCCGAAGCCTTCGGGCAGGTACGAGAGGCTTTGGAGGACGTACTCGTGCTCCAGGGAGCCCCCGAATACCGCGTCCACGTGAGCGGCCACGTCGGAGAGGATCTCGTCGCGGACGACGAAGATGACTCGCCCGAACCCGGCTCGGAGGGCATCGTAGACATTATAGTCCATGATGGCCTCGCCGTTGGGGCCCAGCGGCTCGAGCTGCTTCAACCGGCCGAAGCGGCTGGAAAGGCCGGCGGCGAGGACGACGAGCGATGGACTCAAGAGCCCTTCTGGCGGGGTGGACGAATGGAGCCAATCTCTACAGGCGCATTGATTTGGGCTAGCGTGGGAACGGGCGATGAATTATGCATTTTGCATGCATAATTCATCAGCGGCCGTCCAATTGAAGGACGAGCCGCGGGAATCGAGGTCGCCGCGCCTCAACCAGCGCCGGGTCGTCCTGAAGTTCGGTAGCCGTCTCCTCACGGGGAACACGACCGAGTTGGACCCTGAGCGCATGGCCGCGGTCGCCCGGGCCGTGGCGGCGGAGTCCGCTACCGAGGTCGTCATCGTGTCGAGTGGGGCGATCGCGGCGGGGTTCCGCGCGTTGGGCCACACCGCTCCACCCAAGCGCATCCGCGACCGTCAGGCGTCTGCGGCCGTGGGGCAGGGGCGGCTCATGAGCATGTGGGGGGATGCGTTCCAGGAGGTAGGGCTCGCGGTGGCGCAGGTCCTCCTCACGAACGATTGCCTCACTGACCGACGCCGGTACGTGGCTGCGAGTCGGGCGCTCGGCACGCTCCTCGAGGCGGGAGTGGTGCCGATCGTCAACGAGAACGACACCGTCAGCGTCGACGAGATCGTGGTCGGGGACAACGACAACCTCGCCGCGATGACGGCCGCCCTGGTGGACGCGGACCTTCTCGCGCTCCTGACGGACGTTCCCGGCGTCCTCAGCGGGGATCCGGCCAAGGATCCTTCGGCACGAGTGATCTCCGAGGTGGCCAGCGCCGAGGAGCTCCGACCCTACTGCTTCGCCAAGAAGGCGATCGAGTCGACGGGCGGCATGATCACAAAGCTCGAGGCGGCGGAGCGCGCGGGGCAGTTCGGCATCCCGACGGTCATCGCTTCGGGCACGGACGAGGAGGCGTTGGCCGCCATCGTGCGGGGTGAGACGGCCGGTACGTTCATTGCCGCCACGAAGCGTCCGCTGGGCGCCCGCCGCCATTGGATGGCCACGCAGAGGGGCCTCACGGGCGCCCTCGTCGTGGACGAGGGCGCCGTGCAGGCGATCCGTCGGCGCGCGAGCCTGCTGCCGCGCGGCGTGGTCCGCGTGGAGGGGCGTTTCCGGCGAGGCGATCTCGTGTCTGTCATCGATGTCGACGGCAAGGAGCAGGCGAGAGGCATCGTGCGCTTCGATGACCGCGAGGTGGAGCGCATTCGCGGCCTGCACACCCTGGAGGTGCGCGAGGCGCTCGGTGAGGGGCTCGGTCACGTCGTGATGCGTCCCGACCGCATGGTCCTCGTGGGTGAGGACGGGGACTCGTGACCGTCGGCGAGCAAACCGGGGTCGGATCGACGATCGAGTCGATGGCCCGCCGCGCGCGGGCCGCCGCTCTGGCGTCCGCCCGGCGGGGAACGCGGTCGATCTTTCCGCCGCCGAGCAGAACGGCGTCGCGGGTCCCATGCTCGACCGGCTGAAGCTCGACGAGAGGGCTGTCGTGAAGCTCGCCGAGGCGGTGCGGGAGGTGGCAGCCCAGGAGGACCCGCTGGGAGGCGTCGAGGAGGAGACCACGCGGCCGAACGGGCTCAGGGTGGGACGCATGCGGATCCCGCTGGGCGTGATCGCGATGATCTACGAAAGCCGGCCTAACGTGACCTCGGACGCGGCGGCGCTGTGCCTCAAGGCGGGCAACGCGGTGATCCTCAGGGGTGGCTCGGAGGCGCTCCACTCCAACCGGGCCATCGCCGACGCGGTGCGTGAGGGCCTGGCGGAGAGCGCCGTACCGGAGGATGCAGTCCAGCTCGTCCCGACGACGGACCGTGGCGCGATCGACGTCCTGCTCCAGCAGGAGCAGTGGATCGATCTTGTCATTCCGCGGGGGGGCGAGGGACTGATTCGGGCTGTCACCGAGAAGAGCAGAATCCCCGTGCTGCAACACTACAAGGGCGTCTGCCACCTCTTCCTCGACGAGAGCGCCCCGCTGGAGCAGGCCGTGGCGATCGCCGTCAACGCCAAGGTGCAGCGGCCGGCTGTCTGCAACGCGCTCGAGACCCTTCTCGTGCACCGGGGTGCCGCCGAGCGACTCCTTCCCGCGGTGGCGAAGGCGCTCGTGGCCGAGGGCGTCGAGCTGCGCGGTTGCGCCCGGACGCTGGAGCTCCTGCCCGACCTCGACGTCCGCGAGGCCACCGAGGACGACTGGCACGAAGAGTACCTCGACCTCCGACTGGCGGTACGGGTCGTCGACGATCTCGAAGCGGCGCTCGAGCACATCGCCCGCTACGGGTCCTCCCACACCGAGGCGATCGTGACCGATGACGAGGAGAGCGCGCGAGCGTTCGTCGCCGCCGTACAGTCCTCGACGGTGCTCGTCAACGCGAGCACGCGCTTCGCGGACGGCGGCGAGTTGGGTCTGGGCGCCGAGATCGGCATCTCGACCTCCAAGCTCCACGCCTTCGGCCCCATGGGGGCCCGGGAGCTGACCACCCGCAAGTTCGTCGTCTTCGGCGACGGGCAGGTGCGGGGCTAAAGCAGCCTCCTCCAAAGCCCTGGCCGGGAGCCGCCGCTCCGGGCCGGGCAGCGGGTCTCCGTTACGCCGCCGTTACGCCCGCTCTACGCCACTCGGCGTACGGAGCGCGTACGCAGTATCGGCGATCCTTCTCCAACGGGGGAGCCACGAGGCTCCCCGACACGTCTCGGAGGAGGGTCCATGTGGGAGATCCTGGGAGGTCTGCTGGCCGGCACGGCGGTGAGCGGAATCGTGCCGCTCGTCAACGCGGAGCTGCTCGTCGTGGCGGCGGCGGTTGCCGCACCGGGCCTAGGCGTGCCGCTCGTCGTGGCCGTCTCGACGGCCGGGCAGATGTCCACGAAGACGCTGCTTTACGGTCTGGCGCGCTGGGCGCCGAACCGGCTGCCGAGCCGGGCGCGTGGGGCGCTGGAGCGGGCGTCGGGCGCGATCGCCGACAGAGGTGGCGCGGCCAGGTCGCTGGTGTTCGCCAGCGCGGCCCTGGGCGTTCCTCCCTTCTACGGCGTCAGCTTGGCCGCCGGAGCGCTCGGGATGCGCCTACGCGCTTTCCTCTGGAGCGGCTCGGTCGGGCGCCTGGTGCGGTTCGGCGTGATCGCGTGGGGTGCCCGTTGGATCGGGGAGGGGATGCTCCGATGAAGATCGAGCTTCTTCTCGACGCCAAGGAGTTCTGGGCCAGCTTACGGTCGGATCTCCGCCAGGCCCGTCACAAGGCTTACATCCAGACGTTCACGTTCGAGGGAGATCGGGTGGGCGTCGCCCTGGGTCGGGCGCTGCGCGATTCGCGGGCCGGCGATCGTCGGCTCCTGATCGATCGCTACAGCCTCCTCTACCACAGTGACCGACTCATCGGAGGTCCGGCCTGGCTCGACCGCCACTTCCGGCGCGAGGTGGCTCTGACGCATCGCTGGGTACGCCGCCTCAGGGCGGATGGCGTCGGAGTCCGGTTCTCCAACCCCCTGGGGCCGAACCCCGTGAAGCTCGTGCGGCGCAACCACAAGAAGATCGCCGTCTTCGACGACCGGATCGCCTACATCGGCGGGATCAACTTCAGCGACCACAACTTCGCCTGGCACGACATGATGTTCAGGGTCGAGAGCGATGGGCTCGCAGACGTGCTCGGTAAGGACTTCCTGGCGACCTGGGAGGGCCGCTCCCGACCGATCGACCGGGAGGTCGGACCCCTCCGGGTCATTTCCCTCAACGGCCGGGGGAACGCCCGTCGTGTGAGGCCGGTCCTCGACGTGGTCGACGGCGCTCGCCGGACGATCGACGTGGTGAGCGCGTACCTGTCGCACCCCTTCACCGATCACCTGGCGCGGGCTCGCTCGAGGGGCGTCCGCGTGTGGGTCCTGACGCCCTCCAGGAACAACAAGTCGAACCTCGCCCGGCACATAAGGGAGCGGGGGTCACGCTCGGGCTTCGAGATCTACCCGTACGCGGGGGGTATGAGCCACATGAAGGCGATGCTCGTCGACGGTGAGATCCTCATCGCCGGCTCGAGCAACTTCGACTTCATGAGCTTCCACATCCTCGAGGAGCTCGTCGTCATCACGAGGGATCGGGGGATGATCGACGCGTTCACCCGTCGAGTGTGGAATCCCGACCTCGTCGGCGTGTCCCCCCTGGCCGCCCGCTCGAGCGTGGGCACCGTGCTCGGCGACGCGACCGTTCGACTCGGAGCCGCCCTGGCGGGCACCCTTGCACTCACCTGAGGAGAAAGAAATGAACACGTTCATGATCACAGCGCTGATGTGGACGATCACCGCGCCGGCACCCTCCCCGTCCGACAGCATCTGGATGCTCGTGGATGCGGCGGTGGAAGCCGAGGAGGACAGGCGCAAGGAGATCCTCTTGGAGCTGGAGGCGGACATGCGAGCCTCCTTGGCGCTGGACCCGTCCTCTGTCGAGCGGCGCTACGCGCTCGCGGTGGTACTCGGGGCCCGAGCCAACACGGAGGGGGGGCAGACCAAGGTCAGAGCCGCGGCCGAGCTCCACGAGCTGTTGGTCGACGTTCTGTACGCCGATCCCGGACACGGGGGGGCGCGTCACCTGCTCGGTCGACTGCAAGCGGGAGTGCGACGCATGAGCCGCATCACGCGATGGCTCGCGACGAACCTCTTGGGCGGAGGTGCGCTGAAGCAGGCGACGTGGGAGGCCGCGGAGGAGAACATCAGCTACGCGGAGGCGAAGGCTCCGGAGATTCCGGACCATCACCTGCAGCTGGCGCTCCTCTACCGGGACACCGACCGCCCGGGGCTCGCGGCCGAGGAGCTTCACCATGCGATGTCGCTCGCGGCCACGTCGGCCATGGATTTGGCCGTCCAGGCGGAGGCCAGCCGGTTATGGGTGCAGCTCCAGGACTGACGCCCGAGCAACGGCAGACCTCACACGGGCGTCTCACCCATGAGCCGGTCACGTTGAAACTCGGTGGGTCGTTCCTACGAAGTGCTCAATTGGAAGGCGGCTCACGTCGCCTCGGGGAAGTGAAGGGGGATGAAGATGACGAACGTTCGAAGGAACACAGCCGGCCCGCTCTGGGCCGTTTTCGGGGCACCTCGGGTGGGGGTCCCACTGAAGGTCGCGCTCCTCGCCCTGGGCTCCGGACCGGCCGCAGAGACGAACGTCGACGACGACGCAGGCATCTCGGTCGAGCAGGTGGACATGCCGGATTTGGATCAGCCAGGCGAGGGGGACACACGGCACAGCTGACCGCTTGGAGGGCGGGGGGTGGAACTAATCGCGCCACGTACGCTCCGTTCTCGCTGACGGACGTTATCGCGACCGCGCCCCTCGCCTCGCGGATCCTGCTCGGCGCCACGCTTCCCGGTAGGATCCTCAGCGCGGCCGCTCTGGGCATGTACGCCGGCAGCGCGGTCAAGGACTGGGTGAAGCGCCGCGACATGGTCTGGATCGACTTCCAGGCGGAGTTCGGCGCTGACGTTCGGACGCTCGAGCAAATGCCCGTGGAGTCGCGACGGGCGGAGGTCTCTCGTCTGGCCGAGCGGCTCGACGGCTCCTACACGGAGGAACGGATTCCCCGTCCGGAGATGGCCACCCGGGTGAACGCCCGCCTCACCGAGTACATGGCCGAGATCACGGGGCAACGGGTACACACGAGCTCCGAGGTGCGAGACTTCACGCTCGCCAGAGTGGTGTTCCCGTTCGCGATGGGAGTGTGCGACGTCGTATCAGGGGACGTCGCCCTCTTCCGCGACACGGGCATCTTCGAGGCGCACGTCATCTGCCACGAGTTCGTGCATCGCAAAGGTTACTGGAAGGAGCTCCACGCACAGGCGCTTGCCTATCTCGCGCTCGTTTCGTCCGGGGATCCCGTGCTCGAGCAGTCGGCCCTCGCCGAGCGCCTCCACCGACAGCTCAAGGTTCTGGCCGGGGAAGACGACGAGGCGTATCACGATCAAGTCGATGCACTGGGCATCCGGGGCGAGCTCGCCGAAGAGCTACACTCCCTCAGGCCGGCGCCCGGAGGGTACGAGAGCTCGGTGGCGTCGGTCATGAAGAAGCTCTACGACGAGCGCCTGAAGCTGACAGGCCAGAACGGGCTCTCTGACTACGACGAGGGCTTCACGAACTTCCTCTGGACGTTCGGGCGGAGCGACTCGGCCAGGCAGGACGCGGCCCTGGCAGCTGCCTGAGCCCCCTGCGGGCTAGAGGAAGAGCTCGGTCTGCGCACCCGAGGAGGGCTGCGGAGAGCGGAACGAGCCGGTGGAGAGTCTCGGGGGGTGGGCCAGCCCGAGGCGGTCGTCTCGAACCCGGCGCATCACCTTCTGCCGCCGCTCCGGGAATCGCTGTCTCAGCCAATCCTCGAAGATCTCCTTCACTCCGTGGGGTAGCCTCAGGAGGATGTACGAGGCGAAGCTGGCACCCGCCTCGGCTGCTGCCTCGAGTATGGCGGGGAGCTCCTCGTCCGTGAGTCCCGGAACGACGGGCGCCACGTTGACGCCGACTGGAATTCCGGCCTCCGACAGCGACCGGATCGCGTCGAGGCGCCTCGCCGGGGTGGCGGCTCTCGGCTCCATGGCCCGCTGTACCTCCGGGCGCAGAGTGGTCACCGATAGAACGACCGCTGCGGCGTCCACCCGGGCCAGCTCTTCGAGGACGTCGACGTCCCTCGTCACGAGGTGGCTCTTGGTCACGACTGCCACCGGGTTCCTGAACTCGGCCAGCACCTCGAGACAGCGCCTCGTGATCCCCAGGCGACGCTCCGCGGGCTGGTAGGCGTCGGTGTTTCCGCTCAGCGCGATGACTTGTGGCTTCCACGACCTCGACGCGAGAGCCTTCCGCAGGAGGGCTGGGGCCTCTTCCTTCACCATGATCCTCGTCTCGAAATCGAGACCGGGGGAGAAGCCGAGGTACTCGTGCGTAGGCCGCGCATAGCAATACGAGCATCCGTGGCTGCAACCTCTGTACGGATTGACTCCCACGTCGAAGCCCACGTCCGGTGAGTCGTTCCTGGCCAGGATGGTCCGTGTGCGATCGCGGAGGAGGACCGTCTCGGGCGCAGAAGGATCCTCATCGAGGGGCTCGAGCTCCACCGAGATCCTCTCGAAACGGTTCTGCGGGTTCCAGCCCACTCCGCGGCCCCGTACTACGGGGAGCGCTACTGTCGACGGTACGGTGTCCATGGATACCGAAGATAACCCGAACATCCACCGGAAAGCGAGGGGCCCAGCCACTCGGCGTGGGCCCCACTCGCCTGCGGTCAGAGTCGGATCAGGCGAGCTCGTT
>JARRLD010000391.1:0-7222 GCA_037387345.1 Gemmatimonadota bacterium
AGGCCCCGGAGACGGCCGCACGCTTCGAGGTCCGCTCCATCCCCACCCTGGTGTTCTTCCGAGACGGCGAGCCCGAGTTCGAGATGGTGGGCCTCGTGCCCAAGCCCGTCCTGGATCGGGAGATCGGGGCACTGCTCCAGCCCGGCAGCGAGCCTTCGGCATGAACGTCCCCGTGTCCGTCGGCTTCCAGGGAGAGCCCGGCGCCTTCAGTGAAGAGGCCGTGGGGATGCTCGTGCCCGCGGCGGAGCCCGTACCTCATGCTTCGTTCGACGACGTGGTGCAGGCCGTGGAGCGGGGAGCGATTGCGGCGGGCGACCCGATTCTACCACATCATCCGCAGCACCGAGGTGGTGCCTGCCGCGCCGCCCCTGAAGACGGCGTGCATCGCGGAGACGGAGAACCGTCCGGGTAGCCTCCATGGACTCCTGGGAATCTTCGCCGGACGGGGCCTGGACCTGACCCACATCACGTCCAGGCCTGCCAGGACCCCCTGGACCTATCGGTTCATCCTGGAGTTCACCCACGTCGACCGGACCCCTGCGGAGCGGGCCCTCAAGGAAGCCCGCGGACGGGGGGCGCGCGTCCGGGTGTTGGGGACCTTCTCCGCCTGGAAGCCCCCTGAGACGTCAGGGTAGCGCCTCGATCCACCGCTCCTCGGACACGATGGCAATGGGGACCCCCCGGGCGCGGTTCTGGACGACCTCGTTGATCATCCCCCCGAACCCCTCCTGGGCCCGCCAGGCCCCCGATGACCAGATAGTCGGTACGGCGCGTGACGGATGGCTCGCACCGCCCACCGAGCTCCTCGACCTCGCGCTCGCAGGCACGCGGCGGTCCGAACGCCATGTCCCCGGCGAAGACGAAGATCCGGTCCTCGAATTCCACCTCGGGCTCGGGACGGTCCAGAGGCAGATCCGTCGCCAGCCGAAACCCCAGGCCACTCGGATTCGCCGCGAGCTGGCTCAGCACCGCCGCCAGGTGTCGGCGTTCGCGCGAATCCACCCTCCCGTCCCGGAAGATCTGCTCCAGCCGCCGGGCCAACACATTGGCGGGCCACTGGTTGGCCACATCGGCGTGCTCCCGCGTCCACCGGGCCAAGCGGTCTGCCTCGTCCTTGGAGACGACCCCGTCGGCGATCACGCCCCGGACCACGCCCACCATCTCGGCCATGCCTCGCTCGATACGCCGGGTCTCCTCCAGGCGGCGAGCTCTCCCGGCGACCGTCCTGGGCACGTCTCCGACCCCTAGCCGATCTTCCGGCAGGCCTCTACCACGCGGCGCTCGTATCGGCCCTCATCGTTGATGGTCTCGTAGAACTCCTCGTAGTACTCCAGCGAATCGTTCCTCTCGCCCTCCTCGAGCTCCTCCATGCCCTGGTACAGGGCCCAGACGTCGTCCCGGATGGCGTTGAAGCGCGCGATGAGGGCGGCTTGATCCAGATTGGGCCTGCAGAAGCCCCGGAACAGCCGCTGTCTCACGTCCCGGATGGGCAGGGAGGGGTCGGGCGTCGCGTAGCGCGCGTCGACCACACCGGAGAAGTCGAAGTCGTAGGGGACCACCATGTACCGCCCACCTTCGAGACGGACCAGCTTGGCGTTGTGGAACTGGAAGGAGGACCAGTCCGTGTTCCCGATCATGTACTGGAAGAGGCTGAACAGCCCCGACTGCTCGTCGTCGGTGTTGTAGGGATGGAACTGGTTCCACTCCTCGTACTGACCGTGGTTCCGCCAGGCCATCTGCTCCTCGTCCTCGATGAGGAAGGCGGTCTTGGTGCGCGTATCGTACTCGCCGTTCACGTCCTCGTAGGTGACGTGCACCAGACGCACCCGGAAGCTCACCGGAGTGAGGATCTCGTAGACCCGATAGGCCAGGTATTCCTGCAGGACGTATTGCTGATAGGAATCCCGGGAATCATGACAGGGTGTGACCAGCTTGAGCTTGTCCTGTCCCTCGAAGACGGTGCCCTCCACGCGCCTCGTGGGGAAGTCCAGGCGCAGCGGCGGAAAGTTGCAGTTGCGTTTTTCCCTCCGGAAGTTGCCCCGGGCCCGGACCTCGACCGGGACCTCCACGCTCGATCCATCCGGATGGACGACGGTCACGGTGCCGTCCACCTCCACCGAGTCGTTCCGCTCGTCCCGCAGCCAGTCGATGTCGGTGCGCAGGGTGATCGCGAGCGTTTCGTCGGACTGGAACAGGGGTGCGTTCTCCGCCTGCTCGGCCCGCTGTGCGATCTCGGCTTCGGTGAGCACCTCCTCCTGCGCTCCAAGCCCCCCGGCGGCCGGGACGCCAGCAAGGACCAGGCATGAGAGGAGCATGCGGATTGGAGAGGGCAGGGGGATGCTTGGGTTCATGGCTCGACTTTCCTTGTGGGAGGCACCGTAGAGTATTTAGGCATATTAGGTCGGTTGTCCAGCAGATTCTTGCTCGGGCGCCGACCGGAAGGCCACATTCCCGCACCACCCCCATTCTTCAGGAGCCCCCATGGGCCGCACCTCCACAAGACGACAGCTCGTCAGGGTCGTGCTCTACTATGTGGTTCTCGCCGCGGCGCTCGTGGCCCTCTCCCGGCTCTTCCCGCAGTTCGGAGCCATGCTGCGGGGGGAACAGCTCGGGGCCCTGGCCAGCAGCGACGCCGCCGCCAGGATCTTCGGACAGGGAGCGGCCCCGGCGGTCGGGGAGCCGACGGCAAACGTGCCGGGAACCGACGTGCTCACCGGAGTGTTCGGGATGGCCGGAGCCCTGGCCATCATGATCCCCGTCACCTGGATCTACCTGCTGACCCGGGGCCACCGCGGCTACGACGAGTCCGTCGTGCACACCCTCCTGATCCTCCCGGTGGCCGTGGCGGGCATCGTCATGATCGTCCAGCACAGCCTGCCCATCGCCTTCTCGCTTGCGGGCATCGTCGCGGCGGTCCGGTTCCGAACGACGCTCAAGGATACGAAGGACGCGGTGTACGTCTTCCTGGCCATCGGGGTGGGCGTGGCCTCCGGAGTCCCCGCCCTGGGCCTCGCGCTGGCTTTGTCTCTGGTGTTCAACATCGTGATCCTCACCCTGTGGGCCACCCGCTTCGGGAACCCCTACACCCTTCGTGGAACGGGACCTGGCGGGATCGGCCTCGGCGAGACCCTCGTGGGACCCGACGCGTCGGAGTCGGTGGAGGTGGTGGGAGACCCGGCCCTCCTGGATGCAGCGGCGCCGGGACACATCCGCGAGGTGCTGGAGCGTGCCGCGCGCATGGAGCGCCACATCTCCGAGGAACGCCGAAAGAAGAAGAAGAGTCGGGCCAACGCCCTCCTCCTGGTCCACGCCGAAGAGGCCGGTCCGGCGCAGGAGGAGGTCGAGCGGATCCTGGACGACCTCACCACCCGCCACAAGCTCGCCGAGATCGTTCCGGCGGGTGGAGGGGTCGTCCTCGAGTACCTGGCCCGGGTCGATGGTCCGGGAGTCCACGGGGCCATCCTGGACCAGATCCGTAAGGCACCGCGCGGCAACATCCGGACGGCCGAGCTCCGCTCCCTGAAGGGATTGAAGACGCGCACGTGATAAGGCACGCGGTTTCTCCCGACTCCGGGCACAGCCAGCTTCTCGCCCTCGCGATCCCATGAGCCGGCGCCTGAACCTGCCCGTCGACGATGAGCAGCTCCTCGAGCGGCTCGCCACGGCCCCTCGTCCTCTGGGCATGTCAGGAGGTACGCCTCACTACCAGCTTCTCAGGGAGACGTTCTTCGACACCGCGGACGGCCTGCTGAGGGACCGGCGGATGACACTCCGTACCCGGCTCCAGGCCGACGGACGCCTGACGGTGGAGCTGAGCAAGGTCACGGGGGTCAACCTCCAGGGCATCGTCGAGGAGACGGTGCTGGAGGAGCCCGCGGTGGGAGGGGGGCTCTACGCGACCCTCGCGGGCAGCTCCGAGCTGAGCACGCTGGTGCGCGAGGTCACGGATCCCGTGGCGCTGCGACCGGTGGTTGCGCTCGACATCGACCGGGAGATCCGGGAGCTGAAGAGGAGGTGGCTCGGACGCCCCCTCCACCGGGTCACCTTCGATCGGATCCTGACCCACAGGCCCGGACTGACCCGAGCCGTCAACGAGATCTCCCTCACCGAGCTGGGGCCAGGGAGACCGACCCTCGAGGCCCTGGCCGACCGTCTGCGCGCAGAGCATGGGGTCTCCAACGACGGCATGGACACCCTGGAGCGGGTCCGCTCCGTGCTCGATGAGTCCGCCAGTCCCAAGCCCGCGGAGACACCGCGGGAGGTCCGGGTGGCGATGCTGCTCCTCCGAGGAGGAAGCGTCGCGCTCACCGAGGGCTCGGGGGGACTCGCGCTGCCCACCGCCCGTGGCGCTGGCGAGGACCTGGCCCGTGAATACCTGGGGGAGCTGCTCTCGGCCCCGGAGCCCGAAGCCGATCTGGAGCTGATCGGCTTCGCACCCTCGAAAGGGGGACACAGCGACCTAGAGGTGTGGTTGCACGAGGCTCCGGCGGGCACCGATGACGCGAAGGAAGAGCTGCTGTGGATCCCGTTGGTGGAGCTCATGCGGCTCCAGCTCCTGCGGGAGGTCCCGTTCGGATGTGGCACCCCCGTCCTTCTTCCGGTGATGCCCCATCCTCCGGGAGTGGCGCTCGGACGGGCACGGGAGGACTTCGGGAACAAGGAGCTCAGCACCCTGGACTTCAACCTGCGGGTCCTGGAGATGGCGGAGGACCCGTCGGTGCCGCTGCTGGAGCGCTTCTTCTTCCTCTCCGTGTTCTCCAGCAACATGGACGAGTTCTTCGTGGTGCGCGTGGCCCGCCTGAAGGCGGAGCTCCAGCAGGCGAGCGAGGGTGACGAGGCGGAGCTGGATGCCGAGAGGCTTCTGGACATGATCGCCATCCGGGTCCGGGCCCTCGCCGCACGCCAGTACGGGTGCCTGAGGGACATGCTGCTGCCTCTGCTTCACGAGTGCGGCATCCGCGTCCGCCGTTGGGACGAGCTCGATGCCGGGTCCCAGGCGGCCCTCGCGGAGAAGTTCGAACAGGAGATCTTCCCCGTCCTCACGCCGCTCGCCATGTCCCCCTCACCGGGACATCCGTTCCCGCGGCTCGAGAGTCTGGGGCTGTCGCTGGCCGTCGTGCTCCGGGACCCCGAGGCACACCGCGTCCACATGTCGCACATCCTCATCTCCAAGGACCTCCCTCGCTTCGTCCAGGTTCCGGATACTCGTGACCTCATTCCCATGGAGGACGTGGTTACGGCCAACGCCCAGGCCTTCTTCCCTGCGTGGGACCTCCAGGAGGTCCACGCGTTTCGGGTGAGCAGGGTGGCGGCCGTGGCCATCGACGAATCCCCGGAGTCCTTTCTCGAGGCCGTGGAGGACGAGGTGGAGTCCCGGCCCTACCAGCCCGTGATCCGCATCGAGGTCCAGCACAGCATGCCCCGGGAGCTGCGTGCGAACATCCTGCGCCAGCTACGCTCGGAGCCGGGCACCGGCACGGTCATGTTGAGCCGGGTGGACGTCTTCGAGGTCGATGGCCTCATCGATCTCCGGTGCCTCGGGGAGATCGCGTCGCTGGATCTGCCCGACGAGCGCTTCCCCCCGCCCAGGAACCGCGATCCGTTCGCGGAGGAACCGTCGATCCTCGACACTCTCAGGGACCGGGACGTGCTGGTCCACCACCCCTATGACGGGTTCGATGGCACGGTGGGACGGTTCCTGGCCGAGGCCGCCGCCGATCCCGACGTCGTCTCCATCAAGCTGACCCTGTACCGGACCGGCCGGGACAGCCCCGTCATGGATGCGCTGCTCGAGGCCCTGGACCGGGGCAAGGACGTGTCGGTGTTCGTGGAGCTCAAGGCGAGGTTCGACGAGGAGAGCAACATCTCGTGGACGCACCGGCTGTCCGAGGCAGGAGCCCACGTGGTGTACGGTCTCGTCGGATTCAAGACCCACGCGAAGACGGCGCTGGTGGTCCGGCGAGAGGAAGGAGGCGTCCGCAGGTACGTGCACATCGGAACCGGGAACTTCAACTCCACGACGGCCCGATTCTATACGGATCTGGGCCTGATGTCGGCGGACCCCGACCTGGGGGCGGACCTCAACGACTTCTTCAACGAGCTCACCGGGTCCGCAGGTCCCCCGGAGAAGGAGCATCGGCGCCTGTGGGTGGCTCCAACCTCCCTGGCCCGCGGAATCGTCCGCTGCATCGAGCGGGAGATCGAGCACGCGAGGGCGGGACGGCCCGCCCGAATCCAGGTCAAGATGAACGGGCTGACGGATCGGAAGGTGGCCCGAGCCATGTATCGGGCAGCCCAGGAGGGCGTGGAGATCGATCTCATCATTCGGGGAATCTGCACGCTCCGCCCGGGCGTGACGGGCCTCTCCACCGGCATCCGGGTGCGGAGCATCCTCGGTCGGTACCTGGAGCACGCCCGCATCTATTACTTCGAGAACGCCGGCCAGGGGGAGTACTACATCGGTTCCGCCGATTGGAGGAAGCGCAATCTGCGCAAGCGGGTGGAGGTCGTAGGTCCCGTGGACGACCCTGTGGCCCGGGACCGCCTGCGTTCCATCCTGGACGCCGAGCTGGCAGACCCCCGAGCCTGGGTGCTGCGTCCCGACGGTGCATACGAGCGCTTGAGCGGGGAGGGCCCCACTGCCCAGGAGGTGTTCCAGAGCTGAGGCCTGACGCGGGTTGGCACGCGTCGTGCTCATCTGACTCTCCGAGGGAAGGATCGGATTCTTGGAGTGGACCATGCCCCCCCTGAGGCAGAACCTGACCGTTGTCGCGCTCGTCGGCTCGCTCGCCGGATGTACCGTGGTGGGTGGCCCGACGCCGCCGACCGTGGAGACCCTTCCGGCTCCCGTGTCCCCCGACCCCGTGGTCCATCATTTCGGCGGCGACGTCGCGCTGGGGGGGCAGCAGCTGGATGTGAGCCTGGAGCTGAGGAGCACCGATCCCCCGCAGTACGAAGCGACTCTGAGGATCCCGGAGATCTCCCTCGAAGCCCGGGGGGAGGGGAGGCTCACAGACGAGAGTCTCGGCCTCGACCTGTTCTACGGTGACGACGGCTGCACCGGGCAGGTGCACGTCGAGGCTCTGATGGACGCGGAGGGCCGGAGCGGGGCCGGCGCCATCTCCGCCATGGACTGCACGGGTGGCGAGTCGGGCACGATTCGGCTGGCTCGTCAGGTTGCCGGGCCGACCGAGGGGGACCCACGGCCGCGTTGAGTCCGCGG
>JARRLD010000392.1:0-7364 GCA_037387345.1 Gemmatimonadota bacterium
CGGAGGAGCGTTTCCTCGGCTCGCGTGAGTACTCTAGTGAGACTTTCTCTCAGATGGATCAAAAACAGCGAAAGCTCCGCAACACTCTAAAGTATTGCAGAGCATCGCGTTACATCCAATCGGGGCGGCCGGATTCGAACCGGCGACCCCCTGCTCCCAAAGCAGGTGCGCTACCGGACTGCGCCACGCCCCGAAGTTATGTAATCACAAATGCTTATGCCGACACCAACGGTCCGTAGAATCTCAAACTGTGCCAATACTGTGGCGACACGGACTGCGACATGTCTTTCTCCTTCGTGACGGCGGGATCTCTAGCGCTCGTTTGGGAACGAAACGGAGAGTGCGCTGCCCCACCAGCCTGGACGCTGGAGAAGAGCAAGGTTGATCTCTTATTGGCCTCTGGTCAACCGCGCAGGAGGCGACTCGTGCCAAGGACCAGAAAGATCCGAGGTCCCCCACATCTCTTTGCGGATGGGGGGGCGTGCCGAGACGCCTGAAAGACGGAGGGTCCTCCCATCGACCTGATGGGTTCGCCGACGTTTTGGCTGGTACCGTGATGGCTGCCTACCTGAGACTCGCGAGATCGCTTTAGGATAGGCAAGCAGGACCTAATGAGAACGGGCCTGAAGACCCCAGTTTCGGCGTGGACTACTCGGGTAGCGTGTAGACGATCAGCGTCGGCACACCCGGCTCATCGCCCACCCAGAACGGGGACGGGTTTCCAGACGCGACGGCCACGTACTGCTTCCCCTCGACCGCGTAGGTGACAACCCCACCTCCGATCGGCCCCCCTGTAGGGATCCGGGCCAATTCCTCACCGGTCGTGGCGTCGAACGCCAGGAAGTCACCGGACAGCTCACCCGTGAACACCAGCCCTCCGGCCGTCGAGGTCACCGCTGCGACCATCGGCCCTTCGGACCGATATCGCCATGCCACGTCACCCGTGGCGACGTCTACGGCGGTGAGCCACCCCTGGGACGTCTCGTCGAACATGTACGTCCCACCGAGATAGTTGGCTCCCGGCACATAGCGGATGGTGTCTGCGGCGAAGAATGTGCCGCACCAATCGACCGCAGGCGTATACAGCATGCCCGCCAGCGCGCTGTACGAGGGGCCGTTCCATTCGACACCCCCCAGGACGCCAGGGCATGCGTGCACCCCCGCGACCGAGACGGGCTCGTCGATATTCTCGATGGTCGTTACGGGGGTCTCCCACAGGCGCTCGTGTCGGTCTCGGTCCAGAAGCCGGAGAACGCCATCCTTACCCACGGTACCAATCAGGTTGCGCTCCTGTCCGGCTACCGTGGCCGTGAACAGCGGGCTCACCTGCGTCAGGTCCCAGTCGTGATCGTCGGCGGGCACGAGCTGGTCGTACCACAGGAGTTTCCCGCTTCGAACGTCCAGAGCGATGACGGAGTTGGTGTACAGGTTGTCCCCTCCGCGCATGGCAGCCGGAAAGTCCGGTGCCGGGTTGGTTGCGGCCACGAAGAGAACGCCCGCCGCCGCATCCAGCGACATCGGCGTCCAGGTAGCCCCGCCCCCCACTGGGAAGTCGTTCGAGTGGTCCCAGGTTTCGTATCCGGGCTCGCCCGGCTTGGGCACGATGTTGAATCGCCACAGCGGAGAGCCGTCCTCCACCGAGAAGGCGCCTACCCACCCCTTGATAGCGTTCTCGCTTCCTGCGGGGCCCACGAGGATCCGGTCCTCGAAGATCATGGGCGCCATCGTGATTGTCTCACCCTCCAGAGCACTGGCTACTTTCCGAGCCCACAGGAGGGCCCCGTTCTGGGCGTCGAGCGCGACCAGATACCCGTCTGAGGTGCCACGAACCACACGTCCCTCCGAGAGAGCGACACCGCGGTTGTTCGGCCAGACATCCCCGGCCGGAGCTTCCCAGACGTGCTTCCACTGCTCCTCGCACGTCCGTGCGTCCAGGGCGACCGTCTCATGTACCGTCGTCACAAACATCGTTCCGGAGTAGATGATGGGGCCGGTCTGGAACCGCGTCGTCTCCCCCATCGGATAGCTGCAGGCCCGTGTGAGGCTCCCCACGTTCGTCCGGTCGATCTGGGTCAATCCCGAAGACCGGCGGCCCGTATAGTCGCCCGTGTGATAGATCCAGTCCGCGTCGTTGAGATGGGCCGCCAGGAGCTCCTCGGTCGTAGGTCTCTCAGTGGAGGGCGCGCCCTCGCCCTCCATGAAGTCCTCGGCAGCCGCAAAGAAGTCCGCGCCTTCCGCCGCGTCCCCAAGTGCGATCGACGAGAGATAGTCGGCTTCGGCCCGCAGCGGCGTATCTCCCGCGGGGAACCCGTTCTCCTGCAGGAGATACGCGACGAGATCGAGCCTCTCCTGCTCGGACAACAACCGGGACGACCCGGGTGGCATGTTGGCCCGAATCACGTAGAACAGATCGTCGGCGGTCCAGCCCTGCACACCCCATGAAGCCAGTGTCTCCTCTCCAGCCAACGCCGAGGAGAAACCCGCACCGGACAGATCGTCCCCGTGACAATTCACGCAGTAGCTGTGGTACGCCACCTGACCGCGCTCGGCCTCCGCGACCGTGTACCCTTCGTACGAGCTCTCCCCGGGCGAGCAGCCCCACGACATCAAACCGGCGAGGGCGATCGAGACAGACGTACGTCGAAGGGGACTACACGTGAGGGGCAGGCTCAAGAGGACCTCCGGGCAGGAGAGGGTCTGTCCGCGGCACTCGGACGGACGGGGCGGAGAGTCTATCGCAGCGGCTGAGAGAGGGCAAACCGTGGCCGGCAATCCCTACTGCAAGCGGAAGCCCTTCCCGTCAACTCTGGCTGCGCCCTCAATCCTGTGTACGTGGCCTACCCGCCCTCCAATAACACTGTAGGCGACTGCTGGTTCTATTGCTACGCTGAAGACTGTGCCAAGAGTCGGCTAAGCGGTAGGCCTGGACCCTTGAGCCGGATCACGCAGCCGGTCCCGCACGAACCGCCGGTCGTTCGAGCCGACCGGTTTCTCGGCAGTCATCGACGTAGCTCCTCTGGCAGGCCCATGCGCGTGAGCAGGTCCTGGTACCGGGGCTCCAGCCGCAGCGGACGGAGGGCCGGGTGCGCATTCAGATACCAGAGCGCCTCGGGCTCGCGGGCGTCGATGGCCCGTTCGAACAACTCGAACATGGAGTCCAGGTCGCCCAGCGCGGCGTAGATCAGCGCTTGGTTGGCCAGTTGCCCGTCACGATCCAGCTCGCGCAGAACGCGGCGGGTTCCGAGCGTGTCTCCGGCTCGCGCCAGGAGATAGCCGCTCAAGACGCCGTTCAGCGGGTAGTCGGGCGCGAGCTGAGCCGCGCGTGCCCGAGCCCGCTCGGCCGCCGGTGCGTGACCGGCGTCGGCGTCGGTGAACGCCAGGACGACGTACGGCTCGGAAAAGGTGCTGTCGAGCTCGATCGCCCTCAGCGCGTACGCACGCGCCTCCGCCGTGTCCCCGGCGGCCCACCGGATCCAGGCAGCGTCGCCCTGCCACTGCGCGGTGGTCGGCTCCACATCGAGGATGTGCAGCACGGCCCGGGTCGCCTCTATGGGCTGGGCCGTCCCCCAGGGGAAGTAGGTATAGAACGCCTGCGCGAGGGTGGTCGGGTTGCGGGCCATCCCCAGGCGGAAATCCTCCGCGGCCGCGGTGAAATCCCAGTCCAGGAGGAAACGCATCAGGCCCCGTGCGATCAAGGCATCACCGAGGGTCGGGTCCAGGGCGAGTGCGCGCTGCGTGGCGTGCTCCGTCTCTTCTCGAGCCGAGGCCGCCGGGATCGCGCCGTAGAAGAAGCCCATGGCATTGGCGAGCGCGAGCGTTGCCCATGCGGGGCCGAGGGTCGAGTCCTGGGCAACCGCTCCTGGTCCGGCGAGAGACGGGCCCGAATACCCCGCGCGATCTCGAGCGCGATCTCGTGCTGCAGCGTCACTACGTCGGGTGCCGCCCGGGAGAAGGTCTTCGACCAGAGATTCTCATTCGTCTCGGGATCCGTCAGCTCCGCGGCCACCCGGACGACCTCACCCGCCTGCATGACAGCGCCTGTCACGAGGGCATCCACCTCCAACTCACGGGCAATCTCCGCAGCCGACCGCGTCGAGCTCGCATAGGCGGTGACCGCACGGTAGCCGAGGACGCGAACATCGACCTCGGTGAGAACGCCGATGAGCTCACGGGTCATACCGTTGGCGAAAAACACCTGGGCCGAGTCACCCGTCTGGTTGTCCAGGGGGAGGACGGCGATCCGCTCGACGCTCACGCCCGGTTCCCCCGACCCGCGCAACGCACGGCTCCCGAGCCAGACCGCGGCGATCACGATCAGGGCGCCAGCGACGACGAGCGCGGCTCGAGTCGGCGATGGGCGCGCCCCGCGTCGGTGGGAGGGAGCCGAGTCCTTGTCGGACACCGCTTCGATGAACCGAGCCGCGGTGTCGAAGCGGTCGGCCGCGTTCTTGGCGAGGGTGCGTGCCAGGGCTTCCGCCACACCATCCGGCACGGTCGAGCGCAGATTGGTGATGGGGGCCGGCGCGGCGATCAGGTGCTGGCGCGAGACCGCCTCGGCCGTCGGGCCGGTGAACGGCGGCTGTCCCCCGAGCATCTCGTAGAGGACGCACCCCAGGCTGTAGAGATCGCTGCGCCCGTCGACCTCCGCGTCGCCCGCCGCCTGCTCGGGGCTCATGTACACGGGGGTTCCGATCGATAGGCCGGTCTCCGTCAGGCGGTCGTCGCCAAGCGCGCTCAGTGCTCGGGCGATGCCAAAGTCGGTCAACACGGCGTGCCCCGCCTCGAGCATGACGTTCTCGGGCTTGACGTCACGGTGGACGAGCCCACGGGAATGGGCGTAGCCCAGGGCGCCGGCCACTTCGCGGGCGATGGTGAGGGCATCGTCGACGGGAAGCTGCTTCTCCCGGTCGAGCCGGTCACGGAGGGACTCGCCCTCGACCAACGGCATGACGTAGTAGAGAAAGCCGTCCGCGTGACCCGAGTCGTAGAGCGGGAGGATGTGCGGGTGCCTGAGGTTGGCCGTGGTCTCGATCTCGCGCAGGAACCGCTCGGCTCCGACGGCAGCGGCCAGCTCGGGACGCAAAACCTTGAGGGCGACATGGCGCCGGTGCTTGACGTCCTCGGCCAGGTAGACGATGGCCATGCCGCCCGCTCCAAGCTCACGCTCGATGCGGTAGCGGTCTCCGAGGGCCGCGTTGAGGCGGTCGATGGTAGGAGGGTTCACGGGGCCAAGATGCGGGTTGGGTCAGCGAACCGCGAGCCCAATCTGCGAGACCGTGCCAACAACCGCGTCAGTGCCCACCGACGCCGGCCGGCGCACACGACGCAGAAACCCAGCGGCTTGGGGCCACGTACAGCAGCGGCACCTTCGAGGGCCCCTTCGACATCTCGGAGCTCGGCGACGGCACGCTGAACTTCAACTGGTGATTTGTGTTCGGGTAGGGTGTCGGCCGACAGGCTGGCAGCCATTCATGCGACCTTGCACGGAAATTGCCTCACAGGCAATTGCATTCGACATTCACCGCGGGTCAGGGTGGACACGAGGTACGCCCCGCCCTGCGAACAAGAGTCTTCCTCGTATGTCGCCAGGGTCATCGATCCATGACCGACCGTCCGTCCCTACGAGACATCATCTCGCGCCGCGGAGACGCCGTGATGGCGTTGCCTGGGGTGGTAGGGATCGCGGCCGGCAGGGATCCCGACGACCCGAGCCAGCCCTGCATCATCGTCTATCTCTCCTCGGAGGTGGTCCCCGAGGAGCTGCCCACCGAGCTCGAGGGTGTGCCGGTGAGGATCTCCCGGACAGGCGGCGACTTCAGGCCTCTTTGAGCGTCACCCCCCAGGGCCCTCCAAGAACTCGATCCAGGAGGGTATCATGGCCAGAGCTCGATTCCGGGACTACGTGCGTATGGTGCGCGGGTTCAACACCTTCACCGAGCTGATGCGCTGCGACTGCATCAACGGCTACGCAGTGGGACGGAAGGTGACAGCCGGGCAGGTCCGGGGAATCGCCATCACGGTGTTCGTCAACAAGAAGCTGAGCCTGAGACGGCTCCCCCTGTCGAACCGTGTCCCGAAGACCTTCCGACTTCCGTCCGAGAGGAGCAAGGACGGCTTCCTCGAGTTCGTCACGGACGTCCAGGAAGCCCGGTTCAGCTCGCTGGAATTCACCGCCCGGGAGCGCCCCGCCCGCAGCGGGATCAGTATCGGACACGTCAACGTGACGGCCGGGACCCTGGGGGGACTCGTGCGAGACCGCACGGACGGATCCGTCGTGATCCTCTCCAACAACCATGTGCTGGCGGACTCCAACGAAGGAGTAGCCGGCGACACGATCCTCCAGCCGGGTGCGCACGACGGAGGGAGAAGCCCGAGGGACGACATCGGGACGCTGAAGCGATTCGTGCGCATCGAGTTCGCTCCGGGCGCCCAGAACCGCATCGACGCGGCCATCGCGGCTCCTGCTGACCTGGCTGACGTGGCGTGGAACACGGTGGAGATCGGGCCCGAGACCCCCAGGGTCCGGAGGATTCTCTCTGAGGACGACCTGGGGGATCCGGTCCAGAAGTCGGGACGGACGACGGCGCACACCGAAGGCGTCGTCCACGGTATGTTCGCCACCGTGCAGGTGAAGTACGACATGTTCAAGAAGGCGACCTTCGTGGACCAGATCATCGTGTCGCAGGCCGCTTCCGAGGAGCCGTTCTCCAGTGGTGGAGACTCCGGATCGCTCGTCTATGACGACGAGGGCCGGGTCGTCGGATTGCTCTTCGCCGGCTCGGAGGGAACGGAGACGGAGCCGGCCACGACCATCGTGAATCCCGTCAACTACGTGATGGCTGGTTTGGACGTGGAGCTTCTGGCCGAAGGGGATCACCCGTCGGTCGCAGCGCGGACGAAGAAGTCATCAGGCAAGACGCGGGGCTCCGGGGCGAAGAAGGCTTCAGGCGAGAAGCGCGGCTCCCGCAAGAAGGCCTAAAGCCGTGGGGGAGCCGTCGGGCCACCCCGCGTCCCAACGAGCTATGCGGAGACGCTGAACCCTGGGCTATGTTCGGAATATCTTCGGTATTCTCGCAATCGGGATAGCCCCCATGGTCCGTGACGCTTCCGCTTCCACCGCCACTCCCTACGATCCCCTCGAGCCCTCCGAGCTCGATGCCATCGAGGAGCTGGGCGACGAGATCACCACGCTGGCCGCCCATATCCACGCGGCCACGCACCGGCTGCTGGTTTTGCTCGGGGAGTTCGATCGCCGGCGCGGCTGGGAGCTCGACGGCCACCAGTCGTGCGCGCACTGGTTGGCGTTCCGCACCGGGATCGACCTGGGCGCGGCGCGGGAGCGGGTGCGTACGGCCCGGTCGCTG
>JARRLD010000393.1:0-3824 GCA_037387345.1 Gemmatimonadota bacterium
TGAAGACCGCGGCAGCGGCGGCGGGGGGGCTGGCGATGGGATTGAGGGGGGCGGCGCCGCTCATGGCGCACGCGGCGCCGTCTGCTGCGGCACCGAGGACCGGTGCGCCACGATCCAAGAGAATCCTGATTCTCGGAGGGACGAACCTCACCGGCCCCCACAACGTGCGCTACGCTCTCGAGCGTGGTCACGAGGTCACCATCTTCACCCGTGGCCGCAGGAAGCCCGGCCTGTTCCAGGATGTGTTCGAGCACGTCGAACACTTGATCGGTGACAGAGCGGACAACCTGGAGGCCCTGAAGGGCAGGAGGTGGGACGCGGTCATCGACGCCTCAGGCATGGACCACGAATGGACCCGGGATTCGGCGGAGCTGCTCAGGGATGCGGTGGAAACGTACCTCTATATTTCCTCCACCGGCGTCTACTATCCCTACCTCACCACCGAGATCGACGAGGACACCGAGCTCGATCTGGTGGATCCCTCCGGGGGAGAGAACGGCGCATCGGCCTACGGGGTGATGAAGGCCCTCTCCGAGATCGAGGCGCGAAAGGTGTTCGGCGACCGCACCTGCGTCGTTCGCCCGGGGTACATCGTCGGTCCGCTGGACGGCACCCATCGGGGCACGTATTGGCCGGAGCGCCTGCGCCGCGGCGGGGAGGTCCTTGTGCCTGGCAAGAAGACCGACCGTGTCCAGCAGATCGACGTTCGTGACCTGACCGAGTGGATGATCCACCTCATCGAGAACGGAACGTACGGCACGTTCAACGCCACGGGCCCGGTGGTCCCCACCACGCTGGAGGAGTTCGTATACGGCGTCAGGGCGACCTCGGCCGCCGAGATCAGCTGGACGTGGATCGAGGACTACGCGTTCCTCCGGGAGCACGGCGTCGTGTGGGCCATTCCCTGGATCATGCCGGTGGGCGACAACCTCGGCTCCCAGCGGATCGACATCAGCAGGGCCAAGGCGACCGGGCTCACCTTCCGCCCGATCGCGGTGACGGCGATGGATACCTTGGAGTGGTACCACTCCGACGCGCTGACGGACGAGCAGCGCACCAGCCCAGCGATGGTGATTTCGCCGGAAAAGGAAACCGAGGTCCTGGCTGCCTGGAGGGCGAGATCCGGATGAGGCCGTCCGCCGCGCCCTGAGGGACCACCGCCGCCGAGGTGTCCTCCTTCGGCGGGGCTTGGAGCGCTCGTTCGAGCGCGATGGCCTCAGCCTTCGGTGATCTCGACCTTGGACATGACCACCGGCTCCCGGGGCTGGTCACCGAGGCGCGTGGGCACCTTCCCGATGGCGCGGACCACATCCATGCCGGCGGTGACCTTTCCGAAGATGGCGTGCTTGCCGTCGAGCCAGGGCGTGGCTGCGAGGGTAATGAAGAACTGCGACCCTCCGGTGTTGGGCCCCGCATTCGCCATGGAGAACATGCCCTCGTCGCCGTGGGCCAATCCCGGTGCGAACTCGTCCGGGATCGTGTAGCCGGGGCCCCCCCGGCCGGTGCCGTCCGGACACCCTCCCTGGATCATGAACCCGTCGATCACCCGGTGGAAGGTGAGACCGTCGTAGTAGCCCTTTCTGGCGAGGTCGAGGAAGTTGCCTGCCGTCTTCGGGGCCACGTCAGCGAAGATCTCCGCGGTGATGGTGCCATGATTGGTTTCCAGCGTGGCGACGGGGTTGGGCACAGTACGCTCCTGATGGGATGGACGGTGGCCAACGGTACCAGCGTCGGCCTCCAGCGTCTACTCCCGGGGCAGCGTGAGCGGCCGGCTCGTCGAAGGCCTGGACGAGACGGAGAGGAACGCCTTGACCCGGCGACGCATGGTCACCCGTTGCCGTGGGGCGAGGACGCGCCGTAGTGTGCCGGCCATGGATCGATTGCCGAGACTCGCCGCCGTCGTCTGCCTGATTCACGCGGCCTCGTGCGCCCCGGCCCTCCGTCTGGCTCCAAGCGATGCGGACACCGTCCTGGCTCGCCAGGTCCTGGACGCACCGGATCCGGGGAAGGATGGGCCTTTCGCCGTGCTGACGCTGTATTACGGAAGCGGCACCGACAGGAACCGACCCGAGTACCGGGATTCCGTCGCCATCCGGACGAGGTCCGTGGACGCATCCCGGCTGGTGGACCTGGGCCGGTCGGGCCGGGAGAGGAACGAGTACTGGGGCTTCACTCCCGAGGAGATGCCGCTGAACGCTCGCGTCTGGTATCCCGACGCCGAGGGCCCCTTTCCGTTGGTCCTGGTGGTCCATGGGAACCACGACATGCGGGACTTCTCGGATCCTGGCTACGACTACCTGGGTGAGCTCCTCGCCAGTCGCGGATACATCCTGGCCAGCATCGACGAGAACTTCCTCAACGGGAGCATCCGGGAGGAGAACGACGCCCGCGGTTGGTTTCTCCTCAAGCACCTGGAGCTCTTTGGGCGTTTCGACGAGGAGGAGGGGAATCCGTTCTTCGGAAAGGTGGACATGGGCAGGATCGCCCTCATCGGACACTCCCGGGGCGGGGAGGCCGTAGCGAACGCAGCGGCCTTCAACCGTCTCAGTCACTATCCGGACGACGCGACGGTGCAGTTCGATTTCGGGTTCGACATCCGGGGAGTCGTGTCCATAGCACCCGTGGACGGCCAGTACCTGCCCACGGGGCGGAAGGTGGTGATGGAGGACGTCAGCTACCTGACCTTCCACGGTTCCCACGACGGCGACGTGACCAGCTTCCACGGTCTCAGACTGTACGATCGCCTGCGCTTCACCTCCGACGACTTCCACTTCAAGTCGGCGGTATACGTCTATCGCGCGAACCACGGCCAGTGGAACACGGTCTGGCAGAGCAACGACAGGGGGGATCGGAGTGGGCGTGTCCTCGATCTCCGGCCTTTGCTCTCCCAGGAGGAGCAACGGCGCTTCGCGGAAGTGTACGTGGGGGCGTTCCTCGAGGTCGTGCTGAAGGACGACCGACGGTATCTGCCCCTGTTCCGGGACCACAGGGTCATCGGACGCTGGCTTCCGAAAACGATGTACATCACCCGCTTCGAGACCAGCGCCTTCCGGCCGCTGGCCACCTTCGAGGAGGATATCGATGTCACGTCGGGCACCGCCCCCGGGGTCACCATCGTGGGTGATTCCCTCGCCACGTGGCGGGAGGCGACGCTCTTGCTTCGGTCGTCGAACCGGGCAACCACGTCGAGATCGCAGGAAAACCAGGCCGTATGGATTGGTTGGAACAACCACATCGGCGGCGGGGACACAGCCCGTGTCGGTGCTCCGGCGCGCTACAGCCTTCTGCTGGCTGACGGGCTGGCCCGGGAATGGCGCGTCGAGGGGGGCGTCACCCTGGACCTGATGCTGGGGGCCACCTCCACGGTTCCGCCTCCACGACCTCCTTCGGAGGAGCACCTGGGCGCCTCGGAGGCCGATGGACGCGGACGAGATCGACCCGCACCGGACGCGGAGGCCGAGCCAACGCCCGTGGATCTGACGATCGAGGTGGAGGACGGACGGGGCCACACCGCCTCTGTGAGACTGGGCGCCTACGGGCCCGTGCGCCGACCTCTCACGGCACACGTGCTGCGCCGGCGGGATCTGGAGCAGCGGCGCTTCGATCACCCCTGGGAGCTGATCCTCCAGACCTATTCCATTCCTCTGGGTGACTTCACCGCCTTGAATCCGGCACTGGATTTCGCGAGCCTGAGGGCCGTCCGGCTGGTCTTCGACCGGACGCAGGCCGGCGAGGTGGCGGTGGATCAGATCGGACTGTCGGCCCTCGATCCGGCCTTCCTCCAGGCCAGGGTGGAGGCCCCGGGCGGTTGACCGCATGGCGGC
>JARRLD010000394.1:0-8941 GCA_037387345.1 Gemmatimonadota bacterium
CTCTGGCGTTTGCCGTCAAGGTTCCCCTGTTCCCGCTGCATACGTGGCTCCCGGATGCCCATGTGGAGGCTCCCACTCCCGGCTCCGTGATCCTCGCCGCGGTTCTCCTCAAGATGGGCACCTATGGGTTCCTCCGGTTCCTGCTTCCCCTGTTCCCGCTGGCATCCCGGCATCCCACGGTCGTGACCACCATGCTCGTGCTGGCGGTCATCGGAATCCTCTATACGGCCTGGGTGGCCGCCGTCCAGCCCGACGCCAAGAAGCTCGTGGCGTACACATCGGTGGCACACATGGGCTTCGTCGTGCTGGGCATCTTCGCCCTCTCGGTCAATGGCCTCCAGGGCGGGCTCGTCGTCATGATCTCCCACGGCCTGAGCACCGGAGCTCTCTTCCTCCTCCTCGGCATGCTCTATGAGCGCCGCCACACCCGCCAGATCGCCGACTTCGGTGGGATCGGCCGGGTGACGCCGTGGTTCGCGACGGCCTTCATGATCACCGCCCTGGCGTCCATCGGCCTCCCCGGAACCAGTGGATTCGTGGGCGAGTTCCTGGCGCTGATGGGCGCGTTCGAGACGCATCGGGTGTTTGCCGTGGTGGCGGCGGCGGGGGTCATCTTCGCGGCCTACTACATGCTCCCCATGGTCCAGCGCGTGTTCTTCAACAAGCTGGAGAAGCCGGAGAACCGCGAGATGGAGGACCTGTCGCGGAGGGAAATCGCCATCCTGGCTCCTCTGTGTGCCTTGATGATCTGGATCGGATGGTACCCGACGCCCATCCTGGAGCGGATGGAACCCAGCGTCCAGATGGTTCTCGAGCGGGTGGAGGGCGCGGTGGCGGATGGTGAGATGTCGGACACGGCGGAGCTCGGTGTGACTGCCGCGCAGCCGACCCAACCTGCGGACGACGAGGGCCTCTCCCTCGCCGCCGCCGACCAGTAGCCATATGACTCTCGACTTCAGCGTTCAGCTCCACTATGTGTGGGCACTCCTCCCCGAGATCGTTCTGTGCACGTGGGGCATGATCGTTTTGGTGTCCGGCGTCTCGGGGCGACACCGGCCGCAGGCGGCGGATTCCTCACAGGGAGGGGGCGACCTCGGCTGGCTCGCCCTCGTGGGGATCCTCGTGGCCGCCTTCTTCAACGGTTGGTTGTACGGCGTCACCGAGGTGGGCGCCGGCGGCATGATCGCCGTGGACCACTTCCGCCTCTTCGCCAACTGGATCTTCCTGATCGCGGCGGCCCTGGCCATCCTCATCTCGTTCTCGTACGTGCAGCGCCAGCGGCTCCAGGCGGGGGAGTTCTACGGACTCGTTCTGCTGGTCACCGCAGGCATGATGTTCATGGCCGGCGCCCGCGACCTGATCGTCATCTTCCTCGGCCTCGAGGTGATGTCCATCGGGGTGTACGCCCTCACGGCGTTCAACCGTCGGGATCGGAAATCCGCGGAGGCCGGACTGAAGTATTTCCTCCTGGGAGCGTTCTCCACGGGCTTCTTCCTCTACGGTATCGCGCTCGTCTACGGGGCCACGGGAAGCACGAACATCGAGGCCATCGCCGGAAGCGCCATGGATGGAACCGCGAACGGCGGCCTGCTCGGGGTGGGCATCGCTCTTCTGGCCATCGGGTTCGCCTTCAAGGTCTCCGCCGTGCCCTTCCACATGTGGACGCCCGACGTCTATGAAGGAGCGCCAGCCCCGGTCACCGCCTTCATGTCCGCCGGAGTGAAGGCGGCGGCGTTCGTGGCCTTCCTGCGGGTCTTCCTGGTCGCATTCGACTCGGCGTACGACTCCTGGTACCCCATCCTGTGGTGGCTCGCGGCCATCACCATGGTGGCGGCGAATCTTATCGCCCTGGTCCAGTCCAACGTGAAGCGAATGCTGGCGTATTCCAGCATCGCCCACGCCGGCTACCTCCTGGTCGCCATGACCGCTGCCAACGAGACGGCAGCCGCGGGCATGCTCTTCTACCGGCGCGTTCGCCATCGTCATCAGCGTGGCGCACCAGGGAGAGGATCGCCTCCAGATCGAGGACTACGCCGGCTTTGGTTGGACGCAGCCGGCTCTGGGGGTCTTCCTCACCATCTTCCTCCTCTCTCTCGCCGGCTTTCCCGGGACGGGGGGCTTCATGGGGAAGATCTACCTGCTGCAGGGAGCAGCGGACTCCCAGCTCTGGGTGCTGTCGGTCATCCTGGTCCTGACCACGGTCGTGTCCTACTGGTACTATCTGCGGGTGGCCTGGTTCATGTGGATGCGCGAGCCCATGGCCGAAGGCCAGCACGACGGTGTGACCACGCCGCTTCCCATGCGCTTTGCTCTGGTGGCGAGCGTCGCCCTGATTCTCTATCTGGGGATCTTCCCGTCGGCCACGCTCGAGTTTGCCCGGGTAAGCGTGCAGGGACTGGGGGCCATGGGAGGTGCGCTCCTCGGGGTGGGCCCCTGATTCCGGAGGACGGTGAGCACCCGACGATCCGGAAGCTCCGCGTTGACCGGTCGCCGCGGAGCCGTCTAGCTTCCTTGAGTCCCCTACGTGAGAGTCTCATGACGAGCCCTCCGCGCCACATCTTTCGCCAGTATGACATTCGCGGCATCGTCGGGAAGGACCTGGATGCGGGCATCGCCGGGTCCGTCGGGCGAGCGTTCGCCACGCACGTCCAGGAGGTCACCGGAAAGGACGCGCCACGGATCGCCGTGGGCCATGACAACCGGCTCACGTCCGGGGAGCTGGCGAACGAGCTGATCGCGGGAATCCGCTCCACCGGTGCCGATGTGCTCGACGTGGGCATGGTTCCCACGCCGGTCCTCTACTGGGCCGAGGTCACGTTGGAGACGGACGGGGGCGTCCAGATCACCGGCTCCCACAACCCTCCCGAGTGGAACGGCATCAAGATGTCCGTGGGCCGGGCGTCGCTTTTCGGGGAGGACATCCAGGACCTCTATCGACGGATCGTCGAGGGAGCCGTGTCCTCCGGGGAGGGAGGCTGCGAGCGCCAGGAGGTCCTGGATCGATACGTGGCCGACGTGGCGGGCCGGTTTACCCTGAGGCGACCGGTCAGGGTGGCCGTGGATGCGGGGAACGGCACCGGCGCGCTCGTGGCCGTCCCTCTCCTGGAGGCGCTCGGGGCCGAGGTGACTCCGCTCTTCTGCGAGTCCGACGGCACCTTCCCGAATCATCACCCCGATCCGACGGTGGACGAAAACCTCCAGGACCTCATCGACGCCGTGCGGGAGGGGGGACTCGAGCTGGGTGTGGCCTTCGACGGTGACGCCGATCGCATCGGTGTGGTGGACGGAGAGGGAAACGTCGTGCGCGGGGACACGCTTCTCCTCCTGTACGGGCTGGACCTCCTCCAAAAGCGGGGGCCAGGCCAGAAGCTGGTGTTCGACGTAAAATGCTCCCAGGTGCTGCCGGAGGTCTACGACGCCGCGGGAGGCGAGGCCATCATGTGGCAGACCGGCCACTCCCTCATCAAGAGGAAGATGAAGGAGACGGGTGCCCTCCTGGCGGGTGAGCTTTCCGGTCATATCATGATTGCCGACGATTATTACGGGTTCGACGACGCCCTGTACAACGCCTGCCGTCTTATCGACCTGGTGGCGCGCGCGGAAGCGTCCCTCGCCGACGCGATTGCCGGGTTTCCCGCCTACGTGTCCACGTCGGAGATACGTATCGAGGTCACCGAGGAGCAGAAGTGGACCATCGTGGACGCTGCCCTGGCGCATTTCCGTAGCCTCTACGACGTCATCGACGTGGACGGGGTCCGGGTGCTCTTCGGTGATGGCTGGGCGCTCCTCCGGGTCTCCAACACCCAGCCGGTCATCGTCGCCCGCTTCGAAGCCAAGACTCGGGACCGCCTGGAGGAGATCCGGGCGGAAGTGGGGAGTTGGCTCCGTGGGCGGGGCATCACGTTGTGAGGTCGCGTTGAGCCGATCCTCGTTCCGTCGTCGCCCCACGTGAGGGGCTTCATGAAGTCCCTCAGGGGGGGACGGCTGCTCATCGCGGCACTCGTCGGGTTGGGTCTGATCATCACCGCGGGCCGTCTGGCCACCATGGCCTACACCGAGATCCTCTGGCAGGCCGAGGTCGGCTACCTGGACGTCTTCTGGCGCCGCGTGCTGTGGGAATGGGGTGGGCGGATCGTCGCGGGCCTCGGAGTGGGTGCGCTGGTCTTCTTCAACCTGCGGATCGTCTCGGCAACGCTCGGTGGCATCCAGATCAAGCGGCGCTTCGGCAATCTCGAGATCTCGGAGCAGCTGCCCAGAAGCTACGTCCTGCTGACCATGATCGCCGTGGCCGCCCTGCTGGCCGTCTGGTTCGGCGCAGCAGTTCCGAGGTCCGTCGGGCTGCAGACGCTCTTGCTGACGCGAGCGCCGTCCTGGGGCCTCACGGAGCCCATCCTGGGCCACGACGTCGGCTTCTACGTATTCCTGGTCCCGGTCCTCGGGAGCATCGCGACGTTCGCGCTGGTGGTCACGTTCCTCCTGTTCACCCTGGCCGCCGGCGGATACGCCGCCACCGGGGCCCTCCGGTGGGATCGCGGCAAGGTGACCGCCCAGCAGCTTCCGCGGGTGCACCTGGGGGCGCTCATCGCAGTCTTCTTCCTCCTCATGGGCGCGCGCCTCTGGCTGGGCCGCTACCTGTTGCTACTGGACGGCAACTCCGGAGTTCAGGGGATCTTCGGGTTCGCGGATGCCCAGGCGCGACTCCCGGCCCTGCAGACCCTCACCGTGGTCTGCGTCATGGCAACCGCGGCCACCATTTGGGGCTCCTGGCGGAACCGCAGCGTCCCCGTGGTGGCCTCACTCGTCGCCGTCGTTGTGGCATCCATCCTCATCGGGCAGTTCTATCCCGCTCTGGTCCAGCGCTTCCGGGTCGAGCCCAACGAGCTGGGGCGTGAGACCCCCTACATCGAGCACAACCTGGCCTTCACCCGCGCGGGCTTCGGGCTGGACGACGTCGACCTGCTACGCTTCGAGTATCGGCCCGGCGAAGCGGTGGACTGGGCCCGCGCCGATGACCAGTTCGAGGGATTGCCGGTCTGGAACCAAGGTGCTCTTCTCACGACGTTCCAGGAGTTGGAGGCCCGGTTCCCCTACTACGACTTCACGTCCGTGACCATCGACCGGTATCCTTCACCGCGGGGCCTGGTGCCCGTGGCCGTCTCCGTGCGGGAGGTGGATCCCGGAGGGATCCAGGACCCGAACTGGCAGAACCTCCACCTTCGGGAGCTCTACGTGGAGGGGATGGGCGCCGTCGCCAGCCTGGCGTCCGGACGGACCGCCGAGGGTCGCCCACCCATGCTCATCTCGGGAATCCCACCCGAGTCCGCAGGGGACGCGCAGGCGCCTCCGGCCCTGAATCTGGACCGGCCGCAGGTCTTTTACGGTGCACGGCCCCAGTTGCATGCCGTCATCAATCCTGGGGTGGATCAGTTCCTGGCAGCGGACGGTGGACCGGGCGAGGTGAACGTCGACTTCCCGGCGGGGATCGAGCTCGGGTCGGGCCTCAGAACGCTGGCCATGGCCTGGCGGTTCCGCGACGCCAACCTCCTGTTCGCGTCGGAAGTGACGGAACAGAGTCGCTTCATCTTCCGGCGCAGGGTACGAGAACGGGTCCGGGCCATCGCGCCGTTCCTCCATTACTTCGACCCCCCCTACCCGGTCATCGCCGACGGAGGGATCGTCTGGTTGCTCGAGGGATTCACCGCCACACGCGCATTCCCGCTCTCGTCGGCTCATGAGCGTCAGTACGTGCGCAACAGCGTGAAGATCACCGTGGACGCGGTGACGGGCGAGGTGGATCTCTACCGGGTCCCCGTTCCGGATCCCTACGCCGATGCCTACGCCGCCGCCTTCCCGAGTCTGTTCAAGCCCATCTCCGAGATGCCCGAAGGAGTGAAGACGCACGTGCGGTATTCCAGGGAGCTCCTCTCGCTTCAAGCGCAGGTGCTCCTCCAATACCACCAGGAGACCGCACCGGCCTTCCACGGCCAGCGAGACGTCTGGTCGCTCCCACACGAGCTCGCTCAGGGCACCAGCCCTGTGCCCTACCGGCCTGAGTACGGGATCTGGGCCCTCCCGGGAGAGGAGGAGGCCCGGTTTCAGCTGACCACCGTCTTCGTCCCGGCAGGGCGTCAGAATCTCACGGCGATCCTCGTGGCCCGCATCGACGACGACGGAGTGCCGGAGCTGGTCCAATTCGACGTCCCCGTGGAGGACCAGGTGCCGGGTCCGCGCCAGATCGAGGCGCTGGTGGAGCAGGACCCGCAGATCTCCCAGCAATTCTCGCTGTGGCGAACCGGGGGTAGCGAGGTGTGGACGGGGCACCTGCACCTCGTTCCGGTCGGCGGCAGGCTTCTCTACCTGGAGCCCGTGTTCCTGGCGGCCGAAGCGGACGCCATTCCGGAGCTGCGGAGGTTCGTGGTGAGTGACGGGAGACGCGTGGCCATGGCCGAAGGCCTGCGGGACGCCATCGACGAGTTGGCCGGTTCCGCTGCTGGTCCGCCCGCTCGCGTGGAGCGCGCGGGCACGGAAGCGAGGGAGGCCCCGGTTCCGGGAACATGGCCCACGGCGGCCCTCGACCTCCTGGATCAGGCGGAAGCCCGTCTCCGCAGGGGGGATTGGCAGGGCTTCGGTGCGGCCCTGGTGGAGCTCCGTGCCCTCCTCCAGGAGATCGAACGATCCGGCGGCGAGGAGGGCCGTTGATCCCCTTCCGGCGGCCTGGTAGCTTCAACGGTCCCGCCCTTCCGCCACGCCCGAAAGGAGCGACCTTCGGGCGGATGAGCAGCCCCCGACGACGGAACCCTACGACGGTATGAACATTCACGAATACCAGGCGAAAGAGCGCTTCCGAGCTGCGGGAATGCCGGTGCCTCCCGGCGAGATCGCCACCACGCCGGAGGAGGCGGAGGCCCTCGCCGGGAAGTACGGTCAGATGGTCGTGGTCAAGGCCCAGGTCCACTCCGGGGGCCGCGGCAAGGCTGGCGGAGTGAAGCTGGCCAAGACCCCGGAAGAGGCGCGGGAGCACGCGAGCAACATTCTCGGCATGGAGATCAAGGGGCTCACCGTGCGGAAGGTACTGGTGACTCCCGCCGTGGACATCGCCTCCGAGGCGTACGTGGGGGTTCTGGTGGACCGGGTAAGGCAGGCGCCCACGTTCATGGTTTCCGCCGAAGGCGGCGTCGACATCGAGGAGGTGGCGGCCACCCATCCCGACGCGATCCGAAAGCTCACGGTCGATCCGCGCTACGGGCTCCTGCCACACCAGGCTCAATGGCTGGCCAACTTCCTCTACGACGATCCGGCCGTCATCAAACAGGCCACCCGGGTGATCGGGCAGCTGTACCGGGCGTTCGTGGACTCCGGCGCCTCCATGGCCGAGATCAACCCGCTGATCACGACGCCGGACGGTGAGGTGTTGGCTATCGATGCGAAGATGAGCATCGACGACTCCGAGCTCTTCCGTCGTTCGGAGGTGGCGGCGATGAGGGATACCTCCGACGAGCCGGAAGCCGAGATCAAGGCACGGGCGGCGGGTCTCAGCTACGTGAAGCTCGACGGCGACGTCGGGTGCTGCGTCAACGGAGCGGGTCTGGCGATGGCGACCATGGACCTTGTGAAGTACTACGGTGGAGAGCCCGCCAATTTCCTCGACATCGGCGGCTCCTCGAATCCCGACAAGGTGGTGGCTGCCCTGGAGATCATCACGGCCGATCCCAACGTGAAGGCCATCCTGTTCAATATCTTCGGGGGCATCACTCGCTGTGACGACGTGGCGAACGGCCTCGTGGAAGCCACCAGGCGCCTCCAGATCGACGTGCCCATCGTGATCCGGTTGACGGGAACGAACCAGGAGCTCGGCGTCCAGATCCTCGAAGAAGCGGGATTCTCGGCCTACACGTCCATGGACGAGGTCGTGGAGAAGGCCGTTCAGATGGCAAAGGCGTAGCGGACCATGGCGATATTCATCGACAACGACACGCGGCTGGTCGTTCAAGGCATCACCGGCCGTGACGGCTCGTTCCACACCCGCCAGATGATGGAGTACGGCACGAACGTCGTCGCAGGAGTGACCCCGGGTAAGGGGGGACAGAGCTTCGCGGGACCCGATGGAACGACGGTGCCCATCTTCAACGCCATGGACGAAGCGGTATCCGCGACGGGTGCCAACGCCTCGGTGGTGTACGTGCCACCCGCGTTCGCCGCCGGGGCCGTCATGGAGGCCGCGGACGCGGGAGTGGACCTGGTGGTCGCCATCACCGAGGGCATCCCGGTTCAGGACATGGCCCGAGCCCACGCGTTCGCCCGGGATCACGGGGTGCGGGTCCTGGGCCCCAACTGCCCCGGAGTGATCTCGCCCGGGAAATGCAAGGTGGGAATCCTGCCGGCGCAGATCGTGGCCGAGGGCCCGGTGGGGCTCGTATCCCGGTCCGGGACGCTCACCTACGAGGCGGTGCACCAGCTCACCAGAGTCGGTATGGGTCAGACCACCTGTGTGGGCATCGGGGGCGACCCCCTCATCGGCACGAACTTCATCGACTGCCTGGAGGCCTTCGAAGCCGACCCGGACACCACGGTCATCGTGATGATCGGCGAGATCGGGGGCACGGACGAGCAAGAGGCGGCCGCCTACGTCAGCTCCCGGATGAGCAAGCCGGTGGTGGGCTTCATCGCGGGCCGGACGGCACCTCCCGGTCGCCGTATGGGGCTCGCCGGAGCCATCATCAGTGGGTCCTCCGTTACTGCGGAGGAGAAGACCCGGGCCTTTGAGGAGAACGGCATTGCCGTTGCCGAGCGTCCGGTGGACATCGTCGAGCTCACGCGGAAGGCCATGGCCTGAACCTCCCGGGGGCCGTACGCGCCGGAGGAGGGCCGTTGCCTCTCGATACCACGGATCGCCGGAGGGCCCGGGAAGGCGGGGTCCGGGCGAGGAACACAGGGAGCGACA
>JARRLD010000395.1:0-7262 GCA_037387345.1 Gemmatimonadota bacterium
GGTCTACGAGGACCTCATGGCGGCGCTGGACCACGCCCTTGCCACGTATCCCTTCCTGGACGAGACCCGGGTCGCCGCGGCGGGGGCGTCGTACGGTGGGTACATGATCAACTGGATCAACGGCCAGACCGACCGGTTCCGAGCGCTGATCAACCATGACGGTCTGTTCGACATCCCGAGCATGTACGGCGCCACCGAGGAGCTCTGGTTCCCGGAGTGGGAGTTCGGGGGGACTCCCTGGACCAACCCGGAGGGGTTCGAGCGATGGAATCCCGCGAACCACGTCGCCGCATGGAAGACACCCACCCTGGTGATCCACGGTGCCCTGGACTACCGGGTCCCGTTGGACCAGGGGCTGGCCACCTTCACCGCCCTCCGCCGCCAGGACGTGCCGGCGCGTCTGCTCTACTTCCCCGATGAAGGGCACTGGGTCCTCAAGCCCCAGAACGCCTTCATCTGGTGGGAGGAGATGCTCGGTTGGCTGGACCGGTACCTGAGGCCCGCGGGGGTGTCGGAGTAGCGGGGCGAGGGCGGCGGGGGCACGAGCGACCGCGGTGACCCCCTGAATCCCCCACAAGGTCCACCCCATTCGGTCTTTGGGGTGTCTTGCGAACGCATCTCAGGGCATGACGAACGAGGTTCTGGCCGAAGTGAGCGACAGGTCGGTGAAGATCTCGAGGTCCGACCACGGCTGCCGATAGCTGTTCGTCAGGTTCTCCGTGGCGCCGTGGACCAGAACGTGCACGGTCGCGCCCGGGGGAAATCCGTCGAGGAGCCCCCTCAGCCCATCCAGCTCGAAGGCCGCGGCGTCGCCGGTCCGCACCAGCCCGGGCTGATCGTTGGACACGACGAGGAGGTCGGTCACGTCGTACGCCCAATCCTTCAGCTCCGGATCGGTGCCCAGGAAGATGCGGAATAGCCGCCTCCCGGCGCCCGGAACGAAGAAATCGTCCACCTCCAGCGCCAGTCGCAGACAGAGCACGCCGCACGACTCCGCCCAGGCGCTCGCCGCCGTGACCGCCGCCGAGGAACGGGCGAACATGTCAACCCGGACGGGCTCACGCTCCTGCACGACCCCGTAGCGGAACATGTCACCGAATCCGTCCCGGGAGAGCATGAGGTCGAAGGACTCCGCGTCGGGCAGCTCCACCTGGAAGCGACCCTCATCGTCGGTGAAGGTCTGGTATTGCCTGACGCTGCTCGGGGTGAGCACCCCGACGCTGACCTGGCCAGCCGATGGGAGGCGGTGGCCCAGCTCATCGTACAGGGAGACCTCGCCGGCGAGGTGAGGAGCGGGGGTGGTTGTTGGGTCGTCACAGCCGACCACGATCAGGGCGAGAAGGGCCAGCCGGCCATAGGGGCGAATCACGGTTTCTACCTCCGCATCGAGCCAATCTCGGGATCACCCGCACCGATCATGATCCCATCTGCGTCAGCCCCCGCCAGGCTTCGGATAGGGCATGCCGCCGCCGTGGTCGCCGACCACGTCGGACTGCACGACCTACTCCTTCTTACTCCGACACTGCCTCAACAATTTCCGGTTGCACGGCGTGCTTTGGCGGGCGGTGCCCATCCCGCGGGGCTGGAGCAGCTGCCGCAGGTCCGCCGCAGCCACCGGGGCTACTCTCCCACCACGCGCATCCACTCCTCCATCACGAACCCCGGCACGACGTATTCCGAGCTCCGCTCGCGCGTCCGGGCCAGGACCGCCGGCTCCCGGGCCGCCGCGGTGGAGAGCAGGTCACCGGAGGGCCGGACCCCGACGCGCCACAGGTCCAGACGATCGGCGTCCCAGCACACGCCGATGGTGGGATCCGCGTGGACGCGGCCGTCGGTGTGGTGGGTACAGGCTTCGCACAGGAGGTCAAGCTGTCCCTCGGTGAGGGGCGGGAGCGCGTCACGCAGCTCACGGGCCAGCTCCGCTCCCCGGGCGCCGTGGCCCGGGTCACGGCCCTCGTTGCGTCGCCTGGCGTCGTGGAATAGGGCGAAGAGGTCCACGACCAGCGGGTCGGCGCCCGCCGCCTGGGCCAGTCGCCTGCCGTTCTCCATCACCCGTCCCCAGTGGGGGAGGCCGTGGATTCCCATGGGGTTGAGCTCGTAGCCTCCGACGATGGCCCGGAGCACGTCGGGGGAGACGGGCAGCCACCCGTCGGCGCCGCCCCCGCTCCCGGACCCGCCGACTCCGCGACCGCCCGTCAGCTGCGCCTCCGCTCGAGCACGTCCAGCACCAGGTGCAGGAGCTCGTCGGGCTGGTTGGTGATCCCGGCCGACCCGGGGGGAAGTCCGCGCCCCTCGTCCACGGCGCCCACGTAGAAGATGACGGGCGTGTCGGGCGCCACCGATCGGAGGTTGGGCAGCGCGGCCACGCCCTCGTCCCTGCGGGAGCCCCGGGCGATGTCGGACAGGATCAGATCGTAGGAATCCGCCCCGAGCTCCTTCAGGGCACGGCCCGTGTTGGCGGCAGTGGTCACCTCAATCTCCAGGCGCTCCAGCATCCGCCTCTCCCACTCGATCCACTCCGGGTGGTCGTCGATCCACAGGATGCGGGCGCCGCGCAGGGCAGTGCGCGCGGCGAGGGCGCGGCGGAGGGCAGGGTGCGAAATTGTGTTGTGGAGCGAGGGCAGGTTCTGCTCCGGGGCCGAGGCGCGTATCCTCCCGAGGCGCCGGGACTTCGCCGGCGAAGACGGCGCGGGCATGCTGGCCCGGGGAATCGCGGAGAGGTCCGGCTCTGGGGGCGCCGAGAGGTCCCGCTCGTCCAGGGCCCCGAACGAGTCCCGTATCTCCGGGCGATCCTCCAGGGGCGGGGCCGCCAGCCGGTCCAGCGTCCAGGCGACCTCCGGCTCATCGGCCTCCGCCACGCGGGCTTTTTGCTCCTGCGCTTCCCGCAAGAAAAGGGCCGCCTGGGTCATGGACGTGGGGGTGGTGCCCATGACGGCTTCCGCAGCCAGGTTCGCGGCTTCCGCCGAGGTCGTGCCTTCGCCCGCCAGTTGGACGACGTCGTCGAGGAGGAGCAGGGCGATCCCCTGAAGGGTGGCCCAGGCCATCATGGTCTGCCGACGTGCCTCGCCGCTGGAGAGTAGGCGATGCTCCTGGGCACGCTGGATGATCCACTGAACCAGGGCTTCCAGCTGTCTTCTGACCTCGACCAGGTCCCGGAATTCGCGTTGGGTGGACGCTTTGGCTGTGCCCAGCCGGGAGGCCACGCCGATCTCCGGCCCAAACATGAGCCGGAACAATCGCTCGTGCTCCTTGGCGAAGCGGAAGAACCCCTCGGCCACGTCGTGGAAGGCCGTGAGCGGGTCGGCTTTGCGGTGCGCGACCCGGGTCACTTCCCGGAGGAGCCTCCGCATACCCTCGGCCGCCACGGCCAGCCTGAGGGCGACCACACCTCCCCCTTCTCGCTCCTTCCCAAATACGAGGTACGGGGCGGTGCGGCTCTTTCCCGCCCGCTCCGCGACCTTGCGCAGGTCCAGGGGCGTGTCCGGCTCCTCCAGGATCTCCAGGGCCGCCCGGATCAGGAGGGTGCGGAGGTCCGGCTCGTTCCGGGTGGTCGGGTCGGTCATGCGGCTGGGTGGCGGGAGAAGAACATACATAAGGATACGGGTGCACGGTTGACACTGTCAACTCGACCGAGTACATTGGAGTTGACACTGTCAACTGGAGGTGACCATGCTGGACATTCAACTGGGGCAGGGCACCGTGCCGACGCTGCACGTCGAGAACCTGGGTGAGCGCACGGTGCTCGTCCTGGATGGCGAGCAGCTCATCGGAGCCAAGCAGAACCGGACCACCAACCGCTCCATCCTCCTCGGCGCCAAGCGCGACACGGAAATCCCGGTCTCCTGCATGGAGCAAGGCCGGTGGCGCTTCGACGCGCGGCACTTCCGATCGGCACCCGACCACTCACCGTCGAAGGTGCGTCGCCGGGCCCGGGAGGTGGAGAGCGAAGCGGTGCAGGCGCAGAGGGCGCCCTCGCCCGAGGCATTGGCCGGAGCCCAGGGCGCGGTGTGGGGCGAGATCGGCGAGCTGAGCGCCAAGCTCGGCGTGCGCTCCGACACGGGCGCGCTGGACGAGGCCTACACAGCGCGCCGTCTGGACCTGGATGCCTGGGCCGACGGGTTTCCCACGGTAGAGGGACAGGTGGGGCTGCTGGCGCTGACGCCCGAGGGGGCGCTGGGGTTGGACGTCATCGGGAGCCAGGCGCTGTACGAGCGGCTGCACCAGAGGCTCCTGAACGGATATCTCATGGACGGTCTCGATCGGGACGCCCTGGGCCACGGGGGACGGAAGCACGGCCCACCGTACCGGTTCGCGGATCAGCCCACGTCGCACGTCGATGACGAGCGGTGGCGGGAGCCCGTCGCCCGACGGTTCATGCGGAAGGTGACGGGCTCGACGCGCACCTCGGCCCCCACGGTGGGGCTCGGACGCTACAGCGTGCTCACGCACACCGTCGTCGGTGGTGAGCTGGTGGATGAGGGGCGTCTTGCCCATCTGAGCGCGTTTCCGGTGCGGGAGGTGCGGCCGAGGCGGGGTCCGGGGCGGAGGGTGTAGAGCTGGACCGTCGCTGAGAAGCCCCGTCCGGTCGCGTGACCGGGCGGGGCTTCGGCTCCTGGGGCAGCCGGGTCCTGTCGGGCCGCCGCCGCCTTGCTAGGAGATGATCCTCATCCGCTGATGCACCTTCTCCATGTACTTCTGGAAGAAGTGCTTCTGGATATCGTTCATGTCGAGCTCGCGGCCCTGGATGTACGCCTGCTCGATGTCGCTCATCATGTCGATGGGCGTGCCTGTGGTGATCAGCAGGGTGGCCTGCTTGCCGGGCTCCAGCGAGCCGAGGCGGTCGTCGAGGCCCATGAGCTCGGCGGCGTTGATGGTCACCGCCTTGATGGCCTCTTCTTCGGGAAGGCCGAAGGCCACGGCCACGCCGACTTCGTAGGGGAGGCGGTCCGTGCCCAGGGACTCCGCCCCACCGGAGATGGCGAATCTCACGCCTGCTTCGTACAGATCGGCGGCCCGGCGGTACGCACCGTCGTATCCCTCGTATGCACGGCGCGGCGCGTCCATGGTGGACGTCAGGATGACGGGGATGTCCTCGGCCACGAGGCGGTCCGCCACGTGGATGGCGTCGTCGCCGCCCCGGAGGACCAGGCGCAGGTTCTCCTCTTTGGCCCAGGTGATGGCGTCGTTGATCTGCGCCGCGCTGTTCGCCGCCACCACCACCGGGATCTCGCGGTTCAGCGCCGGGATCATGGCGATGTACCGGGCGTCGGTGCGGACATCCTCACCGGCGGCCACGGCGTCGCGGTAGGCCCGGGCCTCGGCGAAGTAGCTTTTGAGCTCCTGCACCCGCTCTTCGTAGGTGGGCTGATCTCCGCCCTGGTTTCCGAAGCCGCCGAACCCGCCGAATCTCCGCCGCCGGGGATTCGGGTTGGGCCAGTTGATGTTGAGGGCCGCCGCGTTTTCCAGCGACATCTCCTCCCATGTCCAACCCTCCAGCGCCATGGCGGAGGACATGCCGGAGATGAGCCCGCCACCCGGCGTGGTGAGCGTCGTCAGGACGCCCTGGGATCGGGAGGTCCCGATGTGCCGGCTCTCGGCGTTCACCGCCAGGGCGGCGGTGACGTTGGGGTTGAAGTCACCGACCTCGTTCACGTCGTTGGACATGTCCACGGCGCCGATCTCGGAGATGCCGACCGTGGAATAGGCGTCGATGAGCCCGGGGTAGATGTGCTTGCCACTCACGTCCACCACCCGGGCCCCGGCGGGGATCTCCACGTCGGCGCCCACGGCGGTAATCATGCCGTTGTCGAAGACGATGGTGCCGTTCTCGATGACGCCGTTGGTCACGGTGTGGATGGTGGCGCCCTGCAGGGCGATGGGCTCCGACTGCCGGGGCACCGTCATGCGCACCTGCGCCGACGCGGCCTGGGGCAGGGCGGCCACCGCCAACGTGGCGGTCACCCCGAAGGCGAGAACGCCGCGCGCCATCCCCTCGAAGCGGATTCCTGATCGTGTCATGTCGCTACGCCGTTTGGTGTGCATGGTCTAGTCCCTCCCGCCGGCTGCGGTCCTGTCACCGCTCCGGCTGCTCCCGGCGGCCGCCAGGACCGCCTGGATCAGCTGCTGACGCTCCGTCTGGATCTGCTCGCGCAGGGCCGCGTCCTGCTCGATGGAGAAGTAGCGGCGGCCGTCCACCCAGGTCTGTTCGGCCCGGGTGAACTGCGACAGGGGGTTGCCGCTCCAGACGACGAAGTCGGCGTCCTTGCCGGCCTCCAGGGAGCCGACGCGGTCGTCGATGTCGATCACCTTGGCGGCATTCAGGGTGACCGTCGTCAGCGCCTGCTCTTCGGTCAGTCCGGTGCGCAGCAGCTTGCCGGCCTCCCAGTTCATGTGGCTGGCGAGCTGGGCGTTGTCCGAATGCAGCGACACCGTCACGCCGGCTTCCATGAGGATGCGGGCGTTGTACTTCGTGGCGTCGTACGCCTCTATCTTGAAGGCGCCCCAGTCACTCCACACCGCCGCCGCCACGCCGGCCTCCGCCAGCTCGGGCGCGATCTTGTAGGCTTCCAGCGCGTGCTGCAGCACCTGGACCCGGAAGCCGAACTCCTCCGCCAGGCGGATGAGCGCCAGATAGCCGTCGGCGCGGTATCCGTGCGACGAGACGAGCAGCTCCTGGTTCAGGATGTCGAGGATGGCCTCCATCCTCAGGTCACGGCGGGGCGGCGGGCCCTCGCCCGTCTCCTCCCACCGCTGCCAGTCGCGCTCGTAGTCCCGGGCGGCCAGGAAGTGGTCGCGGATGATCTCCTGGGTACCCATGCGCGTGTTGGGGTACCGCCCCTCGTAGCAGCAGCGCTTGGGGTTCTCACCCAGGGCGAACTTCACGGTCCGGGTGGCCCCTTCGAGCTTGAGCTCCTCGGGAAGCCCTCCCCAGCGCATCTTGACGATGACGTTCTCGCCACCGATGGGATTGGCCGACCCGTGTTTGATCATGGCCGTGGTGAGCCCGCCAGCGAGCTGACGGTACGCCCAGATGTTGTTGTGCGTGATGACGTCCCCCATGCGGACCTCGGGCACGATGGTGGCGCCGGTCTCGTTCACGTCGCTCACACCCGAGTGGATGTGGGGATCGATGAGGCCCGGCGTCACGTGCTTGCCGGTTCCGTCGATCTCCACCGCGCCGCGCGGGGCGTCCAGGTCGGTCCCCTCCTCGGCGATCTGTCCGTCGCGGATCAGGAGGTCGGCGTTCTCCAGGCGTCCCTGGG
>JARRLD010000396.1:0-3694 GCA_037387345.1 Gemmatimonadota bacterium
CCTCTCCGAGGTTACCGTCCGCATCGAGCTCCATGGAGTAGACCGTGGTTCGGGGGAGCCCGGGTCGTCGATCCCGCCCAGGACAAAGAGGCGACCCGAGCCTGGCACCGTGGAGTTGAAGGGCGTGGCGGCCACCACGCTGGAGAACGCCCTGGGGGCGGTCAGTCCCGTGCCGCTGACCCACGGGTCCAGGCCTCCCGACTCCTGGATGACGGCGTGATGCACCTGGGCGGTCAGCTCTCCGTTCTCCCGGGTGCCGCCCACCACGTAGGCCCTCTGGACCGTGGTGCCGGTGGCATCGTCGATGGGCACGTACGCCGCGGCGTGTCCGCTCAGCGCCTCGGGCAGGCCGGCCGTCTCCGTCCACTCGATGGTGGAGGGGCTGAAGACGGCGTTCTGGGTGACCTTGAACGGAAGGCTCGCACTCTCCCCCGTGGCCGTCATGACCGACACGGGTCCGTCCACCGCGCTCGAGGGCACGGTCGTCACGATGAACGTATTGGTCCAGTCGTCGGGTGAGGCGATGGTCGCCGGGAGTCGTGCGCTGGTGACGCCGTCCCCGAAGTAGACCTGACCGGTGCCCTGCACGTCGCCGAAGGCGTCCCCTTCGATGATGACCGTGCTCCCCACGTTGCCTGATGGCTTGGTGGCGCTGTTCACGAACTTCAGGATGGGCGCGACCGCCGTGAAGGCCGCCGCGACCTTGTCGCTGGTCCCGTCGGTGTTCCGGAGCTCGACGTCATAGGTCTGGTCCGCCTCCACACCCTCGGGAACGATGGCGAAGGCGTCGCCGCCACCGGCCACATCCACCTGCGGAGAGGGAAGACCGCCAACCGTGACCGAAGCCCCGGTCCGGAAATCCGTTCCTACGATGTGCAATTCGGTGCCGGCCGTCCCCGTGGCCGGGGTCACAGACAGAATGGCCGGATCTGGTCCGTCGGGCTTGACGCCGTCGTCCCCACAGGCCGTGGCTGCCAGCGCCAGAACCCCAAGAAAGACCAGTCTTCCGACACGAATTCGCGTCTCCATCGAGAACCCTCCCCATGCGCCGTAGCCCTCACCGCTACGCGCGGCGAGGGCGAAGTGGTACGTGTTTCCGTGGGGAGAGGGGCAGGAGCCGTGCCAGCTCAGCGCCCGCGGCGCCAGGCACCGAAGGCGGGCCCGCCCGCTGCGATGAGCAGCGTTCCGTAGAGGGCGTTCCTGGGGTTGGACACCACGGAGCTTGCCACGACGAAGACCGCCGCGGCCACGAACAGCCCGGGAATCAACGGGTGCCACGGCACGCGGAACACGCCACCGGCCCGTGATTCGCCGTCTCTGCCGCGGTCCCTGCGCCGGTACACGAACAGCGTGGCCACGATGAGGCCGAAGAAGATCCAGTCACCGAAGACCACCCAGTCCAGGAGCTGTGCATAGCTGCCCGACAGCGCCAGCACCACGGCCCACGCAGCCTGCACCCAGGTCCCCACCACGGGCGTGTGGGTCCGGGGAGCCAGGCGGGCCACCGAGGCGAAGAAGACCCGATCGGCCGCCATCGCCTGGTAGATACGGGGGGCCGACATGATGAACACGTTGAGGATTCCGAAGGTGGAACAGGCAACGCCGAGCCCGATGGCTACCCCACCCCAACGCCCCGCCGCGGCCCGCAGGGCATCGGCCGCCGGAGCCGTGCTCTCGGCCAGGCCTTCCGGTCCCAGGGCGGCCAGGTAGGCCAGGTTTGCGGCGACGTACACTGTGACCACGACCGCCTCGCCGACCAACAGGGCGCGAGGGAGCCGCCGCTCCGGCTCCCGGATCTCCTCCGCCACGTTGTTGGCGTGCTGCCATCCGCCGTACGCGAAGAGTACCGCCACGAGCGCCGTCCCCATGGCCAGCGTCAGCGACGTGGCCGGAGGGGAGGCTGCGGCGGCCCCACTCGGTCCGGGACCCCCGACCGCAGCTCGTCCCAACCACAGCCCCGGCCCGGCGGCCACATGCAGAGCGAGGGCCTAGAGCTTGAGGACGGTGATGGCGTTCGGCACCAGGGCGCCGAAACGCACGCCGGCGGCGTTGAGTCCCGACAGGAGCACGATGGCGGCCACGGCCAGCGGCTTGATCCACCCATCGCCTGCCCCGGTCAGGTCCACCGCGTAGCTGGCGAAGGTGATGGCCACCGCCGCGATGCCCCCCGTGTTGATGACCAGGAGCTGGGTCCACCCGTACAGGAAGGCCGGGAGAGGACCGAAGGCGTCCCGCAGGTACACGTAGCCGCCGCCGGCCCGAGGGAGCCGGGCACCGAGCTCGGCGAAGCACAGGGCCCCGATCAACGCGATGGCCCCTCCCAGGCTCCAGGCCAGCAGCACGAGCCCCGCCGTGCCCACGCGCTGGGCCACGATGGCGGGATTGAGGAAGATGCCCGCCCCGATGATGCCACCGACCACAACCATCGTGGCGTCGAACGAGCCGAGCCGGCGGACGTACCCCGTCTCCTGCGTCGGGGCCTGGGGTTGGTTAGGATTGGGCATGATCGCCGAACATCGCACCCTCGAGTGCCGCACGCGAGGCAACGATCACATCGTGGATCTCACGGCAGACCTGCAGCGCCTGGTGGCGGAAGTGGGTGTCACCACCGGACAGGCCTCTCTCCTCGTTCACGGTTCCACCGCCTCCCTCACAACCCTGGAGTTCGAGCCGGGGCTGGTAAACCACGATGTGGCCGCGGCCCTGGAGCGGCTCGCTCCCCGGGACGCACGCTACGAGCACGAGGAGACCTGGCACGACGACAACGGCCACAGCCACATACGGGCGTGCCTGGTGGGCCCCTGCCTCGCGCTGCCCATCGCGGAGGGACGCGTGCCCCTCGGCACGTGGCAGCAGGTGGTGCTGGTGGACTCGGATACCCGTCCGCGTCAGCGCACGGTGCACGTGAGCGTGGTGGGAGTCTGAAGGAACGACGTGAGCGAGATCGTCGCATCGGGGCTCACTGTCGAGTTCGGCGTCACCACCGTCTTCCGGGACGTCGACTTCACGGTGGGTCGGGGCGAGCGCTGGGGTGTGGTGGGGCGAAACGGCTCGGGCAAGACCACGCTCTTCAACCTCATCGCGGGCCGCGTCGCTCCCTCCCATGGGACGCTGACCCTCTCCGGTGACCTGCGCATCACGCTCCTCGACCAGCACCGCGCCGTTCCCGAGGGTGCCACGGTGTGGGACGCCGCCGCTTCCGCCTTCGCTCCTCTCCGCGACCTGGAGCGCTCCCTGGAGGAGCAGGCCCGACGCATGGCAGACCTGGAGCCCTCGCCCGAAATGCTGGCCCGCTACGACCGGGACCTGGAGCGCTTCGCCAGGGAGGGCGGCTACGAGATGGACGCACGGGTGGATGCCGTGCTACAGGGCCTGGGGTTCGATCCGGAGGGGGCTCGTCGGCAGCCGGCCGATCGCCTGAGCGGCGGAGAAGCCGGAAGGATCGGCCTGGCGCGGCAGCTCGTGGCTCCGGCGGACGTCCTGCTCCTCGACGAGCCCACGAACCACCTCGACCTGGAGACCACGGACTGGCTCGAGCAGTACCTCGGCGCGTTGGACGCCACCGTCCTGGTGATCAGCCATGACCGGGCTTTTCTCGAGGACGTGGTGAGTCACGTCCTCCACTTCGAGTCCGGCACGGCCACGGCCTACACCGGCAGCTACAGCCGCTTCATCGAGCAGCGGACCCTGAACC
>JARRLD010000397.1:0-7964 GCA_037387345.1 Gemmatimonadota bacterium
CTCCGCCATGGGCCTGCTGAGCCCGAAAATGTTCGTCTTGGGGATCCTAATTGGATACCCCGCGACGGAGGTCGGCCTTCTCATCCCATCGGGTCCCTGGTTCGAGTCCAGGTGGGCGCACCATTTCTAAACCGCTGACATGGATCGACTTATCCGGTTGGCCTAGAGCACGCCATCCATGACCATCGGATCTCAGATCCGCTGGTCAGTGCGTCGCGGTCGCTCCAACGCCACACAACAGGCCACTTGGATGAGTTCGACATGAGGCGAGCTACGCGTATGATCTGCGTACTTACGCCGTCATGGAGTGAATCTGCCCCGTAGCTCCTAGCGAGGAAGAGTGGAGTCGGATGCCGGTATCGCGATGTCCAGCTTGCGCCACAGATGTTCCCGACGACGCACGTTTCTGTGCGTCTTGCGGAGCCGCATTAGAGGCCGAGTCGATCGCGCAGCCGACCAAGACCGCGGTGTCCGCAAGTACAGGCTCGACGGATCCATCCTCGACTCACGGGCGGTTTCTCCCCGGTGCGCAACTGGGCGAACGCTTCCGCATCGTCGGCTTGCTCGGTCGCGGAGGAATGGGAGAGGTCTACCGGGCGGATGACCTCGAGCTGGGACAGTCGGTGGCGCTCAAGTTCGTGCCTGAGAAGCTCGCTGCGGACCCGACGGCGTGGCACCGATTGCGCGGTGAGGTGCGCACCGCACGCCAGCTCGCACACCCCAATATTTGCCGCGTCTACGACATTGCAAATGCCGACGGGCATTTCTTCTTCTCCATGGAGTACGTCGACGGAGATGACCTTTCTCACGTGCTGCGTCGCCTCGGCCGTCCAAGCAAGGACAAAGCGGTCGAGATCGCGCGTCAGCTCTGCGCCGGCCTTGCCGCCGCACACGAGAACGGCATCCTGCATCGCGATCTCAAACCGGCCAACGTGATGCTCGACGGTCGCGGCCACGTGCGCATCACCGACTTCGGCCTCGCCGGTCTCGCGGAGGAACTGGAGGTGAATCCGCAACGTGCGGGCACACCCGCCTACATGGCGCCGGAGCAGCAGGAGTCGGGGACGGTTTCGAGGCGCTCGGATATCTACTCTCTGGGGCTGGTGCTCTACGAGCTGTTCACGGGCAAGCGGCCGTTCGACAATGCGACGACTGACGCAACGACGTCGGCACCGTCGATGCAATCGCACGACGAGTCAATCGACCCGGCTGTCGATCGAATCGTGCAGCGCTGTCTCGAATCGGACCCCGCCCAGCGGCCCGCGTCCGTTTACGAGGTAATGGCAGCATTGCCCGGCGGCGATCCGCTGGCCGCCGCACTCGCGGCAGGCGAGCTCGCGGGAGTCGGGCAACGCTGGACGCGGATGCCGGAGAAGAGCCCGAAGGAGCTCGGCAACATAGCGCGCGACATCGTCCGCGAGCTCGGTCACGAGTTCGCGACACATCAAACCAGCCTTCTATTCGCCAGCGGACCGCTTGACGAAGCGGCGGCCGACGACGGTTCTCCGTGGCCCCCCGCGTACTACTACTGGCACCGCGCAACTCGGAGTTCGTTGCAGCCGCTCTTCTTGCACAACCCGATCTCCCGGCCCGGCGATCCGGCTTCACGCCCACCGGGCACGGTCGACATCGTGCTGGGGTCTTCGGGGCGGCTCGTCGATCTGGATGTCGTGCCGGAGTCGTACAACCCGACGAACCGGCCCCCGGCGGTTGCCACGGATTGGAGCCCGATCCTCGCGCGTGCAGGACTGGATCCCAGCGAGATCAAGTCGGTGCCTCCGGTCCGTGAGGTTCCGGCCTATTGCGACGAGGTAGCGACGTTTCGGGTCGTTCGCCCGGAAGACCGCGGCGGGGATTGGGTTTTCCAGGCGGCCGCCCATCGCGGCCGCATCGTCCAGGCGTTTTCCCTCTGGGGTGACGATCCGGAGCATAATTTCCTCGACGCCGCCCGCGAGTGGGAGCTTGTCGTCGTCGGTGGAGAGCGCACGGGGGGAATCCTCGGGGGCTGGATCTTCCCCGTCACGTTTCTGTTGCCGGCATTTCTGGCGTGGCACAACATTCGGCGGGGACGCGCCGACCGACACGGCGCGATCATCTTTGGTGTCGTCGTGTTTGGCGGCTACTTCGTTTACGATCTCCTTTTCACTCCAACGGCCTGGGGCATCGGAATGGCGATGCAATGGGGTCTGAATATCAACCCGGCGGCTCACTCGTCCCTTCACGGGCTGAGCTCGGCCCTGACGTACGTTGCGATCGAGCCGTACGTGCGGCGGGCGTGGCCGAAAGCGCTGATCGGCTGGGCACGTCTCGCCCGCGGCCGGTGGCGCGACCCCGTGGTCGGACGCGAGGTGTTGCTCGGAACCGCTATCGCGCTTGCGGTCTTCTTCGTAAGTGTTGTGGTGCGTGCCACGGTGCGCGTACTGACAGGGATGCCCACCGTTGAGCCGCTGCCCAACGCCGATCGAATGCGCGATTCGGCGACGATGCTCTCCGAACTGCCGCACATGCTCGCGGTTTCGATGGCGCTCACGATGATCTTGTACTTCGTCGTCTTGCTGATGCGTTGGGCTGCGCGTCGCGACTGGATCGCGCTACTCGTGACGGCAGCAGTCTTGCATCCCGCCTACGCGTTCATCGCAGGGCTACCGACCGGCAGCAATCTCCTCGCGAACGAGGTGGCGATGATTCCCTGGCTGGCTGGCTCGGTCACGATTCTCGTCCTTGCGATGCGGGTCGGCCTGATCGCCATGATCGCCTCGACCCTCGTGTTTCTGCTGGTGCCGAGCATCCCGATGACACTTGACGTGTCTTCCTTCTATGCGCCATCGGGACTAGTCGGCATGCTGGCGTTCGCGGTCCTCGCCGCGTTCGGCCTTCGATATAGCCTCGGCGCAAGACTCAGCGACATGCTGGACTGAAGGCGTAATCACAACGGTATCGCAGTCAATGTGATCCCCGCCGAGGACTCGAGAACTCTACGTAATTTCTACGCAAGCCCTTGGAATTTCTGGACACCGGTGGAAGCCCTGGACAATAAAAGGGGCGACGTTTCAAGAAACCTCGAAACGCCGCCCTCACTCGAGGCCCTCTTAAGAAACTGCTCCTTGGAATACCTCCCCGGTTTCGAGGTTGACGAGCCCAAAGCCGAGGTTTCTTGCGCGTTTTCGAACGTTGCGAAGAGTCCGCTCCCGATGGCGGCGTTCGTAGTCGCGTTCACCGGGATCCGCATAGCTCATCTCCCCCTTGAGAGTTTTGTAAACGAGGATTGCGAGCTTGCGTGCCGTGGCGGTGATGGCCTTGGGCTTGCCCACGCGGTAGGCGATGCGGCGATAGTAGGCGCCCAACGCCGTGGAGGTGCGGCCGAGGACCATGGCGGACATTCGCAATAAGTACGCGGCCTTGTTCGCCGAGGGTTGCGTCCTGGAGCTGATCAAGCGGGCGCCGGAGATTCTGTTCTTCGGAGCAAGGGTCAGCCACGAGGTGAAGTGCTTGTAGGTCGGCCAACGACTCATGTCGGTTCCGATCTCGGCGATGAGACGGAGAGCGGTATAGGGCGCGATGCCGTCGATCTGGGTCAGATCGACTCCGGAGAGACGGAAGAGCGGGTCGCGGATTTCGAAGCGCGGTTCGTTGTCACAGAACTTGAATTTACAGCGCGGTTGCGGGAGTACACGTTTGGGCTTCTTCTGCTTCCCGGCGAGCCGTTGCAACAGGGTCTCGACTTCACCGTCGCAGTCCTGGATCTGACGCTGGATGGTGTCAAAGAGTTCGAGGTTCTGGCGCAGGGCAAACAAGTGCTCGGCGCGATAGTTACCGGTGAGCGAAGCGGCGATCTCTTCCTCGGAAGCTCGGCAGCGGTAATCGCGATGGGCGGCCAGGGCTCCAGGGTCGGTGACTCCGGCGACGATGTCACGCAAGATACGCATGCCGGTCGCGCCGGTGATGTCGCTGATCACATTGTGGAGTAGGAGGTTCATCTCGACGAGGGCCTTCTGCATGCGCCGGATATGGGATGCCGCACCCTGAATGAGCTTCTCGCGGTGTCGAAGATACGCACGCAACGTGGCGATCTCCGCATCGGGCCGGAAACTACCGCGGAGCAGACCGACGCTGTGTAGCTCCTGGATCCACTGGCAGTCCAGGACGTCGGTCTTGCGCCCAGGGACGTTCTTGACGTGTCGGGAGTTGACGAGCACGACCTCGAAGCCGCGCTCCTCGAGAAGCTCGAAGATCGGGATCCAGTAGACGCCCGTCGATTCCATCGCCACCGTCTTGATCTTGCAGGCCTCGAGCCAGTCGGCGAGACGGCGCAGGTCGGTCGTGAAAGTCTTGAACGAGCGGACGGGCTCCTCGTCTTGCTCCGGCGGTACGGCAACGAAGTGGGTTTCGGATCCGCAGTCGATCCCCGCGGCATGACGGTTGATCCGCTTGAGCAGCGACGGATGCTTGGCTTTCTTGCCTCTCGTCTGGCGGCTTCGAGCACGCTTGTGTCCCATCGGCGGCTCCTCCATACTGCACCCTGAGGTTGTGGAGCATCCGGGGACAGGGGTGCGATTCGAGGCATTCTCCTAAACGGGATCACGCCGAGGCGTGTCGCCAATGAGGTTGCCGCAACATCCCATGGACCACGCTTAAAAACGGGCATGCAAGCACCATTGCGTCGCCGGTCTCGGTTCCCGGATGCTTCCGCACGCGATTCTACGCGGCCGCGACGGGCTCCCAGTTTCTTCCCGAGGTGTCGCGAGGAAAATCCCGTAAGTCTGGCTTAAAATCCTCTTCCCGCAAGGGAGTACAGGTTCGAGTCCTGTCTCCGGCACCATTTGTTCTCAGTGGGTTCCGCCGACGTTGCGGCCATCCTGCATCAATCGACGAAGTACTCGTGGCGGCTGAGGACGCGTTGTTCGTCGGCGGTCATCGGGGTTCCTCTCGCCTCGCATGCCGTGGCTGCGTGCCGTGGCTGCGCGGGCGGCTCGATCGTCACCGCTCGGCTCCACCGGGCCGCGTCGCCCCCCATCGTGGCCACAGCCGAATGTCCCGGATCAGCATCAGTGGATCGTCCATGCGCCCGACGAGCGCCGACGATCCGTCGGGCGCAACGTCGAATCCGGCGATCTCGCCGAGAGTCTCCGGCCCGCTCACCACCTGGGGCGCGTCGAACCTCAAGTCCGCGGCGGATCGGAGGGCCTGAGAGACCACTCGTCCGTCGCTGAAATAGAAGAGTCGGCTGCCGTCGCGATTCCACAGCGGTCCCTCGCCACCGTCGTTGGTCAGCCGGCGCCTGACGCCGAGATCGGCGAGGCGGGCGACGTACACTTCGGAGCGACCCGACTCGGACGATTGATAGGCCACGAGGCTTCCGTCGGCGGACACGGCGGGTGCGCCCTGGTCCTGGGGCCCCCCGGCCACCAGGACGGGCTCGCCCGTGGGCGTGCCGTCCTCCGCGACGGCCACCACGTAGGCATCTAAGCCGTCGTGCTCCGTTCTCATGGAGACGCCGAGCATGCGTGCCGGATAGGACATCGAGTGGATGAACCCTTTCCCATCGAGCAGCGACTCGGGCGCCGCGCTGCCCCCCAGCGGCTTGCGATAGAGGCGGTAGCCGCCCCCCGCACGATCGGACGAATACAAGAGCCAGCGGCCGTCGGCGGAGATCACTCCATCGTTGTCGTTGCCACCGCCCGAGGTCAAAGGCGTTGCGTTCATCTGCTCCAGGTCGATCAACCAGAGCTTGTCGTTGGCGCCACCAACCTGAACGACAGCCTGTTTGAAGTCGCGTGACAATCGAGGGGTGCCGAAGTACCGGGGGTCGAGGCGATCGAGTAGCTGCGCGGTCTGGCCGGGGCCTTCCCAGGAATAGCGTCCCGTAGATTGCCGCGGCCCGCCCGCCACGTACGCCAGCAACCCGTCGCGGGTGACGTCGTACAAGGCCGCGCCGTTGAGCGGCATGGTGACGACATCGTCCAGCACGGAGACCGGCGCGCCACGGACCTCGCGCGACGCGAGGTCGAACGTAACCGCGTAGAGCTTGCCGGCCCGCGCGAACACCAGACGGCCATCGTCGAGGTAGCGCGGCATGCTGCCGCCTTCGATGAGCACGTGATGCTCGCCGGTCTCGGGATCCGCGACGGCGATGAGCGCGTCGTCCAGGGTCTCGCTGGTCTCCATCTTGATCGCGAACAGGACGCCTGCGCCCCCCGGAAGCACGCACGGCCAGCGGTGGCTGACCTCTCCCTTGGCACGATCGACCTTCGTGAGCGGGCGCGCTTCCCCGCCGCCGGCCGGGATGGTCCACAGCGCGTCCGAGTAGTTCGGCGCGTAGACGATCTGGCCGTCGTCGCCCCAGCTCCCGCCCACCGAGCTGTATTCCAGCGACGTGAGCTCGCCGGGGATGCCGTCGGGCAGGTCGACGCGCCACAGCCGTCCGCGCGCGAAGAAGCCGAGTGCCGTTCCGTCCGGTGAGAAGAACGGCGCCACGGCGTCCTCGGTCTTCGTCAGGCGCACGGTATCGAAGCTGTCGAAGCGCCGCAGGTACAGAGCTCCTTCGCCGTCCTCCAGGCCCACGAACGCGACGCGGTCGCCGCGGGGCGACACGGCCAGGGTCGCGCGCGATGCGCTATCACCGTAGTTGAGCGTGGGAATACCGACCCCGTCGGGGAGCGCGATGGAGGCCAGGTAGGAGCCCTCCGGCCGGGGAGCCCGCAACGTGTTCCACGTGAGGGCGGTCGTGGCGATCAGTCCCGCGACCGCCAGCGTCCAGGCGAGCCGCTCGCGGCTCCGGCGCCGGGTCGCGACCGGCGCCGGCACGCCCGCCTGCGACCCGCCCTCGGCCAGCCAGGCGAGCTGCATGCGGATGTCGTGAGCGCTCTGCAGCCGGTCGGCCGGGTCCTTCGTCAGGCACGCCTGCACCAGCCGGTCGAGACCCGGTGGCGACATCGGCGCCACCTGCGAGATCGGCGCGGGCTGCGAGCCCATGATCGAGGTGATCAGCGACGCCTGGCTCTTCCCTTCGAACGCGCGCCGGCCGGTGGCCATCTCGTACAGCACGCAGCCCAGCGCCCACAGGTCGCTGCGCCCGTCGGCCTCGCTGCCTTCCAACTGCTCCGGCGCCATGTACTGGAACGTGCCGACGATCCTTCCCTCGGCGGTGAGCGGCGTCGTCATCGTCGGCGCGTGGGTCAACGTGGCCATCGTCGCGCCGCTTCCCGACGCCGGTCCGGCTATCCCGGCACGCGCCAGGCCGAAGTCCATCAGCTTGGCGCCGGCCTTGGTGAGCATCACGTTGCCGGGCTTGAGGTCGCGGTGGATCACTCCCGCGCGATGCGCCCGGTCGAGCGCGTCGGCGATCTGCGCTCCGAGCTGGAGCACGTCCGCGGTGGGCAACGCGCCCTTGGCGAGCCGCTGGGCCAGCGTCTCGCCCTCGATCAGCTCCATCACCAGGTAGTCGGTGTCGCCCTCACGCCCCACGTCGTGCAGCGTGCAGATGTGCGGGTGGTTGAGCGAGGAAACAGTCTTGGCCTCGCGTTCGAAGCGCGCGCGCACCTCGGGGTTGGCGGAGAGGTGCTGTGGCAGCACCTTGACCGCGACCTCGCGGCCGAGGCGTGTGTCCGTGGCACGGAACACCTCGCCCATGCCGCCCGCGCCGAGCGGGGCGACGATCTCGTACGGGCCGAGTCGGGTGCCGGGAGTGAGCGACATCGCGTGACGTTACCTCAGAGACTCGGGCGCGCACCACAGGAATGTGCAGGGAGTACAGGTTCGAGTCCTGTCTCCGGCACCAATGATCTCGGTTGTTCCCGAAGGGGGGCAAAAAGCCCGATCAAAAGGCCGGGGAGTGATTGCCACTTACCCGCTCATCACAGCCGCAGCTTCCCGTCACAGGAGCCGGAAGCTGTTCGTGTCACTTTGCACCTCAACGACATATAATCAGCGGCTGCCCAGGCGCTTGAAAGGAACCAGAGATTGTC
>JARRLD010000398.1:0-3685 GCA_037387345.1 Gemmatimonadota bacterium
CGATTCTACGCGGCCGCAACGAGCTCCCAGTTTCTTCACGGGGTTCCGGGCGAAAACCCGTGCGGGGGCTCATAATCCGTTGGTCGCAGGTTCGAGTCCTGCTGGGCCCATTCCATTGATAAAGAATGACTTAGGTGTCTGTCGCGACCCGGAAAAGTACCTGACCATCGGATTTCAGTCCGCGCCTCATATGGGATCCGTCGCAACCGCACAGAGACCGGCTGAAACCTACGCGTTGAAGACGTGGGGAGCTATGATTTCGACTGGCGGCGCCTGCCGATCCTACACGCGAGGTCGAAGAGGTCCCACTGATGGCCAAACGCTTCGATACGGTCCTCCAATTCAAAGTGATACTGCAGGCAATCCGTCCGCCGATCTGGCGGAGCATCCAGGTTCCCGGCAACTACTCGTTCTGGGATTTGCACGTAGCTATCCAAGATGCCATGGGCTGGTGGGATTACCACCTACATGCCTTTCGCGTTGCGAACCCATCCCACGGCGACGAGGACCTGATAGGAATCCCCGATGAAGACCGGTTCGTGGGCGACCCGGAGTACATGCCGGGCTGGAAGGTTACGGTCGACAAGTACTTTGCGAAGCCCGGCGATGTCGCCAGCTACGAGTACGACTTCGGGGATGGCTGGGAACACGATATCGTTCTCGAGAAGATCATGCCCCGGGAGACGAAGGTCAAGTACCCCCGCTGCGTAGCCGGAGAGCGCGCATGTCCTCCCGAGGACTGCGGAGGTCCCTGGGGATACGAGAACATGCTGAAGATCCTGGCCGATCCCGGGCACGAAGAGCACGATGATACCTTGACCTGGGTAGGCGGTTCGTACGACCCTCGTCTATTCGATCCCGAGAAGGTCCGCTTCGACGATCCACGGAAACGCTGGAAGAAGGCCTTTGCGGAACCCTGAGAAGTGCAGTGGTGGAGCGCTGCGCTTTTTCTGTCCTACCGAATCGATTCTTCAGCGCGACGCAGGATTCCCTTCAACCTGGCCAGCGCCTGTTCCGGCGGCTCGGAACCGCATCCCTGCAATGCCTCCCGATACCACCGCGCGGCGAGGCACAGCTCGTAGAAGTGCACCTCGAAACGCTCGATCGGATCACCACCCGCCGCAGCATAGGCATCGAGAAGACGGTCGAGGCCGCGAGCCATCTGGAACGGCCGGCGCACGCCGCGCGTGACAATCGCCAGGTCGAACGCGGGATCTCCCATACGGGAGAACTCCCAATCGATCACCGCGGGCGGTTGATGCGGAAACACGAGGATGTTCTGACCGAGAAGGTCGCCGTGCACCAAGACGGCCGCGTGATCCCGAGGCAGGTGCTCTACGGCCCACGCCCGCGCGGGTCCTGCCTCGCTGCCCTCGAGGTCGTCGAAAACGCGTAACATCTCCTCGCCGTGCGCACGGCGCGTGGCGGCGCCGGCAGGGCGACGCCGCCACGTGGTGACGTCGATGGCGTGGATCGCGGCGGCGATCCGCCCCACCAATTGCGCGGGGCGAATGCTCTGCATCCGGCCCGCTCGAAGATCCGCCGGAATCCCGTCGATGAACCTCCTGATGATGGCGGGCCGATCCCCATCGGGAAACGCACCGAGGGGGGCGGGAACGCGAAACGGCAACTCCTCGCGCGCGAGCTGTCCGAGAACCGCGACCTCGCGGACCCAGCGCCGACAATCCTCCGGCGTTGCCTGGCGGTCGGGGAGCAGAACGGCCCAAGCTCCGGTCAGATGGTTGAAATCCGGCGACAGATCCACGTGGGAGGCATAGACCTTTCGAAAGAGGCCCTCTCCGACCTTCTTGACCCTTCCGACCTCGACGTCCGCGACGGGAGGAGAGCAAGCCTCGAAGGCCCACGCCAGCAGCGCCTTGGCCCGGGCCCAGCCGGCTCGGTGTTCCAACTCTGCGTTGAGCCGACGGAACTCCTTCGAAGTCAGGCCGATGGGCGCGCCACCGGGCGTGAAGTCGACGGCCCAAATCAGCTCTCCACCGTACTCGACCCACTCCTCGCCAGACAGCGTGGGCTCGTCTCCGGGCCGATCGGGTGAGTCCATCACGAGTCCTCTCGAGAGGGATGATAACCGCTGGCCCGGTCGTGCCTCGAGCTACCCATCTTCGATATTCAACCGCTGAGTGGTTGATTTTCGACCACGAGCGATGCTACGCTCTCCGTATGATCCGGCGCCACATGGTCAACGCGCTGAGAGCGGCGCTCGATGACACCCCGGCCGTATTCCTCGCGGGTCCACGGCAGGCTGGCAAGAGCACGCTGGCGCAAAGCCTGTGCAAGGGGCGCTCGGGCCGGCGGTACCTCACGTTCGACGATGCCGCCGTGATGGCTGCGGCCCGCCGTGATCCGTCCGGCTTCCTCTCGGGTCTCGGGGGGGACGTCGTTCTCGACGAGGTTCAACGGGCACCCGAGCTGTTCCTTGCCCTGAAAGCGGCCATCGACCGAGACCGCCGGCCGGGGCGGTTCCTGCTGACCGGTTCGGCGGGGGTCCTGGTCGTCCCGCAGGTCGCCGAGGCGCTCGCGGGTCGCGTCGAGATCCTGAACCTGTGGCCGTTCTCGCAAGGGGAGATCGAGGGAACCCTCGAGGGTTTCATCGACGCGTCCTTCTCGAGTCGCTTCCCACCCGACGTCACCAAGCCCGTTTCGCGTCGGGCACTGTGCGAGGCGATCGTCCGCGGCGGTTTCCCCGAGGCCCGGGGCCGGGCGGTCGCCGAGCGCCGGGACGCATGGTTCCGCTCCTATGTCAGCACGCTGCTGAGCCGGGACGTCCGGGACCTGGCAGCCATCGAAGGCCTCTCCGAGCTTCCACACCTGTTGCGTCTTCTTGCGGAAAGGACCGGAGGACTCCTGAACTACGCGGACATGTCCCGGTCGTCAGCGCTTCCCCAGAGCACCCTGAAGCGATATATGACGATTCTCGACGGTCTATTCCTGATCCGGCGAGTCCCGCCATGGTCGGGCAGCCGCACCGTGCGCCTCGTGAAGGCGCCCAAGGTCTACCCGGTCGATAGCGGACTCGCATCACACCTCGTTGACGCGAACGTCGAAACACTGCTGGAGCGTCCGGAGCGACTGGGTCCGCTGCTCGAGGCGTTCGTCACCGGTGAGATAGTGAAGCAGATCGGTTGGAGTCATAAGCGACCCGGCATCTACCATTTCCGAACGCACACCGGTCGCGAGGTGGACATCGTGCTCGAGGATCGTCGCGGTCGCTGCGTCGCGATCGAGGTGAAGGCAGCTGCATCGATCGGACCTGGGGACGTAAAAGGCATCGATGCGTTCGCATCCGCCGCGGGCCGGCGGTTCCACCGCGGCGTGCTGCTCTACGCGGGTCGTGAGACGGTGCCCTTCGCGGCAAACGTCCATGCGCTCCCCGTCTCCGCGCTATGGCGGAGTGCGGACTGAGACGCTACGCGAACTCTACGCAGATTCTACGCAACGCCATGGAAACGCTGGACACTGGTGGAAGCCCTGGACGAAAAAGGAGGGCAACGTTTCAAAAAAGCTTGAAACGCCGCCCTCACGCCAGGCCCTCATAATCCGCTGGTCCCAGGTTCGAGTCCTGGTGGGCCCACCAACATCAAGTGATTGCTGTTGTTGTACTTACCGTTCCTGACCAAGCAGCAATCATGAGAGCTTCCAGACGAACTCTACGCAAAGGGCGAAC
>JARRLD010000399.1:0-3664 GCA_037387345.1 Gemmatimonadota bacterium
GGTTCCCGTTGTAGTAGTCACCCCACTCGTAGCGCACCTCGCCGCTCAGAGCGCGCTTCTCGGCCCCCCGGACACCCACGGAATAGCGCTTCCACTCGTAGTCGCCCGGAGCGACGTTGACCTCGTCTGCGATCTCGAACTCCTCCGGGGGGCGGTCCCCTTCCAGCAGGAACGACGCAGAGAACCGGTCTCCGCTCTCCAGCTGCCAGTCCAGGGGGATGACCTCGGCAGCGTAGCTCTCCCAGCTGCCCAGGTCGTCCGTGCTCTGATAGAGGCTGAGCTCCACCTCGTGGGTCATCTGGCGCACCAGCGACCAGGAAGGCCGGGGATTCAGCGAGCCCCCGAAGGTCGAGACCTGGACGCCGTTGCGCGGCACAAACGACAAAGACGGGTCGAATCCGTCTCCGATGCGGATGGAGCTGACCGTGAAGTCCAGCAAGTCGTTGGGGTAGTCGATGCGTCCGCCGAACGCGTACTTGTCGCCCTCCAGGCCCTCGCGGTCCGTCATCATGCCCCAGAACCCGACGGCGAGGTTCTTCTCGTCCCCGAACTCCGAGGTCCGGTAGTTGAAGTCCGCGCCGGCGGTCCAGCTGTCCCTTCGGCCCGCCTGGTCACCATAGGTGCCCAGCACGCCGATGGAGGACTCGTCCAGGATATTCTGGCTGAGACGGAACGCGGCCATCGTGGTGTTGGGCACGTTCACGACGGAGTCCTCGTCGAGCTCCAGCTCGTCCACGGCGCGGGTGTTGACCACCAGCGCGCCGACGTTCGTGCTGCCCACCCGTCCGTGGATCTTGCCCCCGGCGTTGATGGGGACCTCGAGCTGGTCCCCTTCCCCGAGGCCCACGAGCCCGATCCTGCGGCTGTTGAAGGGGATCAGGTTGTCCTCGTCCAGCCCCTGGCCGAACTCGAAGATGTCCGCCCCCTCCAGGAAGAAGGCCCTCTTCTCCGGGAAGTACAGCGGGAAGCGGGTCAGGTTGATCTGCCGGACGTCCACCTCGGTTTCGGCGAAGTCCGTGTTGATGGTGACCGCGGCCAGCAGGTTGGAGCCGAGCTTCTGGGTGATGTCCAGGCTGGGCTCCCCCTCCCACTCCCGATCCTGCTGGGTCTCCCGGAGGGTCCTGCCCACGACCGACGGAGTCACGGTGAGGCCGACGCCCAGGTCGAATGACGGCAGGTCGCTCAGCAGGCCCGCCTGGCTCGTCTGGTAGATCTCGTAGTCGATGGCCACCGCCGACCAGCGGCTGGTCTCCTGAAGCCGCTGCACGCGGCGTTCCACGTTGAACCCCCACGAGTCAAGGCCCCGCCTGAAGCCCAGGCTGTTGATGGGAATCCGGATCTCGGCGTACCAGCCGTTCTCGTCCTGGGACGTCGCCGCCTCCCAGATCGCGTCCCAGTTGCTGTTCACGTCCTCGCCCTGCTCGATGATCAGGCCGTCGAACCGGCTTCCTGCCGGGTTGATGGCGAAGACGTAGCCCGACCGACCGTCGCGGTACGTGTCGAAGATGAGCACGACGTGGTCCTCTTCGTCCAGCTCGATGTCCCGGGCCTTGGAGTACGACACGATGCCCGACGGGTCGTCGTCGTAGGCGGCGATCCCGACATAGATGTCGGTCGAGCTCACCACGATCTTGACCTCGGTCCGGCCCGCGGGGGTCCCCCCCTCCTCGGGCTCGATGGTGATGAGCCCTTCGATGGACTCGGCCTCGTCCCAGTCGACCTCGGACAGAATGCCGTCGAGCCGGATGCTGCCCGTGAGCGGGTGGGCCGCCAGCGTGGGCCGGTCCTGGGGGGCGGCCTGCTGCTCCTCCTCTTCCTCCTCCTCCTGAGCCAAGGCGGGTCCAGTCCAGAGCGCGGTGGCCATGGTGAGCGCGGCCGCGCCGTACAACCAGCGGGTCATCATCCGGTCCATGGTCTCCTCAACCCCCTTCCGCCGTGGTGAACCCGTTTTCCACGAACGAAGCATTTCCGTTGCGGGCCACGGTTCCGATAGCCAGCTGGTACTCGGTTCCGGGCTTCAGGAAGCCGTCGGGTACGGTCAGTCCGCGCGCGCTCCCGCCCAGGGAGACCGTGAACGCGTCGCCGGTCTCCTCGTCTTCGATGGTGACCCGATAGGCCACGACCCCGTCCACCGGCGCCCAAGAGACGTGGAGGCCCGTCGTGGGCACATCCTCGGCCTCGTCCTCGGGATCCACCACCGTCACCGGGGGAGGCAATCGGTGACTGAGAGTGACTTCACTCCGCAGGCTGTCTCCGGCCATCGTGCCTCCGGCGATTGCGTACACACCCTCCGGGTAGGCGGCCTTCACCACCGAGGGGTCGGGGGGCTCGGGCGACTCCATCTGGAACTGTCTCATCCCCAGCGTGGAGGCTTCGGGGGAGCTCGTATGCACCACCGTCCTGCCGTCCGGTGCGGTGATGGTGAGCCAGGCCAGCCCGTCCGCCCGACCCCGCACCTCGAAGACCACCTCGACGTCGCCGTCGGTGGCGTTCTGCTCGAAGCGCACGGAGGCCGCGCCGAACGGCCCTGCCGGGCCTTCCTGCCCCAGGCCCGAATCGGCCGACGTCAGCCCCAGCGCCAGTGCCGCGCCGGTAAGTGTCGTCACGAACGCCTTCATGGCCCCTCCTCTGTCGTGCTACACGCCCCCGGGGCGGCTCGGGACCGCCCCGGGGGCATACTCAGTGGGTCAACGAACGTCTAGAAGTCCAGCTGCAGCTGAATCTGGAAGAAGTTGTTGTCGATCTCGGTGCCCTGCTCCTTCCGGATCGTGAAGTCGGCCTGGACCTTCAGGTTGTGATCCCGGATGTAGTAGTTGGCCCCCACGGACGTCCATCGCTCCCGGTCGTTGGCGTCGTCGTCGTTGGGGTCGAACTGCTGGAAGCGTGCGGTGAGCTCGAATTGTGGCGAGGCCAGGATCCCGCCCTGGACGAAGCCACCCTTGCCCACCTCGTCGGTATCGCCATAGTCCCGGGCGTACCGGCCCACCTCGGCCTGGAAGCTCAGGAGCTCGTTGTTGAAGTACAGGTCCGCGCCCACGCCGCTCACGTTCAGCTCGGTCGCGCCATCGTGGGCGGCGGACAGGTACGCGGCGCTCGCTCCGATGGCGAGGCGTCGGCCGCTGCCCACGTAGGATCCCCGGTAGTCGCCGTACCCGCCCGCCGAGCTCGGATCGAGAAGGTTCAAGGCAAACCTTCCAGCCACCATGGGCCGGTCGGCCTCGGGGCCGTCACCGGATCTCTCGAACGCCAGGTTGTCGAATACGCCGCCGGCGAACTCGAACCGCCCCTCGGAGGGACGGCCATGGAGCATCACGCCGATGGTGTTGTCCGCCATCCCCACGGAGGTGAGGCCGTCCTTGATGCGGCTCCGGTCCACCAGGAGGAGCTTCGAGTCGGAGGTGAGAGCGTCCCGCGAGAAGGGGATGTCCCCGAACCCGACGCGAACCGCAAACTCCGGATTCACCTCGAAGTTCAACCAGGCGTTTTCGATCGCGGCGCTCGTGGACCCGCCGAAGCGGCCGGTCCCGTCCAGCTTCACCTCGGTGTAGTAGGTGGCGATGCCGAAGGCGTTTCCGCCGCCCTTGAGGCGCACGCGGGCGATGTAGATGTCGTGGTTGTCGTCCGAAGCGTCGAACCGGTAGCGGGTCTGCACCCGCAGGCCCGG
>JARRLD010000400.1:0-3659 GCA_037387345.1 Gemmatimonadota bacterium
GTTGGGACGACGACAAGAAGGTCCGCGTTTGGCGGACCACCTTCGGGACGACCCCGCCAGGGGCGTCGCCAGGAGGACGATGGTGTTGGCCTTTGCCGATTCGCGCCGGTCCGCGCCCGCGCCTCCACCTACGGATTGCTGGTGGCTGCGGAGAGCGCGACCCATTGCATTGAGGGTAGCATCAGGTCAGCAGCCGCATTGGCGGCCCGCAGGTGTGCGTAAGCCGAAACGTCGAGACCCCGACAGCGTAGGTTCAGACGACTCTCCCGCCGAAGACTGCGTGGGCCAGGCCCACAGATCAGCGAAGACGCTCCACGACTACGGCGGCTGCCCCGGATGTTCGTTCACGCCCTCAGCGTCATCACGCTCTCCGTCCAGACCGTCGCGGCGGAGGTCCCCGCACCGCAGGATTCCATCCGGGCCCAGGCCGCCCGGGAAGATATCCTCCAGCTCGGGGATCTCCTGGAACGGGTCCACCCCGACCCCTTCGAGGGCTTCGGGGGCAGGGTGGCGTATTCCCGCGCCTTTCAGTCGCTGGTCGACGACCTGCCGGACGGGTGGGTCCACGTCGCCGATCTGAGGCGACGGATCGGGCGCTTCCTCGGGGACATGGGCGACGGCCACACCGGCCTCTCCCTGGCCTCGGGGACATCCGGGGGAGGGGAGCAGCGCTATCTGCCCGTCCGCCTCACCACGAGCTCCGACGGCATCGTCATCTCGGACGCCCTGGGCGCCCATCAGGACCTCCTGGGTGCGCGCGTCGATTCAGTGGAGGGGAGATCGGTGGATGACCTGGCCCGAGCTACCCGCGTCTTCCGGCCGTCCGAGAACCTCCCGGGCAGCCGACGGCAGCTCGCCAGGAGCCTGGAAGGCGTGCATCTGGTGAGGGAGATCCTCCCCGACGTCGGCCGCCGTCTTCGCCTCACGGTGACGAGACCCGGCGCAGGTGGTCCCGAGGAGGTCACCCTGGCCTACGAGCGTTCTGCCGACGACTGGCGTGCCGGGCCCTGGCCCATGGCCCAGGTGGACCGGGTGGGCCCGGACGTGGGCCCGTTCAACCATCGCATGATTGCGGACGGGCGGGTGGGCTATCTGCGACTGAGGGCCATGTGGTCGCGGGAGGCGTTCGAGAGCATGCGCGCCGCCGGACGCACCGACCTCGACCAGTGGCTGACGTACGCCTACGACCGCTACATGGACGGCCCGAAGCCGCCCGACGTGGTGGAGGGCATCGACGCGTTCCCGTCCCTCATCGACGAAGTGGACGCGCTGCTGCGCTCCATGCGAGAACACGACGCCCGGGACGTCATCGTCGACCTGCGGGCCAACGGGGGTGGCTTCTCCGTCATCGGAGAGCCACTCCTGTACCAGCTGTTCGGCGACGCCTATCTCCGGGCTCCCGATCCCGTCTTCTTCGCCACCCGCGTGTCCGCCGAGCTGCTTTCCATCCGGGGGAAGACCCTCGCCGACCTGTCACGAGAGGAGGGCAGGGAGGTGCGCCTGGGTGACTTCACGTTCGATCCGTCCTCCACGGCGGCAGGAGAGGGCGTTGAGGAGTTCCTGCAGCGACTTCGGGACAAAGGCTTCAGCCGCGTGGATGCTCTGGCCGGCGTCGCGCAGGAACCCGGGCTCCACGTGGTCGCGCTCACCGATGCGGCGACCTTCAGCGCCGCCTTCGATCTGACGTACCACCTGCATCGGATGGGGGCGGTCCTGGTCGGCGTCTCGCCGTCCCAATCCCCCCGGGCCTTCACCGACGCCACGCCGTTCGTGCTGACCAACAGCGGCCTCGGCGGATCGATGTCGCGGACCGCGGTCGTCTACCCCGGAATCCCCTCGGAGGACGGGGCGGTGGTACTGGACCTTCCGCTCACCTGGGCCCGCTGGGCCGAGCACGGCTTCCACCCGGATGCGGCGGTCCAGATGGCGGTCGAGCTGCTACGGCGGCGGTAGCGATAGGGGAGGTGCGAGTCCCGTCGAGGCCTGGTTGCGTTTTCCCGGCGCGCAAGTTATCGTTTATCGTCGATTAACGATTAAGGAGGCCCGATGTCACTGGCAGACGCGAGGCTCGCCCAGATGGCCAAGGCGCTCGGACATCCAGCCCGGGTGTCGATCCTGCGTGTGCTGGCAAACCACGCCTGCGTGTGCGGTGACATCGTAGGAGCACTTCCCCTCGCTCAGTCGACGGTCTCGCAGCATCTCAAGGTGCTCAAGGAGGCCGGTTGGATTACCGGAGCCATCGACGGGCCGCGTACGTGCTATGCGCTCAACAGAGATGCCATCGGTGAGCTCCGGTCCGTGCTGGATCCGTTACTCGGGCAGTGGGAGGGCGCAGCCGACTGCTCGCAGGAGCCCAGCTGCACATGACCCTCAGACAGGAGACGATTCTCATGCCCAGTCACTTCGCGGGATGCTGCGACGATTGCGGGTGCGGCGGCGGTTGCTGCTGAATCACCACGCCTGGGGGGGCGGCCGGGACGCCGGTCGCTCCATCGCTCGCGCTCCGTCTTCGCCCGAGCCTGATTCTGGTCCGAAAGGGCGCCCTCATTCGGTCGTTAGGGCGTGTTGCCGGGTCCGGCTGAGTTCGCCTGAGAAAATGGGATTGGCGAGGGGCTTCTGAGGGGCCCTCGGAGGAGCGGCACACATTCTCGGTCTGTGTGTCCGGATGGCGTGTCACGCCCCGGCCGCAACTCGTCTCCGTCAGGTCGAAGGCCCTCCACCTGCCGCCTACCGATCCCAGCAGAACGCTACTGACAAGAATGGGAACGAGCGGGAAGCAGATGGAGGGCCTGTCTCCTCTCTAGCGGGCCTGCCGTCCCCCGATCCCGCCGGAAGCCGCGAGACAGACAATGGGACCACGCGGCAGGCAAACCGGGGGTCCGTCTCCGTCGAGCACCACGAAGGTGGCGAGCGCCCTGTCGTGCTTCAGCTGCCAGACCCACTGACTACCGTCGGCCACGAGCCGGACAGGGCCCAGGGAGACGTTCCGCGCAGGACGGAACCGGGCCTCGAGGCGGAACGAACCACTCCTCGCCCCCGGTCCGTCTCTGACCCCGGCTGGCGGCAGCGTCCATATGCGGTTGCCGGCGGGTTCCACCGATCCCAGGGGGATCCGCACGGTATCGTTCCAGACGAGGTGGATCTGAGCGGATGAGAACCCGTGGTTCTCGACCCGAAGCACGGCACTCTCGGCCGGCCCGGTGGACGGAGACTCATGGGTCGTCCTGGCGGTTGCGCAGCCGAGGGCACCCAGAACGAGCAGGCCGAGGGTGACGACACGCGGTGTCCGAGAGAATGGCTTCTGGCTCATGGCTCCTCCCTCTGCGGGGCGATCCCCGCGCTGGCCGTGAGTCCGGCGATCCGTTCGCCGGTGCATGCGCGGAGTCTGGGGGGGAGCTATGTCCCCGGTGTGAGCCGGCTGTAAGCTGGATGTGACCTGAGGCGGAGAGGGCAGTCGCTGATGCCACAAGACGTTGGCACCCAGAGGCTTGCGCGCCCGTGAGCGCCCGTGAAGCAATCCCGCACGGGCGGATTCTTCGTTGCCGGTGGCCGCAGGTGGGCGTAACCTGGTCGCAGGCAATCCGTGATCCATGAGCGGATCGCCGGTGCCGCACTCGTCTGCTTGGGAGGGGGGATGCAGCGGGCGAAGTTCCTCAGGG
>JARRLD010000401.1:0-3658 GCA_037387345.1 Gemmatimonadota bacterium
GCCGCGATGGAGGGATTCCAGTTCCAGTACGGTCCCCCCGAGTAGCTGTACAGCAAACGTGTGAACCGCCCCTCGAGCACCAGAGCCACCGGGAATCCGGGAGGCCGGACCTCTACGCCTCCGCCCAGGTGCCCCTGCAAGGCCTGATCTCCGTAGACGGCATCGGACGTGAAGTTGGCAAGCGTGTTCCCCGAGTCGTCGGTGGCATCGACGACTCTCCGTTCCCGGATCCACAGGAAGCCCACACCTACGAGGAGGTACGGTCTGGCTTCGCCCCCGAATGGGTGGATTCTGAGGAGCGTACCCACCGACCATCCGGTGTCCCGCGCCGTCTCGTCGAAGTGACAGGTTCCTGTTCCCCCGGTCGGGAGGGCGCAGGTCTCGTCGAAGGTCCGGCGGAACTCGTTCAGCCGGTCGATGCCGCCCTCGATGCTCCACGAGACGCCCTGGCCCCTGATGGGGTCGAGCCCGACACGAAAAGCGAGGCCGTGGTCGGATTGGGACTCTCCCAGCCGACCCGGCATGCTGGTGTATCCCAACGTTAACCGGGGTGCCTGGGCGAGCCCCGCCCGGGGCGTGAGCGTGAGGGCGAACAGCGCCAGTACGTATCTACCCTTCGGCCAGCACTTCGTCATGCGAATGGAGGAAGCGAGCGGCGACGGAGCAATCACCGCGGCACCATCTCCATCACCCACACGTCGCTCTCCCACTCGGACAGGACGAAGTAGGCCCGGCCGTTGCGGTAGCGCCATTCGGTCCGGTTGTTGACCCGGACCGGATCGTCGAAGCGTACCAGCAGCCGGGGCATGCCACCCGTCGCCGGGATCGACCAGATCGAGGCGTTCCCCTGGGCATCGTGGCTGTTGAAGTAGACGGTACGGCCGTCCTCACTCCAGAAGGGCCGTTCCGCGAGGGGTGAATCCGGCTGCGTGCCGTCCATCAGGCGGACCGAAGGACCGGAGTCGACGGGCATGGCCATCAGAACCCCCCCGAAGAGACCGGTGCTATACACGATGGAGCGGCCGTCGGGTGACCACGCGGGCCAGAAGCCGGTCGCGAGTCGTTCCTCCACCTGCCACTCGTTCGAGGATGAGCGTCGAGCGATCCAGATGCCCCCGTCGAAATGCTGAAAGAGCATCCGGTTCCCGTCGGGCGACCACGAAGGTGTGGCGTCCTGACTCGGACCGTCGGTGAGCCGGACGAGGGGGCCCCCGTCCAACGGCTTGATGTAGACGTCCCGCGACCCGCCACGCCATGAGTGGAACGCCACCTCACGACCGTCCGGGGAAAGGTCGGGCGCGAAGTCGTCGGCCGGATCGTCGTCCACCTGCTCCGGAACCCCGTCGGGCAGGCGCATGCGATAGATGTCCGCATTCCCCGCGAGGTCGGAGTTGAAGAACAACCACTGCCCGTCGAGGGAAACGCTCGGGCTCTCCGTCATCTGACCGCCGAACGTCAGTTGAACGGCTCCGTCGCCCGAAACCGGAGGATCGGCGGGGAGCTGGAGTGACCAGACGTTGGCCCTGCCTCGGGAATCGGAATAGGCGAGGCGGGTGCCGTCGTCCGACAAGGAGAAGGACTGGGCGCCGAGTCCCGTTGTGACCCGGACCGGATCGCCAGCGATCTCGCCCCCTTCGCCTACCCGGAGCGCGTACAGGTCCGAGGGGCCCAGACGGTTCGAGACGAAGACGAGCCACGCTCCATCCGCAGACCAGGTCGGGGACTGGTTCACGGCGACCGAGTCGGCTTCGAAGAACATGGCGCCGTCGCTACGGCGAAGCACGACGATCCGGCTGGGCGACTGGTTTCCGTAGTTCGTACCCACGGTCATGTACCAGACGTTGCCGGTGACACACGCGATCAGGTCGCGAGGCCCCCAGCTGCAGGCCGCAGGCTCGGTCATCGTGGCCAGCGCACCCACCGTCCCATCGGCCCGCCGCACGAACACCGTGTCTGCCACCGCGAACGCGATCTCGCTCTGATCCGGAGACCAGGTGGCCGACATGACCGGGCCACGGCCATCGGGGACCTCCTGACGGGCCGAGCCGCCCGCCCCGGGGGCGCTGAACACGCGTCCGTCCCCCACAACGAGGATGCGGGCACCGTCGCGCGACCACTCGGGATGGGATTGCACCATCGCCGTGTCGTCGGTGAGCGGAATCGCTCTTCCTCCCGCCACCTGACGGACGAAGATGCGCATGCGGGCCACGGTGCCCGAAGCGTAGGCGACTTGCTGGCCATCGGGCGAGATGGCCGGCATGACCTCGAGGCCCGGTTCCCAGGTGAGATGGGTCGATCGCCCCGCTCCCACGGAGGGGCTGTCGGTGGATGAGGAGGCCAATGTGCCCAGCAGGTATCCCGCGCCCGTGAAGACGATGGCCGTCGCCGCGACGGTGCCCCAGGAGAGTGATCGGGTGCGGGGCGAGGTCGGCTTCGCCTGGATCGGGACCGGGTCGGTGGAGGCCAGGGCCGCCGCAAACTCCGCCGCCGTTCCGAACCGATCCGCCGGTAGCTTCTCGAGGGCCCGGAGGACCGCGGCTTCCACCTGGACCGGGACCCGCTCCCGGCGCGCGCGGAGCGGGGCCGGCTTCTCCGTCAGGAGCTTCGCGAGGATTGCCTGCGCCGTGGAGCCCGAAAAGGGCGGCTCGCCGAGCAACATCTCGTAGAGGACGCAGCCGAGCGCGTAGACATCGCTCCTGGCCGTGATCGTCCGCTCGCCCATCCCCTGTTCCGGGGACATGTACACGGGTGTGCCCAGGCTCATCCCCGTCTCGGTGAGGCGGGAGCCTCCGCTCTCGCTCACCGCGAGGGCGATGCCGAAGTCGGCGACCAGCGCCCGCCCATCGTGGAGCAGGATGTTCTCAGGCTTGACATCGCGATGGACGACCCCGTGTCGGTGCGCGTAGTCGAGGGCGTCCGCCACCTCGGTCGCGATTTGCACCGCCTCCTCGACCGGAAGCTGGGTCTCGCGGTCGAGCCGGTCCCTGAGCGACTCCCCCTCGACGAACGGCATGACGAAGAAGACCGTCCCGGCCACCTCCCCCGAATCGTGGAGGGGGAGGATGTGCGGATGCTGCAGGTTGGCCGTGGTCCGGATCTCGGCCAGGAAGCGATCGGCTCCGATCACGGCGGCGAGGTCGGGGCGGAGGACCTTGAGCGCGACCTTGCGGTCGTGCTTGACGTCGATGGCCTGGTATACAGTGGCCATGCCGCCCTCGCCGGCCAGGCCCTGGATGCGGTAGCGGTCGCGCAGGGCCTCTGCGATGTGGGCTTGGAGGGAGGTCATGGGGATGCAGGATGATCCGTGGGTGGGGGAACCGCAAACGAGACGGCCCGTCTCGGACTCGCCGCTGACAAGGACGACGCCTTGCGCCAGGCTCGGAAGAGACCAGTGACCTCGGAAGGGATAGTCCCACTTCCCGCCAAGTCCGCTGGGTACTCTAGCGCGGGGTCAGCCAGGTACGCAAAGAGCGTCATGGATTCGCACGCCCTGGGCTCGCAGGGGAGAGCTGAGCCGACCACGTTTGCCGGGAATGGACGGCGCGGAGCACGGGAAACCCGGAACCGAATATCTCGATAATCAGCAGACAACCGGGGACGTGTGCCGGTTCTTCCCGGGACTCACGGGCCGGGGCAATCGGGCCTGATGCCATGAGCC
>JARRLD010000402.1:0-6372 GCA_037387345.1 Gemmatimonadota bacterium
CGGGCAGTCGATCACCACCGCCTCGACGCGGAGGAAGGGGGCCAGACCCGTGACGAGCGGATCGGTGACGTTGGGATTGGAGACCAGGGACGGGAGGAAGTAGAACCCGTGCGTACCTCCGAAGCGGCCGTCGCACGGCGAGCCGACACACGACTCGACTCCTGTGTGAGTGAACGAGGGAACCAGGTCCGACGCCTCGGGCCCCGTCATCGATTCGTTCCCATCCTGGCACGCTGCAACCGCCAGGGCCACTATGGTCAGGGGCAACCAACGCTTCATCCGCTTCATCCGCTTCTCCGTTCTTCAGGTTTAACCGCTTCGTCGCGGCCTCGAATCCTCGGGTCCAGTCAGCCAAATCCGCTCGACCTCGTTCGGCCTCGCTGGATAGGCGCCTGCCGGTGCCACACGGTGGGGAGGCAGTCCTCCACACCGTCTACCAACGTCTTCGTGTTCTCTTGAGCCGGGACCGCGTCTGCCTCGGAGGGCACCCGGCACGGTGGGGATCGAGGAGCGCGGTGCGGACGCACGGGGGCAGGCATCCGAGGTCCTCGACCATTTTTTGGTGAGGCTAATAAGAGCGGTTATTGGCGGGATGTCAAGGGTGGTGTGGAACCCACCCCAACAGGCGCCCTACGCGCTGCCCCCGGCGTCAGCGGTTGACGAGGGCCTGAAAATCCTGCCGTCCGGCAAGGTTGCGCCACCACCAGTGCAGTCCGCTGCTGGACTCCAGCGATGCGCTGGGGTCGGCAGCCAGGTACGTGCGGAGGAGCTCGACGGCGCGGTCGGGGTCCCCTGACGCGGATCGAATCTGCGCCTCCTGGAGCACCAGCTCCTGACGGGGATCGACCTCCGCATTGCCCTGACCGGCGTCGAACACGACCTCGGCGCTGTCCCGCAAGCCGTCCTGCATCAGCACGCCTGCCACGAGCAGCCTGCCGAGCCGTCGCTCGTACTCGTCGGGGGCGAGCTCGTCCAGACGCCGCAGCTGCTCCCAGGCCGCGTCCGGGTCGGGGTCCTCCGCCGACGAGATCATCAGCCACAGACGACATTCCACGAAGTGGTAGTCGTCGGGGAACCTCGAGGCCCCTTCGTCGCACCAGGCTCGCGCGTCCCGGAGCTGCTCCAGGTTGTAGTGCGCCCAGAACAGGCGCCGGAGAATACGATCCGCGTCCTCCAGGTAGGCGTCCTCCTCGTAGGCTCGCCTGGCTGTAAGGATGACCGAGACGTTGTCTCCCCGGTTCACGTACAGGTGGCTCAGGAGGCTGTACACGCTCGCCCGCGTCGGATCGGCGTCTACCGCTGCTTCCAGGTCCGTCTGGGCCTCGTTCAGCAGCCGCTCCGACTCCTCGGCGTCTTGCGTGAGCCCGAGGAGGTAGAGGAGGTACTTGAGCGCTCCGCGCTGTTCGAGAGCGTCGGCGTCCCGCGGGTCGGTTTGCAGCGCGAGCTCAGCATACCCGAGTCCTGTCTCGATCTCGGCCCCAGCCTCGTCGAACTCGCCGAGGCCATTGGCGAGGAAGAACGCCTTGCGGAAGGCGGCGTGCGCGCGCCGGGCGGGCGGGCGCACCCACCCGGGGTCGGCGGTCCCTGCGACCACCAGAAGCGAGTCGACGACGGACAACCGGTCGATGGCGGCCTCGATTTCGCCGGAATCCGCGGCATCCTCCGCCTGCCGCAGAACCACTTCGGACCGCTGCACCTGGGACCAGGCCTCGTCGCTGCTGGTCGCTTCCCGCCGCTCGCGAAGCCTGACCTCCTCGCCGAGGCGACGCCGCAGGATACGTCCCACGTTTTGGGCCAGCGAATCGCGGGCGGCAAGAAACTGGCCGGCGGGAATCTCCAGCACCTGCCGTTCGATGTCGGCTCCGCTCAGGCCGTCCACGAGGCGGACCGTGACCCGAAAGTCCTCACCATTCGGCTCCACGCTTCCGCGGATCAGGGTACCGACCCTCAGGGCCCGGGCCACGCTGTCGGGAGAGACGTCGGCCCCTCGGTAGGGTGCGACGCCGTTTCTGGACACCACGTCCAGGGAGCGGATCTCCGAAAGCTGGTCGATCAGGGATTCGGTCAGTCCGTCGCCCACGTACTGCAGGTCGCCACCCCGGCTGAGGTCCTCGAAATAGAGAACGGCGATGCTCGTCGGCTCAACGCCGGTCGCCGTGGCCAACTCTGCCAATCGGACCTCCTCGCGATGGTCCTGAACGACCAGCGCGACGACGACGAGCGCCAGTACGATCAGGACCCCCTGGATCACGATCTCCGGCCGCGTCGCCTTCTGGCGACCCTTCGCACCGTGGAACCAGGCGGTCGAGAGGCTGCCCGGGATTCCGAACAGGTAGAAGACGAGCGCGACGCGGTACCAGATCTCCGTGATGAGGCCGTTGGAAATGAGCTGATCCACACCCTCCAGGGCCACGAAGCCGGACACCATGTAGGCGCCCATCAGCGGCACGAGCCGCCGTTCCTTTATCTCGTTACGTAGACTCATTGTGCAAAGTTGAACGGGTCACCCGATGCGGGCAAGCGCACCTCGCCTTTCGAAGGAGGGCAGGACCACCTACGCGTCAGTTGGCCAACTTGAACGCGGAGAACGTTCCCGCCGGTACCGTCACCTCCTGTCCCTCCGTGACGCGGATCGTCGTCGGCCGGACCGCCCCCCAAGGGGCTTCGAACGTGCTGACCGTGACGCTCACGGTCACGATCGGTGTCGAATGATCCTCGGCGAGAATGACGCTCAGCCCGTTGTCGAGCTCGTACGTCTCGTAGTCGACGGTCTGCGCCTGCGCCGGCGCGACGCCGAGGGCCACCCCAAGGCAGGTGGCGAAGCAACGTCTCATCGGATAACTCCCAGCGGTGACGGGACTTTGAAAGTCCGCAACTGGCGGCAGCTTGCTGCTTCGGCGCCCCGACCCTACCATGGCGCCTGCCCATGACCAACATTCCTGCCAATCTCGCGGCCGCCCTCTCCGACCGCTACCGGATCGAGCGCCGTCTCGGCGAGGGCGGGATGGCCACGGTCTACCTGGCCGAGGACGTGCGGCACGATCGGAAGGTCGCGGTCAAGGTGCTCCGGCCCGAGCTTGCCGCGGTGCTGGGGGCCGAGCGGTTCGTGCAGGAGATCAAGACCACCGCAGGCCTCCAGCATCCCCACATCCTGCCCCTGTTCGACTCCGGCGAGGCCGACTCCTTTCTCTACTACGTCATGCCCTACGTCGAGGGCGAGACACTCCGCGACCGGTTGGACCGAGAGACCCAGCTGCCCATCGAGGACGCCGTCGACATCACACAGGCCGTGGCGAGCGCCCTCGACTACGCTCACCGCCACGAGGTGATCCACCGGGACATCAAGCCCGAGAACGTGCTGCTGCACGACGGCCAGGCGCTGGTTGCCGACTTCGGTATCGCGCTCGCGGTGTCGAACGCGGGTGGGTCGAGGCTCACGGAGACGGGCCTCTCACTCGGTACGCCGCATTACATGAGCCCCGAGCAGGCGACCGCCGACCACGTGCTCGACGGGCGGAGCGACGTGTACGCGCTGGGCTGCATGGCGTACGAGATGTTGGTGGGCGAGCCGCCCCACACCGGACCGACGACGCAGGCGATCATCGCGAAGATCATCACCCATGATCTCGACCCACCGTCGGTTCGTCGCCCTACCGTTCCGCCAAACGTCGACGGCGCGATCCGCAAGGCGCTCGCCAAGCTCCCGGCGGATCGGTTCACGACGGCGGCGGATTTCTCCCGCGCGCTCGGCGATGCCTCCTTCGGGACGGACACGTCGGTCGCCGCGGCGCCGGCGTCCGGCCGAAACGCATGGAGAGCGGCCACCATAGGCGCGTCGGCGGTCGCCCTCATCGCCGTGATCGCCCTCGCCACGCGCACCGCGCCGGTGCCTCCCACGCATCGCGTGAGCGTGGCGCTCCCCCAGGGGCAGGAATGGCGGGACCCGTGGCTTGGATCGTCGGTGACGATATCGGCCGACGGGGAGACGTTCGCCTATCTCGGTGAGGACTCCGGCCAGACGTGGCAGATCTGGGTGAGGCACCGGAATCAGCTCGAAGCCACGCCCGTTCCCGGAACGACCTCGGCCACCGATCCGGTGCTGTCACCGGACGGCAGGGAGGTGGCCTTCACGACCGGGGGACCGGGACCGCTCAAGGTGGTCACGCTCGCCACCGGGGGCGTCCGCACGGTCGCGGACTCCGCCCGGTGGAGAGGACTCGCCTGGGGTGATGACGGGTTGCTCTATTTTGTGACCGCAGGCGGAGGTCTCGCCCGGGTTCCTCCCGACGGCGGGGACGCCGAAGTGTTGACGACACCCGTTGCCGGGACGAGCCACTGGAACCCTCACGTGTTGCCGGGAGCAGGGGGAGCCGTTCTCAAGATCGTGACTGGCATGGAGGATGAAGCGAAGCTCGCTGCCGTCGATTTCGCCCGCGGAGAGGTCGAGGAGCTGGGTCCGTCGGGGTCGAATCCCGTCTATCTGCCGACCGGCGATCTGGCGTGGACGTCGTCGTCCGGTGATGTCATGGCGGCTCCCTTCGACGTCGATCGCCTGCAGCTCACAGGTCCGGCCGTCCGGATCCTCGAGGACGTGTGGACGGGGTGGTGGCAGACCGCCCGAATCAGCGCGCACCTGGCCGTGTCTGCGTCGGGAACGCTGCTCTATCGGCGAGGGGACAACAGGACGTTGGTCACGCCTGTCTGGGTCGCGCGCGATGGAACGTCGGAAGCCGTGGCCTACGGCTGGGAGGTCCCGGTCGTCAAGGGCAGCATGGGGATCGCATTGTCGCCGGACGGGTCGCGTTTCGTCATGCCTATCCTCGGTCCGACCTCGGTGGACCTCTGGGTCCGCGACCTCAGCGGCACGCTCTCGCGCCTCACGTTCGAAGGGAACAGCGCGCGACCACAGTGGTCTCCGGATGGGGAAGACGTCGCCTTTGTTTCCGACAAGCTGAAGACCCTGCGGGATGCCATCGTGAAGCGCGCCGACGGAAGCAGTGCCTCCCGGCTCGCGCTCACATCGGACCGTCAGGTCGACGAAGTCACGTACTCCCACGACGGCGAATGGCTCGTCTATCGCCTGGGCACCGGGGCGGATCGGGACATCTATGCCGCTCGATCCGAGGGCGACAGCGTAGGCACGCCCCTGGTTGCGATGGAATACGAAGAGCGCTCCGCGACGATCTCCCCCGACGATCGTTGGATGGCGTACGTGTCCAACGAGAACGGGCCGAACGAGGTCTTCGTGGTTCCGTTCCCCGACGCGGGCGCCTCCAAGTGGCAGGTTTCGACTGACGGAGGTACGGAGCCTTTGTGGTCGCGGGACGGACGCGAGTTGTTCTACCGCGACGCCAACGACAATCTCGTAGCCGCGGAGATCACAGGAGCATCGTCGTTTGTCGTGGGTCGGAAGAGCGTGTTGTTTTCGGCGCGCCGCTACGCCGCGGACGCCAATCACACGAACTACGACGTCGATCCCGACGGCCGACGGTTCCTGATGCTCGAGATCACGTCGACGGGCGGTGGCGAGCTCATTCTGGTGGATCACTGGTTCACGGAGCTGAGGGCGTTGCTGAAGAAGCAGTGACATGGTGATCGACCGTCTCAGGGATGCCCTGTCCGACCGCTACACGATCGAGCGCGAGCTCGGCCAGGGGGGGATGGCCACCGTCTATCTGGCCCACGACCTCAAGCACGACCGCAAGGTCGCCGTCAAGGTGCTCCGCCCCGAGCTGGCCGCGGTCATCGGCGCGGAGCGTTTCCTGGCCGAGATCAAGACGACCGCGAATCTCCAGCATCCGCACATCCTGACGCTGCACGATTCCGGAGAAGCGGCCGGCACCGTCTTCTACGTGATGCCATTCGTGGAGGGAGAGTCGCTGCGCGAGCGTCTCGACCGCGAGCGCCAACTTCCGGTGGAGGACGCCGTGCGCCTCGCCAGCGAGGTGGCCGCCGCCCTGGACTACGCGCACCGCCACGGCGTGGTGCACCGCGACATCAAGCCCGAGAACATCCTCCTGCACGACGGCTCCGCACTGGTGGCGGACTTCGGCATCGCGCTCGCGGTGTCGAATCTGGAGGGCGGTACGCGCATGACGGAGACGGGCATGTCGCTGGGCACGCCCCACTACATGAGCCCCGAGCAGGCGATGGGGGAGCGCGAGATCACGCCCAAGGCCGACGTATACGCGCTCGGCTGCGTGCTCTACGAGATGCTCTCCGGCGAGCCACCCTTCACCGGGCCGACCGCCCAGTCCATCGTCGCGCGCGTCATGACCGAGGATCCGCGTTCCCTGACGGGCCAGCGCAAGACGATTCCCCGGCACGTCGAGGCCGCCGTGGGCGCCGCGCTCCAGAAGCTGCCGGCGGACC
>JARRLD010000403.1:0-4771 GCA_037387345.1 Gemmatimonadota bacterium
CGTGACGGTACCCGCGACGGGGCGGACGGATCGCTCCACTGAGGGAACACCCTTCGGAGGGAGGGGTGCCGGAGTCGGTACCGGGAATCCCTACCGCAGGTCGTCACGAAGACCCTATTCTGCGACTGGCCAACCCGAATCGAAGGCGCAGACCGATGGAGAAGAGCTATCTCGTGGAACGCCTGGCGGCCTTCCCCGCCCTCGGCGCGCTCCCCCGTGACGAGTTGGAGTGGCTCGCGGCGCACGGACGGCTGGAACACCTCACCGCGGGCAGCCCGGTCACCCGGAAGGGAGAGCGGCTCGACCACCTCTTCATCGTTCTGTCCGGGCAGGTGACGATTCGCAGGGATCGGGGAACGGGTCCCAGGAGGGTGATCGACTGGCAGGCCGGCGATGTGACGGGGAGGCTCCCGTACTCGCGGATGGGCCGGTCTCCGGATGAAAACATCCTCGAGGTCGACACGGAGGTCTTCGCTCTCCACGAAGACTTCTTTGAAGAGATGGTGTGCCGCTGTCCCGCCTTCACGGCCCACTCGGTGCACCTCATGCTGGACCGGGCCCGCCGATTCAACACGAGCGATCTCCAGGAGGAGAAGATGATCTCCCTGGGGAAGCTCGCCGCGGGCCTGGCGCACGAGCTCAACAACCCCGCCTCCGCAACCGTGCGTGGCGCCAAGCTCCTTCTGAACGGGCTCACCGACGCGGATCCGGCGGTGAGGACCCTGGGCGAAGCCACATTGACCCAGTCGCAGCTTCGGGCGATCGATCGTCTGCGTAGCGCTTGTGCGGAATCGGGCTTGCCGCCCGAGCACTCGCCGCTCGAGCAGACGGATCGCGAGGAGGAGATCGCCGACTGGCTCGCGGCCCGGGGAGCCGACCCAAGGTGCGCGGCTGCCCTCGCCGAGACATCGCTGGACATCCCCGACCTGGAAGCGTTGGCCGAAGAGCTGTCGGGGGACGTTCTTGCCGCGGCGATTCGGTGGATCGCGGGCGGCTGTGAGATCCGCGCGCTCGCCGTCGACATCGAGCGGGCCGCCACGCGCATCTACGAGCTCGTGGATTCGGTGAAGAGGTTCACCTACATGGACAACCTGGCAGGGCCTGAGGTGGTGGACGTCCGTTCTGGCCTGCGCGACACGCTGAGGATCATGTCGGCGAAGGCGAAGGAGAAGGGTGTGACCGTGACCCTCGATTTCGAGGCCGGCCTCCCTGGCGTCCAGGCCAAGGGGGGAGAGCTCAACCAAGTCTTCTTCACCACCAAGGAGCCCGGGGAGGGCCTGGGTCTCGGCCTGGAGATCACGCGGCGGCTCCTTCGCCAGTACGAGGGCGACATCTCCGTGGAGTCCCGGCCCGGAAGGACGGAGTTTCGAGTCGGCCTGATGGCGAGTCCGGGCACGGACCCTCCGGCGTCATGGGCCTGATCGACGTCAGGTCGGCGGATGCGGCGGGCCATAGGCTCTTCACCCGGGCGCTGGTGCGGGATCTCCAGGCGCTCGAGCGGATGCTGGCCGAAGGACGGATCGAGTCCGGTGTCCGGCGCTTCGGGATCGAGCAAGAGCTCTTCCTGGTCGATCCGAGTTGGCGTCCGGCGACGGTGGCCACGGAGGTGCTGGAGCGCCTCGGCGGCGACCCCTTCGTCACCGAGCTCGCGCGCTTCAACCTCGAATTCAACCTCGATCCCACCCGGCTGGCCGGGAGCTGCTTCTCTCGCGTGCGGGCAGAGCTGGACCGCCAAGTGGCGAACGTCGATGAGGCGGCGAGCGAATCAGGGTGCGGCGTCGTCCTGGCGGGGATTCTTCCCACGCTGACCAAGTCGGACCTCACGCTGAACAACATGATGCCCATCGAGCGCTATCGTGCGCTCAACGAGGCGGTGACGCGCATGCGGGGTGGGAGCTACCGGCTCGAGATCACGGGACTCGACGAGCTGCACATCGAACACGACTCGGTGATGCTCGAGGCCTGTAACACGAGTGCCCAGGTCCACCTCCAGGTCGGTGCCCTCGAGTTCGCCCGCCTCTATAACGTCGCGCAGGCGCTCACGGGGCCGATTCTGGCGCCCGCCGTGAACTCGCCCCTCCTTTTCGGAAAGCGGCTGTGGTCGGAGACGCGCATCGCCCTCTTCCAGCAGTCCATCGACACCCGCAGCACGATGCTCCACATGCGGGAGCTCCAACCTCGAGTCCGGTTCGGGGACGCCTGGCTGGACGAGGGCGTCATCGAGCTGTTCGAGGAAGATGTCGCCCACTTTCGGGTGCTGCTTACGACGGAGGTGGACGAGGATCCGATCACCGTTCTCGACCGGGGTGGGGTTCCCGATCTCCGGGCCCTCCAACTCCACAACAGCACGGTCTATCGGTGGAACCGCCCCTGCTACGGCGTCAGCCAGGGCGAGCCGCACCTCAGAATCGAGTGTCGCGTCCTACCGGCCGGACCCTCGGTACTCGACGAGGTGGCCAACGCTGCGCTCTGGATCGGGGCGGTGTTGGGAGGGGGTGAGGCCTACGGAGACATACGGTCGAAGCTCCCCCACGACGCGGCTCGCGCCAACTTCACGGCGGCGGCGCGCATGGGGATGGGCGCGGGCTTCCTCTGGTTCGGCCAGGTCACCGTGTCCGCCCCGGACCTTCTCGAGCGAGAGATCATCCCGCTCGCACGGCAGGGGCTCGAGGGGGCCGGCGTCGACGTCGGGGATATCGACCTCTATCTGGGGATCGTGGAGGAGCGCGTCCGTAGCCGCACCACTGGGGCCACATGGCTCCTCGGCTCCCTGGCCTCCATGGGAACCGAGGGCACGGCCGTCGAGCGTCTCGCGGCCTTGACCGGAGCCAGCGCGGATCGTCAGCGGGACGGGCGGCCCGTGCACGAATGGCCGCTTGCGCGGCTCGAGGAGGCCGGTGACTGGGCGCCCAACTTCCAGACCGTGGCGCAGTACATGACCACGTCTCTCTTCACCGTCCACGAAGACGAGCTGGTCGACCTGGCGGCTTTTTTGATGGACCGGAACGCCATTCGTCACGTGCTCGTGGAGAACGACGAGCACGAGTTGGTCGGGGTCGTCTCCTACCGTTCGTTGTTGCGGATGATCACCCAGGGGAAGAACCCTACGATCGACCCGGTCTCAGTCTCTGAAGTCATGATCAGGGATCCCGTGACCGTGACGCCGGACACGCCCACGCTCGAAGCGATCGACCTTATGCGGGAGCGGAGGGTTTCCAACCTGCCCGTCGTGAGCGACGGGAAATTGGTCGGCATCGTGACCGAAACCGACTTCATGCCCATCGCCTACCAACTGCTTTCCGAGGCTTTGCGGAAGGACTAACCCTCCGACGGGACCGACTCGATCTCCTTCAGCGTCGGCGTGAACAGCACGCCCTGGATGCCGGCGGGCGTTTCGGGGTTGCCCTGAAGGACGAAGTTGGCGTTCACGTCCGCGTCGACCGTCACCTCGACCAGGGTCTCGGCCTCGACCTGGATGGGCTGGAGCAGGTTGACCTTGATGCCGGTCTGCGCACCCGAGGGGACCTGAAGCTCCACCTCGATCGTCTCTCCATCGGAGAGGGTGACTCCATCGGCCAGGGTCACGGTCGCCGACTCCACGATCAGCCGGAGCTGAGCGTAGGTCCCGGCGGGCACCTCCGTTTCGGCGATCTCGGCACTCACGCCTTGGAGCTCGAGGAGGTCGAAGCATTGGGCGGGGCCCTCCCCCTTTTCCCAGAGCACGACGCGGCCGCCCTGGGCCTCCTCCTCGCCCTCTTCGTCGTCCCCACCCTGCAAGTATACCTGTGAAATGCAGACGACTGCCGTTGCGAGATAATCGGCGGGCGCGTCGGTCAGCATTACCCGCACTTGACCGTTTCCGGCTAGCTCGGTGACGGAGTCGTTGCATGCGCCCAACAGCGGTGTGAGCGTGAGCATGGCGAGCAACGTGTAGCGTACAGCGGGCATTCTGTGCCTCCCCGTGGTGTCCCGAACCGATTCACGCCATCGAGGCGCGCGCTCATGTCCGTCCGCACGCCTGGCGTAGTCCCACGGGTCTCGTTTCAGCAAGAAGTGCGCCCCCAAACCGAAGAGAAGAGCCCTCGGAGCGTTCAGCTCGCCCCGGCGATGTATTGCTTGAGGTGCCGGTTCTCGGTCTCGACGGCCGTCCGCAACGCGTTCACGAGGTCGCCGATCGAGACGAGCCCCGCGAGGTTTCCCCCGTCCACGACCGGGAGATGGCGGATCCGATTCCTCGTCATGACGTCCATGACTTCCCGAAGGTTGTCGCTCCCGTCACCGATGACCACGTCGGAGGTCATGACGTCGCCGACGCGCAGAGTCGAGAGGTCCGTTGACTGGGCGGTGAGCCGGAGCACGTCCCTCTCGGAAAGGATTCCCGCGAGGCCGGATCCGTCCACGACCACGACGGCGCCGATGTTGTGTTCGACGAGGGTTTGAACGGCGTCGAGGACGGTGCGGTCGGGAGCGATCGTCACCACCTCGAAGCCTTTCCGACGGAGGATGTCGCAGATCCGCATGAAGGCCTCCTGGCGAGGGGATGAGGCAAGCAATATACGCGGGGCGCCCGCTGGGCGCATCCATGGTCTCCGGAGGTGCACTGGCCGGAACCTGTGGACGGGAAGCCGCGTTCTACCCCTGCCCCCTTTCGTTACACCCAGATGTCGTCTCATGCATCGATACGCGCTCGCCACCTCGTTGAACGCTCTCCGAATCGTCACCGGCTTCCTCTTCTGGCAGCACGGTGCGCAAAAGCTCTTGGGCTGGTTCG
>JARRLD010000404.1:0-9297 GCA_037387345.1 Gemmatimonadota bacterium
TCCCGATGGCTCCAGGATCGCGTTCGTATCCGATCGTGGCAACGGAACGAACGTCTACTGGATCGCCCCGACCGGAGGGGCAGAGCACAAGGTGGTGGAGACCCACATTCCGTTCCTGGAGCGGATGGGCGCCTGGGGTGGCGCACTGGGCGCCAATGCCTGGTCGCCCGACGGAGAGCAGCTGATGTTCTCCAGGCTGATGGATTCTGGTGATGTGGCCCTCTGGACGGTGAATCTGTCGACGGGCGTGCAGACGCAGCTCACCTCCCCGCCTCCCGGTGGCGAGGATGTGGGGATCGCTACCCCGCGTTGGCACCGTTGCGATGTCCGCGTCACCCCCCACCACGTGGCTGTAGGTGATCATGCTGCCGTCCGGCGACCAGCTCGGAGAGAATTCCCAGCCGATGAAGCTCGTCAGCTGCCGGATCGTGCCGCCGACCTCCCCGGGCGGTGACCCATCCCGTCCCAGGAGCGCCCACGCGATGACGAGAGCCGCCGCACCGGCCGGAACGGAATAGGCGAGACGTCGGCGCCACTTCGATGGGATGGAGGAAGCCCTGACCTCTTTCGCCGGTGCCGAGGCGGTAGAGGCCAATGCATCGGCGAGCGCCTCTGCGTCCCGATACCGGTCCGCCGGCACTCGTGCCAGCGCTTTGGCCACCGCCTCGTCCAGTGCCTCCGACACCGAATCCCGCACCACGCGGAGCCCCGGAGGGCCTTCTGCCACCTTGCGGGCCAAGATGGCCTGGGCGTTGGTTCCGGGAAACGGGACGTCGCCGGCGAGCATCTCGAAGAGCACGCAGCCCAGAGCGTAGATGTCGGCCCGCTCATCCACCTCCTGGCCCAGCCCCTGCTCCGGGCTCATGTACACCGGTGTGCCGAGGTACACACCCGTTGCGGTCAAGCGCTCACCGCCGGCGACGCTCACCGCTCGGGCAATGCCGAAGTCGGCGACGACCGCGTGGCCCGCCGTGAGCAGGATGTTGTCCGGCTTGATGTCGCGGTGCACCACCCCCATGTGGTGCGCGAAGCTCAAGGCGCCCGCAACCTCGCGTGCGATCTGCACCGCCTCGTTCACCGGCAGGTGTCCCTCCCGATCCAGGCGCTCCCGGAGCGTCTCGCCCTCCACAAAGGGCATCACGTAGAAGAGAAAGCCGCCCGCTTCGCCCGAGTCGTGAAGCGGCAGGATATGGGGATGGTTGAGGCTGGCGGTGAGCTTGATCTCGTGGAGGAACCGCTCGGCCCCGAGGGACTCGCCGAGCTCGGGTCGGAGGACCTTGATGGCGACCTTGCGCTCGTGCTTGCGATCCTCCCGCCAGGGCTGCCCGCAAGCGATCCAGCGATTCCGTCATGGGATCGGCCTCTGCCGGAGTTGCCGCAAGATAGGATCCGGCTCCAGGCATGAACAGGAGCCCCTGGCGGGCCAGACGGACCGGCCCGTGTGCTGGACCGGCACCACGCACGTCAGCACGGGGTAGGAGGCTCCCGCGACCCTGATTCCCTGACGGGAACGGAGGCCGCGCGCCCACGACACGCTTGAACAGCGGTGGACGTCACCGCATTCTTTGCTGATCCGCCCTCCTGCCCCGAATCCATGACTCCCCCGAACAAGCTCATCCGTGAGATCCACCGCCGGTCCATCTGGCAGGTGCTGTCCATCTACCTCGTGGGTTCGTGGGGAGCGCTCCAGGTGGTGGAGGGGGTCACCGAGAACGCCGGGCTCCCCGATTGGGTTCCCCCCTTCGCCCTGGTGCTGTTGATCATCGGCCTGCCCATCGTGCTGGCCACGGCCTTCGTGCAGGAGGGCATGCCGGCCGTAGGACACGATCCGGACGACGGCACGGCAGAGGAGGCTGCGGCCGCGGAGCCCGACGACCACCCAGCCGCCGCGGGCCACCCGCTTCCCCTGTCCGCCGACGCCCGATCCGGCCCCCTGCCCCCTGGACTCCTCACCTGGCGCAATGCGATCGGCGGCGGCGTGCTGGCATTCGCGCTCCTGGGCGTGCTCGTGGCGGGGTACTTCGTCATGCGTGCCACCGGCATCGGACCCGTGGCGTCCCTGGCGGCCCAGGGCGTCATCGAGGCCGGGGAGCCCGTGATCCTGGCGGAGTTCGACAACGTCTCCACTGACCCGACGCTGGGCGACGTGGTCACCGAGGCCCTCCGGGTGGACCTGGCCTCCTCCCGGGCTTTTACCCTGATCCAGCCCGCCCGCATCTCCGACGCCCTTACGCGCATGCATCGGGATCCCACCGAGTCCCTCACCCGCGAGCTGGCGGTGGAGGTCGCGATCCGCGAGGGCATCAAGGCGGTCATCGTCGGCGAGGTGGGCTCGGCAGGCTCCGGATACATCTTCACGGCGGCCTTGCACGATCCGGACACCGGGTCGCCCCTGGCCTCGTTCCGGCGCACCGCCGCCGGACCCGACGAGGTCATCGCGGCCATCGACGGGCTGTCGCAGGACATCCGCGAGAAGGCGGGCGAGTCGCTGCGCACCATCAAGGCCGAGGAGCCCCTGGACGCCGTGACGACGTCGTCGTTGCAGGCGCTCCGAAAGTACTCCGAGGCCGAGACCCTCGGGGAGACCGGTGAGTACGCCCGGGCCAAGACCCTGCTCGAGGAGGCGGTGGCCCTCGATCCCGACTTCGCCATGGCGTGGCGGAAGCTGGCCGTGACCATCCAGAGCACCGGCGGTGAGCCCGGAGAGGAGCAGTACGCCGCCACCCGCGCCTACGAGCTGCGGGACCGGCTCACGGAGCTCGAGCGGGCCAACGCCGTGGCGTACTACCATAACGTGGTCACCGGCGATCCGGCCGCCCAGATGGAGGCGTACGAGAACCTGCTGCGGCGCTACCCGGACGACCCTCCTGCGCTGAACAACCTGGCCATCGCATACAGCGAGCGCACTCGCAACGAGGAAGCCCTGGAGCTCCTGGCGCGGGCGGTGGGCGGCCCCGGTGAGTCGGCGCCAGCCCACGTGAACAAGGTGGTGACCCACGCCTATCTCGCGGACATGGAAAGCGCCTGGGCCGCGTTGGCTGTCATGGAGGCGAGGTATCCCCAGCGGGACACCTGGAACCGCTGGGACCGCTGGTTCCTCACGGCCCTGGACCGCGACTGGTCCGCGGCCCACGACATCGGTGACGAGATGTCGCGCCTTCCGCAGATCCCTCCGACCTGGCGCCACATCGGTCACTGGATGATGGCGATGTCGGATGCGGCCCAGGGCAAGCTCGCAGAGGCCGAGGGCCACCTGCAGGACGCGAACGAGCGAGCACGCGCAGACGAGAGGCATGAGGATGTGATCCTCGCCAGCGACCTGGTCGTGGCCCTGCTCACCGACGAGGAGAGCCTGGCGGCTCGGGTGCGGGCCAGGCTCCGGTCACCGTCCTGGCAGGCGGTGCCGGCGGTGGCTCGGCCGTATGGTGACTACGTCCGGATGCTGACCTCGGCGGGAGAGCTCGACCTGGCTTCCGAGCTGCTGGACGAGTGGGAGGCCGAGGTGGGCGAATCAGCGAGCTTCGCCCAGAACGAGGCCCGCCTGGTCCTCGACGCCCGTGTGCTGGGTCGGGATGACCCCGCGGCAGGGGCGGACGCGTTGGAGCGATTCCAGCAGGAGGGCAACTGCCCCCGGTGCATGAGGCGGCTCCTCGCGGAGCTGAGCGCGCGCGCCGGGAGGCTCGACCGGGCCGCAGAGCTCTACGAGGACGCCCTGGTCTACACCGAACGCTGGAGCACCACGGCGCTGGAACGACCCCTGGCCCACGAGCGCCTGGGCGCCCTCTACGAAGAGTTGGGGAACGACGCCAGGGCCGCGGACCACTACGCCCGGTTCGCCGAGCTCTGGGCCGATGCGGACCCGGACCTGCAGCCCCGCGTCCGCCATGCGCGGCAGCGTGCCGATGCGCTGGCAGGAGCCGGCTGACTACCGAGGTCCATCTCCCCCGCCCGACAAGGAGGCTCTGCGATCGAAGCGGATCGCAGAGCCTCCTTGCATGGCGGACCGCGTCGTAGAGGTCTCCCCTCACGGCGCGCCAGTCGGCTGCGTCACCCGGTCTTCTGGAACACCGCCACCATCGTCGCGGAGGTTCCCGCCGCTCCGGTCAGCGTGAAATCGAACGATGAGCTGGTGTCGGTCAGCGTCAGGGTGTTGCCGTCCAGTGTGAACGTGTAGTGCCGGACCGGCCTGGATGCCTCCTCCGGTGTGGAGGTCAGCATGGCGGCTGCGCTGTTCAGCGTCACCAGGGTATCCCATTCGTCGTGGAAGTCGCCCAGGTCGAACCAGTGTCTCGTGCGTCCTCCCGACAGCATGGTGAAGCGGCTTTCGCCGCCGGCCGAGATCACGTCGAACGTCTCGCTCGTGCTGGTGTTGCTCGTGAACACCTGCGACGTGGCGCTCCAGCTCCCGACGAAGTCCTCGATGGTGAGCGTGTCGACGGCGGTGGGCTCCGAGGAGTCTCCGCACGCAGTCACGACGACGGCTCCCGCGAACAGCACGAAGAGGGAACGAGCGGTTCGCAGGGGGCACCTCCATACCACGGCGGCGCCGGATCGGATGGCGGCGGGAGTCTCGAGCAGAAACGAGATGAATCGGCGGGTGAGTGGGCTGTTGCGGCGCACAGGACCTCCAGGGAGGGTGACAACGGAAACGCGAATGGAGGCGAACCTACCGGGGAGCCGTCATCTGGCCGTGAGCTGTCCGTCAAGACGAGCAGCAGACCTCCACCTCGCTAGCTCGTTGGGGTTCCCCCCGCTCTCTCCGCACCGTCGCGGGCCGTATGGAGCAGCCCGTCGAAGTCTCCGTCGGCGTCCGCCCACAGCTCGGCCGCACGCCGATACGCGGCCGCGGCCTCCGGGTTGCGACCGAGACGCTCGAGGATCTGGCCGCGCAGCAGGCACGCCGGGGCGATGTAGATCAGGTCGTAGCCACCGACGTCGGGAATCGTCTCGAGCCACCGCAGGGCCTCCTCGTCCCGGCCCAGGGCAACCAGGCTCTGGATGCGTGCCCACTTGGAGGTACCGACGAGGTAGCTGAGGGGATCCGGATAGGTTCCGGTTTCGGGGCTCCCGGGCCCGAGCGTTCCGAGTACGCGCGCATGATTGCCTTCAGCTTCGAAGCGCACCGCGCGCAGGTATCGCGTGTAGGCAGGGTCGAACCTGTGGGAGGTCGCCCGCCCTTTCGTCATCAACTCCGTCGAGTCGACCCCCTCGCCCAATCGGCTGGTGAGCATCGCCTCCAGCACGAGCGCGCGAAGGGCGTCGATCCGGTCCTGGGTGACCGACCAGAGCCCGAGGGGCGAGCCCGTACGAACCGGTGCCGAGCGCAGGGCGCGCCTGAGTTCTCGCAGGCGATCAGCTGGCCAGGCGACGGGACTGCTCACGGCCAGCAGGCTGCGATACTCCAGCGCCCGGTACGGACTCGAGGTGCTCAGGGTGTCGAGCGCCGCGGAGGCCTCACGCATCCGGCCCGCCGACGCCGCGAGCTGGGCGGAAAGGAGCCACCGGAGCGTACGACGGGAGGGATCGTCGGTGGGGGGGAGCGCGCGGACCAGCGGTGCGAGGTCGTAGGGCACCCTGGCGGAAGCGGCGAGCTGCGTGAGTCGTCGCGACTCCTCCTCGAAGGACCCGGCCTGGAGCCAGTCCACCACCGCATCGTCTGGCGGATGGCGTCGGTTGAAGGCGACGATGGCGGCCACCTCCTTCCTCACGTCGTCCGAGGCGTGCGCCTGATCGTGCTCCCGCACGACCCGTTCCAGATCGTCCGGGTCGGCGGTGGGCCCCATGAGCCGGATCAGATGCACGAATGCGTTCGCGTCGTCGGGGACCAGTCGGAGGAGCGTTCGGAACGCCGCAGCGGCCGAGTCCCTCGGGATGCCGAGCTGCGGGCCCCAATGGAACCGGAGCTCCGCCAAGCGGAGCCACACGTCCGGATCGGGTCCCCGTGCTTCCGCGAGAGCCTCGTAGAGGGGGAGCGCCTGCACTACGCCTGCTCCGCGGTAGGCGCGCCAGGCATCGACGAGGTTCAGCTCCCCCTGCGTCAGGTTGGCCGACAGCTCGGCGGCCCTGTCCGATGCTCGCCCCGACTCGGCACTCCGGCCGATCAGCGCCTCGGTTACCGAGAGGCGGTAGTAGGCCATCGCGAAGGTCGAGTCCAGGCTGAGCGCCCGTCGGTAGGCGTCACTCGCCTCAGCCGCCCTCCCTTCCCGGGCGTGGATCTCACCCTCGAAGAACGGGACCACGGCGCCCGGAGCCCGGGTGAACCGGGGAATGGGGCCCCGTTCGGAGCGATCCGGGGTGCCCCCGGTTCCCAGCTCGTCCACGAGCCGGATGGCGAACGCCTCCAGGTCGCGGCCCCCGACGGCGACGGTGGCACGGGTTCGTACGTTCCCCGGATCCTTGGTCGTGGCCAAGGTCACGTCCGCCACCAGCCCTCCGTCCGCGGCTCGCACCCGGCCTGCGATCAGGGGGCGGTTCCGACCATCGAAGGGACCCGCACCCTCCTCATCGACAGGCAGGACGAGTCCCCCGATCTCGGGCTGGAAGTACCGGGCCGTGAGGGCACCGAGGGCCACCCCGACCACGTGGCCTCCAGCCGCGCTGTCCGCCTCGAACGGATTGACGATCACGCCACCCTCCATGGGCGGCTCCGTGGGAGTGGGCCTGAGGGCGATCCAGGCCAGCACCGCTCCGGTCGCCACGGTGAGGAGCCACGGGAGGCGTGCCCTGCGACGTGGGGGACGGTGCGCACCACCGTCGGGAGGAACAGTCGTGGCCACCGGATCCGCCGGGGCCTCACGCTGCGCGGCCAGGTCCGCCCGGGTCGACGACGGCGCCACAGGCCGGTCGGCAAGGCGACCGCCCCTCCGTAGGTCCCCCATCAAGCGGAGGGTCGGCTCCGACGGCTCGATCTCCAGGCTGGACCGGAGCATCTCGATCCACTCCTCACCCTCGGCGACGGCAGCAGCCCGATTGCCCTTCGCTTCCAGGAGGATCAGCCGGTGGCGGAGGATCTCCTCGTCGGCGGGGGAGAACTCCTGCGCACGCCGCAACAGGCGTCGCGCGGCCTCGATCTCGCCGGCGTCTTCGCGGAGGCGCGCGACCTCCCGGAGCGCCCGCAGCGCGTCCGCTTCGAGCCTCGCGCGGATTCTGCTCGCCCACTCCTCGAACTCCGGAGCATCGTCGAGGTGGAAGCCCGACAGAAAGGGACCCCCATAGAGCTCCACTGCATCCTCGTACCGTTCCTCTGCCGCCGCGGTCCGCAGCGCCACCGCGTCCACGAGCAGCCGGGAGGGGTTCACACCCAGATCGACGGCGCCGCGGTTGGTCAGAACGTCGGTCCCGGCGCTCTTGCGGATCTGATACAGGCTGTTGCGCAGCGACTGCCTTGCTCGGGCGTCGTCGGAGTCCGGCCACAGGACGGACATGATCCGCTCTCGCGGCACGAAGCCGCCGGGTGCCTCCATGGCCACATAGGCCAGGAGGGCCAGCCTCTTGGGTTGCGCCAGCAGCGAGTGCGGTGCGGTGCCGTCGGCGCGTCGGAGATCGACGCTGCCGAGCCGTCGTGCTGCGGGGGTGGTCCCGGCGGAGTATTCGCCACGCAGGACGTCCATCTCCGGATTTCCAATTCCCCCTTCAGGTGATAGCGTGTACCCTCTCCACCTGAGAAGGTGGTGGGGCAGGAGCACGACTCTGGACACAACCTTCTGTACTCCCTGGGGGATCTTGTGCGAGCAACACTCTCGGCGCTGAGCTTGAGCTTCCTACTGACGGTGGGATTGAGCGCGCAGCAGGCCAGCCGCACCGAGCCCGTGACGGGCATGCGCGACAATGCGACGGGGTATCACGCGCTGGTGGGCGCGCGCGTCGTGACGGCACCCGGCCAGACGATGGACAACGCTACCATCGTCATCCGCAACGGCCTGATCGTGTCCGTGGCACAGAACCAGGCGGCGCCTGCGGGCGCACGCGTCTGGGACGTGGCCGGCCACACCGTATATCCGGGATTCATCGATGCCCACGCCGACCTGGGGATGGACCAGGTCCCCGAGGGTGGAGACGTCGGGCCCACGCACTGGAATCCTCAGGTGCGGGCCTGGTTCAGCACCACCGACAACCTCCAGGACGACGACGATCGCAGGCAGGGCCTACGCTCCCAGGGCTTCGGTACGGCGCTCGTGGTGCCGAAGCAGGGGATCTTCCGGGGCACGGCCTCGGTGGTGAACCTGGGTGACTCCGGCGTGCGCGAGCGCATCCTGCGCCCCGACGTGGCCCAGTCCATCGGCTTCCAGCGATCGTTCGAGCTCGGGGGGCGCTACCCCAACTCGGCCATGGGCACCATCGCCCTCATGAGGCAGACCTTCATGGACGCCGACTGGTACGAGCGGGCCTGGCAGGCCTACGAGGCCAGCGGCCGCAGCTTCCTGCCCCCCGAGACGAGCGCCGCACTGGAGGCCCTGGAGCGCGCGGCCCGGGGTGAGCAGCCCGTCATCTTCGAGACCAACAGCGAGGAGGAGTACCTCCGCAGCCACACTCTGGCCGAGGAGTTCGGACTCACCGCCTGGTACAGGGGCAGTGGTCAGGAGTACAGGATCATCGACGTGCTCAGGGGGAGCGATGAGCCCCTCTTCGTGCCTCTGGACTTCCCCGACGCTCCCGACGTCGACGATCCCGAGTCGGCGCTGGACGCCTCCCTGGCCGAGCTCCGCCACTGGTACCTGGCACCCACGAGCCCCGGTCAGCTCGCCGACGCCGGAATCGACTTCGCCATCACCACCGACGGCCTCACCTCCGTCGGTGACTTCCTCCCCAACCTGAGGACCGCGGTGGCCCGCGGGCTCTCGCCCGACGACGCCCTGGCCGCGCTCACCACCACCCCTGCGCGCTGGTTGGGCATCGAGGGCACCCACGGGACCATCGCCGAGGGCAAGGTGGCCAACCTGGTGGTGGCCGAGGGCGACCTCTTCACCCAGGAGGCCGACATCCGCGACGTGTGGGTGCACGGGGTAGCCTACGACGTGACGCGTCCGGCGCAGATCGACCCCCGCGGCACGTGGATGATCGCTTCGGACGACCCGTGGGGCTTCCGGGCCCAGCTCACCCTGGAAGGCACGCTGAATCGCCTCCAGGGCTACATCGACGTGGCGCCCGGGCCCAACGTGGAGGAGGGCGCCCGCATCGACATCGCCTCCGCCAGCGTCGTCGCCGAGACGGGCCGGCTGGAGGTGCGCTTCTCCGGTGAGGACCTGGGATTCCAGGGCACGGCGCTGCTCGCGGGCTCCATCAGCGGTGCGGACTTCT
>JARRLD010000405.1:0-3849 GCA_037387345.1 Gemmatimonadota bacterium
TGCCGTCAGGCCCGAGACGCCGCTACCGACGATGGCGATACGCATCCCTTTCCCTCTCCGAGTGGTCCGAAGTGGTATTGTCGAGCCATGGAAACGCAAAGGCCGAGGCGGCGCGAATCAAGCCGCCTCGGCCTGCGAGGTTCAGCAGATCCATCCTTACATCGCGGGCGGCAGCATCACCGTGTCGATGATGTGGATCACGCCGTTGGAGGCACCGACGTCGGCTTTCACGACCTTGGCGCCGCCCACGTATACGTTACCCATCCGCACCTCGACAGGGGCCTCGATACCCGAGACCGTCTCAGCCGAGGAGATGTTCACAACAGCGTCGGACATGACCTTGCCCGCCACCACGTGGTAGGTCAGGACCTTGATGAGGGCTTCCTTGTCAGCGAGCAACCCCTCCACGGTGCCGTCAGGCCCGAGACGCCGCTACCGACGATGGCGATACGCATCCCTTTCCCTCTCCGAGTGGTCCGAAGTGGTATTGTCGAGCCATGGAAACGCAAAGGCCGAGGCGGCGCGAATCAGCTCATATGTGTCAAGCTGTCAGAGTGATTTTTCTTTGACAATCGCTGTACGTCTCCTTCCTCGACGAGGTCATGGCCGACGTCTTGGACCTCATCGGATCCGAATGGGTCGCAGGCAGAATCACTCCGGCACAGGTGCGACCGGGCGCTGACGCTCTGGACGAAGGCATTCTGACGTTCGGCGACATCAGGCGGCGCGAGGCCCGGCCCTGAGCTCAGACCTGGCGTCGTCCCGGGCGAGGTCCGCCGCGTCCCTCGCTACGGCCTCGACGAGATCGCTGAAAATGAGGGAGTGGAGCGGATAGATCCCGTACCAGTAGGCCCATCCCGAGAAGCCCGTGGGGGCGAAGTACGCGGTTTGCACCAACCTCGTACCGTCACCCTCGGGGATGGCCTCGAACTGCAACCAGGCCTTGCCCGGCAGCATCATCTCGGCCCGCAGCCTCAGGAGCCTGGACTCGCGGACCTCCTCGACCCGCCAGAAGTCCACGGCCTCACCGGGATACACGTGCTCGGGGTCCCTCCGTCCGCGCCGGAGGCCCGGTCCGCCGACCAGTCGGTCCAGAATACCGCGGGCCGCCCACGCCCATTCCCACACCCGCCAACCCCGGTCCCCTCCCAACGAAGAGAAGCTCCGGAACACCTGAGAAGGCGACGCATCGACCTTCCTGCTGCGAACCTCCCGCACCACGCCTTCGCGATCTTCAAGACGCACCTTCGAGTGTCCCCCCGCCACCGACCAGCGCGTCGAAACCGTGCCTTGCTCGATGCTCGCCAGCGCCCGTTCGACAGCGACCCGGTACTGCATCGGCTGTACGTCCGGAAAAAGCTCTTCGGCCCGCCGTGTGTCCCCCACCACAGGCTGCACGACACCCTCGACGAGCGGGACGGCCAAGGCGTTCGGAATTGGCGTGACGAGCCCAACCCATCGGGCCGCGAGCCTGGGCGCAAGCACGGGGACCGGAACGATCACCCGGGGGAGCCCACGAACAGCCGCGTATGTCATCATCATCTCCTTGAAGGTCACCGGCTCGGCGCCGACATCGATGACCCCGAGGGTGTCCAGGCGTCCAATCGCGCCCACCAGGTACGCGAGGATGTCACGCACCGCGACAGGTTGTACCTCGTTCATGATCCAGCGGGGGGCGATCATGGCCGGGAGGCGTTCGGTCAGGTATCGAACCATTTCGAAGGAAGCGGACCCGCTGCCGATGATGGGGCCGGCCCGAAATTCCGTCGTCGGGAGGCCGTCACGTAGGATCTTGCCTACCTCACCTCGGCTCGCGAGGTGGGTCGACCGTCGTCGATTACCCGACGGCGACGGCAGGATCCCCCCAAGGTAGATGACGTGGGTCAAATGCTTGCCCGCCTTTACGAAGTTCTGGGCCGCCTGGCGATCAACCGCCTCGAAGTCGGCTCCGTCGTACATGGAATGCACGAGGTAGTACGCGGCCTGCATTCCGTCGAGCGGCTCATGAAGTGAATCGACGCGCAACAGGTCGCCCTCGGTGATCTCGACGTGTTCACCCCATGGCCTGGCCAGGGCCCGCTGGCGATCGCGCACCAGGACCCGAACATGGTGGCCGGCGGCAAGCAAACTCTCGACGACGCGTCCACCGATGTAGCCCGTCGCTCCCGTCACCAAGACCCTCATCGTGACTTCCCTGCCCCGACCTCCTGGGCCAGCTCGAAGACCGTATCCTCCGCGAGGTCCACCCTCCCCGGCTCGTCCCAATCCCACTGGTCTGGAAGGCCCAGGTCTTCTGCGATGCAGCCATACGTGGTTTCCGCGCTCAGAAGCACACCGGGCACTCCGGCTCCTGGATGGGTTCCGCCTCCCACCAGGTAGAGCCCCTCGACGTCTTCGCTACGATTCTGAGGTCGAAACCAAGCCGTCTGGGTGAACTTGGGCTCGATGGCAAACGCATTGCCCCACGTGGCGTTGAGCTCGGTTTCGAAGTCCTTCGGAGTGAAGATGTGCAGCACCTCCATCTCCTCACGCAGGTCCTCCAGGCCCCATTCTTCCAGGAAGTCGATGACCTTGTCCGCGAACGCCTGCTTGATCGCCGGCCAATCCAGCCCCGACCTCTGATTGGCCACGGGAACCAGCACGTACATGCTCTCCCCACCCGGCGGCGCCATAGACGGATCCGTGCGCGTCGGCGCGTGAAGGTACATGGAGAAATCGTCCGGGAGAGTCTTCTTGCCGAAGATGTCCGCCAGGAGCTCCTTGTAGCGCTCCGTGAGAATCAGGGTGTGGTGCTCGAGCTGTGGATACTGCCTTCGCGTCCCGATGTAGAGGAGGAAACAGCTCATGCTCCAATCCGTGCGGTCGAGCTTTCGGTCGGTCCATCGCTTCCGGTGGCTCCGGTCCACGAGCTTGCCGTAGGTGTGGCCGGGATCGGCATTGCTCACCACCACGTCCGCTTCCAGGAAGCCCGTGTCCGTGGCAACGCCCGCCACACGACCGTTCTCGACCGCGATCTGCCTCACCTCTTCCGAAGTGCCAATCGTGCCGCCCATCTCCGTGAAGTATCGGCCGAGGGCCTCCACCACGGAGTACATCCCACCTCGAGTGAACCACACGCCGCCCTCACGCTCGAGGAAGGGGATCATCAGGTAGATGGACGGCGTCTTGAACGGGTTCCCGCCCACGAAGAGTGGGTGGAACGAGTAGATGAAGCGGTGCCTGAAGTCCTCGAAGAAGCGGTTCACGAAGGTGGTCACAGGCAGATAGGCCTGCATGCGGGCCATGCGGGGCAGAAAGCGGATCATCGACTCGACGGTATCGAATGGCTTGGATCCGAGTCGATCGGCGATGACCGCGTCGAAGATGGGTCGAACCTTGTCGATGAAGGCGTCGAAGTTGTCAGCGTCACGCTCGTTGAATCGAGCCATCTGCGCTTTCATCCGCTGGGCATCGCCAACGTAGTCGCTGTGGCTTCCGTCGTGGAAGTAGACCCGGTAGTAGGGGTCCAGTGGGACCAGATCCACGTAGTCGGTGAGTTGCCGGCCTCCAGCCTTGAAGACCGAATCGATGACATGCGGTGCGGTGATGAGGCTCGGGCCCATGTCGAACACGTAACCTCGATCCTTCAGCTGGTAGGCTCGGCCACCGATCATCTCCCTCTTCTCCAGCAACGTGACCTGCACGCCCGCCGCCTGCAGGCGGCAGGCAGCCGCCAACCCGCCGAACCCACTCCCGATGACCACCGCCGTCTTTGCGTCTGCGCTCATCTTCAATTCCTCGATATCCAGGCGCCCAGGTCGTCCACACTCCACGCGGAATCCGCGGCGCGGGGTAGACGTTCGTGTTGGG
>JARRLD010000406.1:0-4532 GCA_037387345.1 Gemmatimonadota bacterium
TGCGCGCCTTCAGGCCTACAGACCTATGCGACCAAGAGACCGTAGGCCTACGCGCGTTTGGGCCTACGAGGCTATGCGTTCATGGGCCCACGGACTCACCGCTGCACGCAACCGATCCCGGACGTGCCGAGCTCGGCGCCCCTCAGTGAACTGGGCCCACCTTCGATCGTGCGTCGAAGACTCGCACCGGGTCGGCCGGGTCATCGGCTCGAGCCCGACGGCCCCGCGGCCACGCGCGCGGTGCTGCTCGCCGTACTCTTGGTCCGGCGTCTGGCCCCGTGGGCCCATGGGCCTTCGGGTTTTTGGGTTCATGGGCCTAGGGTCTCGCAAGCCCACAGGGCCACGGGACCGAGGGCCCCTGGCCCCGAGGACCCATGGTCTCCTGTGCCCGCGGTACCGTGGTCCGGATCGGCGCTGGCCGGCGAGCGGGGCAGGGGAGGGCGGATGGCGCGCCGGGCCGGCCGTCCGCGCTCGGGTCGGATTCGCTTTCCCCCGACCGATGAGCTAGACCTTCGCTGTCCGGGCACGAGCCCCGCCCGCAGTCCCTGCGCGGCGAACCGACGCGGCGAACAACAGGACCTCTCGTTTCTCGACCGAGGTCGCGCCGCCCAACCCAGTCTTTCCCTTTCCTGTTGTCTGGGTCAGAACCGAATGCCGCGGCGCATCGCTTGGATGCGTGCGTCCGGCGGAGAATCCCTTTGCAAAGTGCCCAAGTGCACCCCCCGGCGGACGGCGGCTTCGACCGCTTCCGTCTCGACTCTGCTCTCGTTCGCGGCCTCGCGGCCGTGGGCTTCACCCAACCACGTCCGATCCAAACCGCGACGATTCCCGCCTGCCTGCGCGGACGGGACGTCCTCGGGCTCGCGCAGACCGGAACCGGCAAGACCGCGGCCTTCGCGCTGCCGATCCTGCAGGGGCTGATCGAAGAGCCCGGCCCGGGACCGCGCGTGCTCATCCTGGCCCCGACGCGTGAGCTCGCGGCCCAGATCGACGCCGAGATTCGAACCCTCGCTCGCTTCACGGAGATCCAGACCGTGACCGTCTTCGGAGGCGTCTCCGCACGCGCACAGCTTCAGGGCCTGCGGCGTCGCCCGGAGATCGTCGTCGGTTGTCCGGGGCGCGTGCTCGATCTCGCGCAGCAGCGCTGCCTGGACCTCTCCATCGAGAAGATCCTGGCCATCCTGCCTCCCGATCGACAGAATCTGCTCTTCTCGGCGACCATGCCGGCATCGATTCGAGGGCTCGCCCAACGGGTGCTGTCGGAGCCTCACGTCGTCGAGCTCGCCACCGCTGCGCCTGCCGAGCGGATCGAGCACGCGCTCTATGCGACTCCCGAAGGCGGGAAGCGGGCACTCCTCGACGAGGTCTTGGCTTAGGGCGATTGCGCGAGCGCGATCGTCTTCACCCGCACGAAGCATCGGGCGAAGCGGCTCGCGCTTCAGCTCTCGAAGCAACGGCTTCGCGCAGTCGCGCTGCAAGGCAACATGTCTCAGTCGCAGAGAGATCGCGCGATGAAGGGCTTTCGAACGGGCCGCTTCAACATTCTGGTCGCGACGGATATCGCCGCCCGTGGCCTCGACGTCGCCGGCATCGACTACGTGATCAACTTCGATCCGCCCAGCACACCCGAGACCTACATGCATCGGATCGGTCGCACCGGCCGCTCCGAGGCGAGCGGCAAGGCGTGTACGTTCGTGACGCCCGACGATCGCGACTGGGTGCGCGACACCGAGCGGTTCCTCGGCTCACGCATCCCGCGGCGCGAGATCGCAGGCGTGTCGCACGGGGACGCGGAGGTGAGCGGCGGCGCCGATCGGGCGAAGACCCGGACTCCGGAACGCGCGCCGCGGTCGATCGCGAGGATCTCGAGCACCCGCACGAGATCTCGACGTCGACGCGGGCAGCCGCGCCAGGCGTCCGAGCGCCGCCGCGCGGAGGCCCCGGCGAGATCACGTTCGAAGCGCTGAGAAGGGGCCGTTCGGTCCGGAGACGCGAGGAGCGCCAGCGCCCGCGAAGGCGGCCGTTCTGCCGGGCCGCGTAGAGGGAAGGGGAGGGCGCCCCGTCTTCCCGAGGTCTCTCAGTACTCCTCCGGAAGGAGCACCGTCGTGAGCGACCGATCGGCCTCGGTGATGATCCAGAAGCGCACGCCCTCGTCGCTCGTGTACGACGAGAGGAGCCGCGCGCGCTGGCCGACCGCGGCGTCGTTCGCCTCCGCGTCCTCCGAGCACACGTTGCCCCAGTCGCCCGTGACGTGACGCCCGAGCGCCCGCAGCATCTCGCCGTTCGGAACGCGATCGAGCGCTCCGCGCGTGCTCACCAGCCTTCCGATTCGAAACTTCGCCGTTCCCATGGTCGCCTCCTTTGCTTGCGTCGAGCCGGCCGGCCGCCCTGCGGCCAGGGCCCCCGGCCTCTGGCCGCTCGCAGCCCTCCGCCGCGTCCGAAGGAGGCGGGGTCAAGGACGCCGAAGGCGAGCGAAGCGGTGCCTTGACGCCGCCGGCGGACGCGGCACTCCTCGGCTCTGTGCTTCGCCAACGGCGACTCAGGACGCGATGTAGTCGGGGTGCGTCTCGCGGATCGAATGGAAGCCGCCCTGTCGGACCCAGACGACGTGATCGAGGAGCGCGACACCGAGGAGACGCCCGGCCCCGGCGAGGTGTCGCGTGACGTCGAGGTCCTCTGCGCTCGGCCTGGGATCTCCGCTCGGGTGGTTATGCCCGATGAGGAGAGCGCAGGCGCCCAGCGCGATGGCAGGCTGGAAGACCTCGCGCGGGTGCACGAGTGAAGCCGTGGCCGCTCCGATGGAGACGACCGAGTCGGCGATCGGCCGGTGGCGGCCGTCGAGGTAGATGGCGACGAAGTGCTCGCGCGCGTCGTCGTGGATCCGGCGGCGTAGGTAGGCCGCCACGTTCGCGGGCTCGCGGATCGCATCGGGGCAGCGTCGGCGTGCACCGACGTAGCGGGATGGCCACCTCTCGGATCGGGCCGGAGCGAGGCAGAGGGCGTGAACGGACCGCAGGGGAGGGCGCGGCCTTTGCCGCAGCGCAGGGCCCGGGAGCGGGGCGGTAGCCGGCAGGGGAGGACGGACGTGTGTCTGACGCGGTCCGTCGGAGAGATGCAACGAAGCAAGAGGATGGCGGGGAGCACCGACGTTCGGCCGTCGCGTAGCTTGCTTGGCGGTCGTTGTCGCTAGAGTCTCGGATGTATTGGGACGTGGGCCGTCGGCGCCGCTAGGCGGGAGCGCTCGACCTCTCGTGAATCAGGAAATCTCTTCCGCGGATGACGCGGGGGACTTCGACCCTAGGACGCGAGCGGAAGTGACCGCCGCGCCCAGCGGCGTGGGCGAGTCGGGATGAATCAGGATCGACTAGCGGATACGGGGCTCGATCGGCTGCCCGTGGAGCTCGTGGACCGGCTGACGAAGCCGTTCGCGTGGTTCCTGCGCATCGAGGCTCTCGGCGGCGGCATTCTGCTGCTGTTCACCGTCGCCGCCCTGGTGCTGTCCAACTCGCCCTGGGCCCACCCCTTCTTGAGCGCCTGGGAGCTGCCCGTCGGCATTCGGATCGGCTCGTTCGAGTTCGCGCGATCGTCGCGAGAGTGGATCAACGACGGTCTCATGACGTTCTTCTTCTTCGTCGTCGCGTTGGAGCTCAAGCGCGAGCTGGTCCGGGGCGAGCTTCGAAGCCCGCGCATGGCGGCGTTCTCGATCGCGGCCGCGCTGGGTGGGATGCTCGTGCCCGCGGCCCTGTACCTGACGCTCCAGCTGGGCCGAGAGGGCGTGCACGGCTGGGGCACGGTCATGGCGACCGACACCGCGTTCGTCATCGGCTGCCTGGCCCTCTTGGGGCGGCGCGTCCCGCACAGCTTGCGGGTCTTCATGCTGTCGCTCGCGATCGTCGATGACATCGGAGCCATTCTGGTGGTTGCGATCGGTTACAGCAGTCAGGTCGCCTGGGGAGCGCTTGGCCTGGGCGCGCTCGGCATCGCCAGCGTGCGCGGGATGGCACTGCTCGGCCTCCGCAGCATACCGCTCTACTTCCTGGTGGGGGCGGTGATCTGGCTGGCCGTGGATGCCTCCGGCATCCACGCCACCATCACCGGCGTGGTGCTCGGCTTGTTGACGCCGACCGGCAGATGGGTGAGCGAGGATCGCCTTCGGGCAATCCTGGATCGGGTGGTCCCCGACGCATCCGAGGACCGCCGGAGCGACATGGCGGAAGGTCGCAAGGCGTGGCGACTGACCGAGGCCGCAGTCCGGGAGACGCTGTCGCCGGTCGAACGCCTGGAGATGATGCTGCATCCCTGGGTGAGCTTTGCGATCATGCCGCTCTTCGCGTTCGCCAATGCCGGAATGCCGTTGTCCGGGGCCGACCTCGGCAGCCCTTTCACGTTCGCGGTCTTCGTCGGATTCACGATCGGCAAACCCGTCGGGATCGTGACCTTCGGGTGGCTTGTGGTGCGTTCGCGGCTCGCGAGTCGCCCTCCGGACATGGGCTGGGGAATGCTCGCCGGAGGGGGCCTGCTCGCCGGGATCG
>JARRLD010000407.1:0-6467 GCA_037387345.1 Gemmatimonadota bacterium
GCTGCCCGGCGCGCGGCCCGGGCCCGAGGTGCGCGCTCGCCGCCACGTAGGCCGCGTGGATGGCACCCACCGACGTCCCCGAGAGCACGTCGAACTCGAAGCCCGGCGGAAGCCGCGGGTAGATCTCCTCGAAGAGATGCGCCAGTACGCCCGCCTCGTAGGCGCCGCGCGCGCCGCCGCCCGAGAGGACGAGGCCTACGCGCATGGCGAGGCGAGAAGGCCCGTCAGGCGGCGACAGAGTTGCTCGGGGGTGAAGGGTTCCTCGATCCCCGCGTAGCCGTGCTCGTAGGCGCGCTGGGCCTCCTCGGGTCCCTCGAAGTGGCGCCACATGAGCAGCACCCGGACTTCGGGACGCATGCGAGCCACGCGACGCGCCAGCTCGAAGCCACACATGCGTTTCATGTCGGCACAGGCGACCAGCGCGTCGATGTCGAGCTGCGACGCCCGGCAGAGGGCATCGCCGGAGACGCCATCGGCGGCATACAGCACGCTGTACCCTTGTTCGCGGAGGGCTCGGCGAAGCGGAATGCGGTGGTGGTGGTTGTCGTCGACCAGGAGCACGGTGAAGCCCCGCTCGACGGCCGCATGCCGGGATGCTTCCGGCGGGTTCGGTCGGAGCAGCGGCTCGCTGGCGGTCGAGGCGCCGGGGTGTATCGCTCGCATTACCGCCACCGGGGCGTAGAGCCGTTCACGGGCGGCGATTCGGAGCTGGGCTCCATGGAGATCCAAGGGATCGGAACCGGGAATTTCGCCGGAGCGGGGCCAGGGTTCAGAGGGCCTGGGCCGTTCATCTCGAGCTTCCGGTCGTCCTTTCGATCTGCCATGTCGCCGCCATCCCTCGTGGACCGCCGGGAGACGATCCTGCGGGTGCCCCTGCGCCCGAGTGCTTAGTATACAAGGCGAGAATAATTTATCAAGCATCTACGCAGAATGCTTGATATCTCAAGCAGACTGGTCGATACTGGGAGGCGTGCGACAGGGTGGCAAGCGAAACACCTGCGAGCCGACCTCGCTCGTGACCTCGAGCGGGCACAAGAAAGGCCATTCCAATGCCCTCCGATGTTGAGGATCTGGTCCGGCAGGGGCAGGATCGCCTCAAGCAGATTCTGCCGAGGGGTGGTCCGCGCGGAGTCATCGTCCTTGCCGCCGTTGCTCTGGCCGGCCTGGCCGCATGGACGGCCTTCTACACGGTGCCGAGTGACTCGGTCGCTGTGGTGCAACGTTTCGGCCGATATCTCAAGGACGTTCCGCCGGGACTTCAGTTCAAGCTGCCGCTCGGCATCGATGTGGCCACCATCGTACCCGTCAAGCGACAGTTGAAGCAGGAGTTCGGGTTCACGACCCCAGGCGCCCGCGATCCGTACCAGGGCTCTCGTGCTCGCGACGGAAAGCAGGAAACGCAGATGGTGACCGGTGACCTGAACGCCGCGCTGGTGGAATGGGTGGTTCAATACCGCATCTCGGATCCGGTCAAGTTCCTCTTCGAGGTTCGGGAGCCGAGTGAAACCCTCCGCTATGTCTCCGAATCCGTCATGCGAGAAGTCGTGGGCGATCGCACCGTGGACGAGGTGATCACCATCGGCCGACAGGAGATCGAAACGGAGGCGCTCACCAAGATGCAGGCGCTCTCGACCAAGTACGCGATGGGGATCAGCATCGACCAGGTGCAATTGAAGAACATCAATCCGCCCGAACCGGTGCAGGAGTCGTTCAACGAGGTCAACCAGGCCCAGCAGGAGAAGGAGAAGCTGATCAACGAAGCCCGCCGCGACTACAACAAGGTGATCCCGCTGGCCGAGGGCGAGAAGGATCAGCGAATTCGGGAGGCCGATGGCTACCGACTCAAGAGGATCAATGAAGCGGAAGGCGACGTCGCTCGGTTCAGCGCCTTGTTGGCGGAATACAGCAAGGCTCCAGAGGTCACGCGCCGCCGCATCTATATCGAGACCCTGCAGGAGGTCATGCCCGGCATACGCTCCAAGATCATCGTCGATGAGCAGACGCGCAGCATCCTGCCATTGCTGAATCTCGACTCCCACGGTTTCGACGCCCAGAAGGGAGATCGGCCGTGAACAGGATCATCCAAGTCGCCACCTTGACGGTTCTGGCAATCGGGATCGTCGCCTTGATGAGCTCGATCTATACCGTGAGCGAAGTCGAGCAGGTGATCGTCACCCAGTTCGGCAAGCCTGTCGGCGAACCCGTGACCTCCGCCGGTCTGAAGCTCAAGCTGCCCTTCATCCAGGACGTCAATCCGATCGACAAGCGGGTTCTCGAGTGGGACGGCCGCCCTTCGGACATGCCGACCAAGGACAAGCTCTACATCTCGGTCGACCTCTTCGCCCGCTGGCGGATCACCGAGCCCCTCCAGTACTTCCTGCGGCTGCGCGATGAACGCAGCGCTCAGTCCCGCCTGGACGACATCCTGGGGAGCGAGACCCGAAATGCCGTCGCCAAGCATGAGCTGATCGAGATCATCCGCACCACCAAGGATCGCGTGCCGCTTCGCGACGCCCTCCTGACCGACGCGGAACGGGAGCTCGACATGGGATCCCTGGTGCCGATCCAGAAGGGGCGCAAGCTGGTCGAGCAGGAGATCTTCTCCGCAGCGGCCGAGAAGGTTCGCGTGTTCGGCATCGAATTGCTCGACATCCGGTTCAAGCGGATCAACTACAACGAGAGCGTTCGCCCGAAGATCTACGATCGAATGATCAGCGAGCGGCGGCAGATCGCGGAGCGCTTCCTGTCCGAAGGGAATGGCGAGGCTGCCAGAATCCGCGGCAATCGCGTGCGCGACCTGAACAAGATCCAGTCCGAAGCGTACCGGGAGGTCGAGGAGATCCGCGGCGTGGCGGACGCGAAGGCCAGCGAGGTCTACGCGGCGGCCTACAATCAGAGCGCCGAAGCGGTGGGCTTCTATGAGTTCACCCGGACCATGCAGTCCTACAAGTCCATCATCGGCGAGGGCACGACGCTCGTCCTTTCCACGGACAGCGACCTCTTCAAGTTCCTGAAGGGGATGACTCCGGATGCCTCCGTCGGATCGGCCCGACGTTCCGGGACTCGCCGATGAGCGCGCCGTCAGCGCTCTTCTTCCTGATCACGAGGGCTTCGCCGCTTGCCCGGTGATGAGGAAGCTGCGATCTTCGAGCAGATGGCCTTTGCCATCGAATGGAGCAACGATGAGTGACAAGTCACCCAAGTCGAAGCAACGGAGCCAGAAGCAGAAGAAGGTCGCCAAAGCAGCGGTTGCGGCCGCGGCGAAGTCCAAGCAGGACAGTCAAGGCCAGGTCAAGAAGGCGATGCCGGAGCAGGGCAAGAAGTAGCTCGCAGGATGGGCCGCGGCCCTTCCGAACAACGCACGCGTGCCGGCGGGGGAGGGCATGGCAGCCGAGACCCAGAAGACGCGAATCGAGCGCGACTCCATGGGCGAGATGGAGGTGCCCGCGGAGGCGCTCTGGGGCGCGTCCACGCAGCGCGCCGTGCTGAACTTTCCCGTGAGTGGGGAGCGCTTTCCGTCGCGTTTCATCCGGGCGCTGGGAATCATCAAGGCGCCGGATCCACCCCAACGCGCAGCTTGCCGAGGAATCCCTCTCCGCCGGGCGAAGCGTTCGCGAGGTATGCCTCGAGAGGGAGCTTGTGGCTCCCAAGGAGCTCGAGAGACTCCGATCCCGAGTGGGCCATAGGATGGGGTCACGTCAGAAGCCTGCGAGTGCGACTTCGCCACGGTCAACCCCGCTGTGTTGAGAGTCGAACCCTCGTGAGTCCGGAACTCTCTTCCGCGGATGACGCCGGGGACTTCGACCCTAGGACGCGAGCGGAAGTGACCGCCGCGCCCAGCGGCGTGGGCGAGTCGGGATGAATCAGGATCGACTAGCGGACGCGGGGCTCGATCGGCTGCCCGTGGAGCTCGTGGACCGGATGACGAAGCCGTTCGCGTGGTTCCTGCGCATCGAGGCCCTCGGCGGCGGCATTCTGCTGCTGTTCACCGTCGCCGCGCTGGTGCTGTCCAACTCGCCCTGGGCCCATTCTTTCCTAGGTGCCTGGGAGCTGCCCGTCGGCATTCGAGTCGGCTCGTTGGAGTTCGCGCGATCGTGGCGAGAGTGGATCAACGACGGGCTGATGACGCTCTTCTTCTTCGTCGTCGCGTTGGAGCTCAAGCGCGAGCTGGTCCTGGGCGAGCTGAGAAGCCCGCGCATGGCGGCGTTCTCGATCGCGGCCGCCCTGGGTGGGATGCTCGTACCCGCGGCCCTGTACCTGACGCTGCAGCTGGGTCGAGAGGGCGCGCACGGCTGGGGCACGGTCATGGCGACCGACACCGCGTTCGTCATCGGCTGCCTGGCTCTCTTGGGGCGGCGCATCCCGCAGAGCTTGCGGATCTTCATGCTGTCGCTTGCGATCGTCGATGACATCGGAGCCATTCTGGTGGTTGCGATCGGCTACAGCAGCCAGCTCGCCTGGGGAGCGCTTGCCTTGGGCGCGCTCGGCATCGCCAGCGTGCGCGGGATGGCACTGCTCGGCGTCCGCAGCATACCGCTCTACTTCCTGTTGGGGGCGGTGATCTGGCTGGCCGTGGATGCCTCCGGCATCCACGCCACCATCCGCGGCGTGGTGCTTGGCCTGCTGACGCCGACCGGAAGATGGGTGAGCGACGATCGCCTTCAGGCAATCCTGGATCGGGTGGTCCCCGAGCCATCCGAGGACCGCCGGAGTGACATGGCGAAAGGTCGCAAGGCATGGCGAGTGACCGAGGTCGCAGTCCGGGAGACGCTGTCGCCGGTCGAACGCCTGGAGATGATGCTGCATCCCTGGGTGAGCTTCGCGATCATGCCGCTCTTCGCGTTCGCCAATGCCGGAATGCCGTTGTCCTCGGCGGACGTCGGCAGCCCTGTCACGTTCGCGGTCTTCGTCGGATTCACGATCGGAAAACCCGTCGGGATCCTGACCTTCGGGTGGCTTGCGGTGCGTTCGGGCCTAGCGAGTCGCCCTCCGGACATGAGTTGGGGAATGCTCGCCGGAGGGGGTCTGCTCGCCGGGATCGGCTTCACGATGGCGCTGTTCATCGCCGACTTGGCGTTCGACGATGCGCTGATCAACGCGGCCAAGCTGGGCATCTTGTCCGCATCGGTCGCTTCTGCGGCGGCCGGTCTGGCCGTGCTGGCATGGTCGACGAGGGCCAAGTCCGTGAGCCTCGGCTGATCGCCCATCCGACCACTCGAGAGCGGGCACGAAGGCCCGCCGTGGCCCGCGCCACGAATCGATTCCGCAAGGAGAGTTCGTCGAGCGATGCAATCATCAGGAAGATGACGTGTGCGCATTCCGGCGATCGTGAACACCCCGATCGTTTGATCGTTGATCACCTGGATCGGGGATCGTGAACGGTGCGTGGTGTCGCTGGTTGGGCTTTCAGTCTTTCTTCGCCTCTTCCTTCCGTCGGGACGGCCCTTGTAGCACGATCCGGTGGGCGTTGTGGAGCAAGCGGTCGCAGATGGCATCGGCCACGGTGGGGTCGCCGAGGTGGTCGTGCCACTTCGCCACGGGGAGCTGGCTGGTCCAGATGGTAGAGCGCAGGCCGTGGCGGTCCTCCAGGATCTCGAGCAGCTCGCGGCGCTCCAGGTCCTCGACCGGGGCGAGGCCCCAGTCGTCGAGCACGAGCACGTCGGTGCTACCCTCTTGTCGAGGTCGTTCATGGCAACGACGTTGGGCAGATAGGTATCACTCAATGCGCGAGATCCGTCCCCACGGCCTCGCAGCGAAAGTTCCGTGCATGGCGATTCGTTGCGGTTTCATCGGACTCGGGATCATGGGCAAGGCGCTCGCCGGCAACTTGGCGCCGAAGGGTCTGCCCACCATCGTCTACGACCTGGACGAGGCGGCCATCCGCGAGCTCTTGGCGGGTGGCGCCAAGCCGGCCAGCAATGCCCGCGAGGTCGCCGAGAACGCGGACGTGATCGGAATCTGCGTACCGGCAGACGCGCACGTCCGTGCGGTGCTCTGCGGCGAGGATGGTGTCTTCGAGAACGCAGAGGCCGGCAGCGTCGTGGCCATCCACAGCACCGTGCACCCGGACACGGTCCTCGAGATGGCCGCGCAGGGAGAGGCGCGCGGCGTGGGCGTCCTCGAGGCGCCCGTGGCGGGTGGCCCCGTTCGGGCCGCCGAGGGCGACGCCTTCTACATGGTATCGGGTCCGCAGGCCGCCTTCGAGAAGGCGCGGCCCTACCTCGAAGCCGCCGCCGGAAAGATCACCTACGCCGGTGAATACGGAAACGCGGCCAAGCTGAAGCTGGCCTTGAACGTGCTCACCAATCTCTCCTTCGCCGCCTCTCTCGAGGGCCTGATGCTCGCTCGCGCAATGGGCCTGCCTCAGGAGCTCTATGAGGAAGGAGGCCAGGCGACGACGATGCTGAATGCGTTGCACCTCCAGTACTTGAGCCCCTACAAAATGCCCGAGGAGACACGGCGATCGG
>JARRLD010000408.1:0-3535 GCA_037387345.1 Gemmatimonadota bacterium
GTAGATCATGGCGCCGATGATGAGGTCCGTGTCGTCGTAGATCACACGGACCTCCGTCTCCCGGCTCGGTGTTCCGCCCTCCACCGGCTCCTGCTGGGTGAAATCCGAGACCGGAGTCGCGTGATCCCACTCCAGGTCGTCGAGGCGTCCGTCGAGCTCGACACCGGATCCGTTCTCGACACGGTGGGCGGCCAGGGTGGACCCGTCGTCCGACGACTCCGTCTGGGCCGTCACGCCTGGGCTGGTGGCGAGACCCAGGACGCCGGCGGTGAGGTAGACGAGGGTGCTCTTCACAATGGTTGTTCCCGGGAGGGCAGGGAGGCAGCGCGCGCACAGGCCCATCACGGGGACACGGGAAGCTGCGGGGACGTTGGTCAGAGGTTCGCCACCACGGGCAGCGAGATGAGCGCCAGGTACGTGATGAACACCGCGATCATCCAGCGAAGGAATACAGTCCCCCGGCTCACGCTGGCCGTGGCTCTGGAGGCGCCGTAGGTGAGCAGCGCACCGACGAAGAGGGCGGCAGAGATTGCGACCGGTGTGCTCATGGATCCGGGGAGGTGAGAGGTGGCTCGGCAAATCTAGAGCACCTCCACCGTGGAGCGGTAGCCTGCGGCCGGACCTCGGCGGAGTCGTGGCACCCGTCTCGTTGTCGGTTAGATTGCGCGTTGATGGACGCCCCGTATTCCGCAATGCGCCCGTGACTCCTCAGGCTTCGTCGCTGCCCGAGGCCGAGCTCGCTTCCGTCGAGACCGACGTGGTCATCGTCGGGGGTGGAATCGCCGGTACGTGCGCAGCCTACCACCTGGCCGCATCCGGAGTGAGGGTCATGCTCCTGGAGCGTGACGTCGTGGGAGGGGGGGCCACGGGCACGGCGGTCGGAGTCCTGTTGCCACCTCTGTTTCAGCCGTTCCACGAGACCGTTCGCTTCCGTGGAACGCGAGTGGCCCGGAACGTGTGGAGGTTCGCCCTGCGGTCGGTCGCGGGGCTCGCCGACCTCCTCGAGAGCAGGGGAGCGGTCGCCGCGACTGGCCTGGATCGCACAGGCGGATACGTGCTCGCGGATGGGGAGTCGCTGACGGAGGTGGAGCGCGCCTGCAGGGCGCTCGAGAGCGCGGGTCTTCCGGTGGACTGGCTGTCCCGGGATCGGGTGCACGAGATCGCGGGCGGTGGTGGCTTCCTGGGCGGGTACCGCATCGAGGGTGGAGGCTGTGTGAGCCCCATGCCCACGGTACGGGCGGTCGCCGATGCCGCTCGGGAGGCGGGGGCGGTGATCCTGGAGGCGACGGGTGTGGATGACGTTCATCGTCGGGAAGGACGTCTGGCGTGTGACACCAATCACGGCCGCATCCTGGCAGAGATGGTCATCTACGCCACGCACGTGGACGCGCGTCGGTTTTCGGCCTTCGTGGGAGACGAGATCGTGCCCATCCGCGGACAGGCCATGATGGTGGAGTCCGGCGCGCCCACATTCAAGGGCGGGTTTTCCACCCACTGGAAGCTGAATGTGTGGCGCTCGGATCCGGAGGGGCGGCTCATCATGGGCGGATGGCGCAGCGACGCGTGGGATCGTTCGTACTGGAAGGCCACCCCGCGGCTGGACGAAGAGCTCCAGGACAGCCTCGAGGGGTGGTTTCGATCCACGCTGTCGGGAATGGGCGGATACGCGATCGGACGACGGTGGAGCGGGATCTACGGGTGGACGGCGGACTACCTGCCCCTGGTCGGCCCCCTTCCGGGTCGTCCCGGGGAGCTGATCCTCTCGGGTTTCAGCGGGGGTGGACTCTCCCTGGCCTTCGAAGCGGGGAGGGCGGTCGCGGCGATGGTCACCGATGGCGAGCCGGTGCCGGGGACCCGACTCTTCAACCCGAGGCGCTTCACGTGAATCTCCTCTCCGAGTGGGACGCGCTGACATCGGAGCTGGTGGCCCTCTTCCGTCGGGGCGTCCGCGAGCCCCTGGATGAGGAAGGATTCACGACGCTCGCCCTGCGCGTGTTCGGACACCAGTATCGCACGTGTGCCACCTACCGGGCCTTTTGCCGGGCGAGATCGGCCACGCCCTCGGAGGTGCGCCGGTGGCAGGACGTCCCCTTCGTGCCCACGCGTGGCTTCAAGCATGTGGACCTCCTCTCGGGCGACCGCGCGGAGGCGGTGTTTCTGACCAGCGGCACGTCGGGAGGCACGAAGGCCAGGGGTCGTCACCTCGTCCCGCGCCTATCCCTCTATCGAGCCGCTGCCATGGCCAGCTTCGAGGCGCACGTGCTGCCCGATGGCCGGGCTGCCACGATGCTCTCCATCGTCCCGTCTCCGGGAGTCGCGCCCCGGTCGTCTCTGTCCGCGATGCTCGGGATGGCGGCCGAGGACCTGGTGGAGGAAGCCCTATGGCTCGGGGAGGGAGGGAACGGACCAGATCTGGATCAACTGGAGGCCGCGGCCGGGCGAGCGGCTGGCGAGACTCGTCCGATCCTGCTCGTTGGCACGGCCTTCGGCTTCGTTCACGTCCTGGACGGATTGGCTGCCCGGGGAACGTCCTTCCGGCTCCCGGCGCGCACCCGGATCATGGAGACAGGAGGATTCAAGGGCCGATCTCGTGCCGTCGCCAGGGAGGAGCTGTACGGCGCGATGCAGGAGCGGTTCGGCGTGCCGTCCGCGCGCATCGTGAACGAATACGGTATGACGGAGCTCCTGTCCCAGCTTTACGAGCCGGTCCTCGCGGAGGGTGACGCCGGGCGGGGACGACACGTCCCGCCGCCCTGGGTCCGTGTGCGCGCCCTGGACCCAACCACCCTCGCTCCGCTCGAGCCGGGGACGCCGGGCCTGCTGGCGTTCTTCGATCTGGCGAACGCGGGTTCGGTGGCCCACGTCCTGACCGAGGACGTGGGCACCGTCACCGCGGAAGGAGTGGGACTGCTGGGGCGGGCTCAGGGCGCCGAGCCGCGAGGCTGCTCCCTCGTGGCTGAAGACCTCCTTCTCGCGGCGGACGCGGCCAGGTGACCACGTCCGTCTTCGACGCGTGGCAGGTTCCGGCCTGGTTCGATACTCCGGCCGAACGTGTGCCGGTCGTTGATCAGGGTGACATCCCGGTACGGACGCTGGACGGGGGCCCCGGCATGGTGCAAAGGCTGGTCGCCGGACTGGCGGCGCGACGGGAGTCCCTCCTCGCCCGACCGGTGGCGTCCGTGGTCGAGACGCTCGGCTCCGTGGCGGCTCGATTCCTCGATCCTGGTGATCCCCTGCGAGCCGAGACCCTGGAAGTGCTTCCGGGCACCTCGGGGCTTTCGCCCCCCATGGCGGAAGCCGTTCTCGACGGGATGGCGTCCGACTGGACGACAGGTCGGCTGCGAGACCTGCTGGCCTCGGAGTTCCCCGATCCCGCGGTACTCGACACGTTCGTTCCGGGAAGCCAGGGTCGCCTACGGGCCATGAGCCCGGGGGTCTGCGTCCAGATCGTTGCCGGCAGCGTGCCGGGGGTGGGGACGACCGCCCTCGTGCGAAGCCTCATGACGAAGGCGCCCACGCTTCTCAAGCCGGGGCG
>JARRLD010000409.1:0-3532 GCA_037387345.1 Gemmatimonadota bacterium
GCCGGGGGAGCAACGGAGATCGACGGCTGCTCCCGCACGGCGAGGACCGCGACGGCTCCCTCGAGGTCCATGCCCCCCTTCCAAGCCTTCCTCATCTTGGCGCGCTGGGCGTAGAGGCGGCAGATCTCGTTCGTGCCTTCGTAAATCCGCGTGATGCGCGAGTCGCGGTACATGTGCGCCGGAGCGTACTCCTCGCTGAACCCGTAACCGCCGAAGACCTGCACGGCTTCGTCCGCGAGGTGGTTGTAGGCCTCGGACGCCGCCACCTTGGCCAACGCGCACTCGATGGAGAACTCCGACAGCGTGTCGAGCTTCTCGTCGAGCGACGGGCGAGGAGCGCCCTCCTCCGACTCCAGCGCCTGGTAGACCAGCCCGGCCGCCCTGTATGCCACCGATTCGGCGGCGTAGGCCCGTGCCGCCATGTCGGCCAGCTTGCGTTGGATCAGCCCGAACTCGCCGATGGGACGGCCGAACTGGACGCGCTCGGCCGCATAGCGAGACGCGACCTCGACGGCTCCGCGGGCTCCACCGGCGGCGTAGGTGGCCAGCTTCAGCCGCCCGACGTTCAGCGTGCAGAACGCGACCTTGTGGCCCTTCCCGATCTCGCCGAGAAGATTCTCGATAGGGACGTGCACGTTCTCGAGCTGCAGCGCGGCCACCGAGGTGCCGTGCTGCCCCAGGAGACGCTCGTTCGCGCCGATCGACAGTCCGGGCGTCTCGCGCTCCATGATGAACGCGGTGAAGTGCTCGCCGTCGACCTTGGCGAATACGATGAAGACGTCCGCGACCCCGGCGTTGGTGATCCACTGCTTCGCGCCGTTCAGCACGTAGTGCGTGCCGGCGTCGTTCAGCACCGCCGTGGTCGCGATGCTCATCGCGTCCGAGCCGGTGCTCGGCTCGGTGAGCGCGAAGGCCGAGAGGATCTCACCCGCCATCGCGGGCTCCAGGTACCGCTCGCGCTGCTCGGGCGTCGCGAAGTTGATCAGGGGGAGCATCCCGATCCCCTGATGCGCGAAGACGAGCGAGCCCAGGCTGCCGAGCTGCGAGCGGATCGAGCACAGGCCGGTCACCGCGAGCACGCTCAGGTCGAGGCCGCCGTACTCCTCCGGCACCTCGGCCATGAAGATCCCGAGCTCGGCCGCCTTCCTGAACAGCGTCTGGCCCACCTCGCGGTCGCCGCGCTCCAGGGCCTCCAGGTGGGGCGCCACCTCGCGCTCCGCGAACTCCTGGAAGGCCTGGATGAGCATGCGCTCCTCGTCGCCCAGATCCTCCGGCGTCACCACCTCGTCCGGGAGAGTCTCGTGGACGAGGAAGCTGGCACCGAACGGTCGGGTCGCCTGCGTCATGCCGGTACGCCTGCTCTGGGGTTCTCGGGGTGGGCCCCCATGCTAGGACAAAGGTGGGCGGAGAGCCACATCGGGGCTGCCAACCGCCGACTCGGCGCCTATGTTCCGCCCGCGGCGGCCCGCGTGGGCCCTGTCTGCGCCATTCCTCCGGAGATGCCCGCCTCCATGACCGACCCGATCGAGCGCATAAACGCCGCGCTGGACGGTCGCTACCGCATCGAGCGGGAGATCGGCCAGGGCGGCATGGCCACCGTCTACCTGGCGGACGACGTGCGCCACAATCGCAAGGTCGCGCTCAAGGTGCTCAAGCCGGAGCTGGCCGCCGTCGTCGGTGCCGACCGCTTCCTCGCCGAGATCGAGGTCACGGCCAAGCTCCAGCACCCGCACATCCTCCCGCTCTTCGACTCCGGCGAGGCCGACGGCTTCCTCTTCTTCGTGATGCCGTACATCGAGGGGGAGACGCTCAGGGACCGGATCGACCGCGAGAAGCAGCTTCCCGTGGACGAAGCCGTCGGGATCGCGCGCGCGGTCGCCGCGGCCCTCTCGGTAGCGCACGAGCAGGGCGTCATCCACCGCGACATTAAGCCGGGCAACATCCTCCTCAGCCGGGGGGAGCCGCTCGTCGCGGACTTCGGGATCTCGCTGGCGGTGGCCCAGGCCGGCGGGGCGCGGCTCACCGAGACGGGCCTTTCGGTCGGCACGCCGTACTACATGAGCCCGGAGCAGGCGACGGGCGACCGCGAGATCACCGCCGCGAGCGACGTCTACGCGCTCGGTTGCGTGCTCTACGAGATGCTCGTCGGCGAGCCCCCGTACGTCGGCAACACCGCGCAGGCCGTCCTCGGGAAGATCCTCACCGAGAAGCCGCGCTCGCCCACGCAGGTGCGCTCGGTTCTCCCGCCGAACATCGAGGCGGCGGTGATGCGCTCGCTCGAGAAGCTCCCGGCGGACCGCTTCATGAGCGCCTCCGGCTTCGTCCGGGCGCTGACGGACACCGGCTTCCGCCACGGGCCCGATCCATCACAGGTCGCCGGCCAGCCGTCGGGATCCCGTACGCTGCTGACCGGCGGACTGGCCGTAGCCACCGTCGTCCTGCTCGCCACGACGCTCTGGGGGTGGCTGCGGCCGGCCGCTCCCGCGCCCGTGGTCCGCTTCGAGCTCACGCTTCCGGAGGGACTCGTCCCCGCAACGGGCCAGGGCGTCAACTTCGCGATCTCGCCCGACGGATCACGCGTCGTCTTCGCCGCGTCGAGCCCCGGACAGGCGGTTCAACTCTGGCAGCGAGCGCTGGACCAGCTCGGCCCCGCTCCGATCGCCGGGACGGAGGACGCGCGGAATCCCGTCTTCTCGCCCGGCGGCGACGCGGTGGCGTTTTCGGCAGGCGGACGCCTCACCACGGTCTCGCTCACCGGAGCGCCGCCGCTCGCGCTCGTGACCGAGGGCGTGATGACCGCGGGGGGCGGCGTGTCGTGGGGCGAGGACGGCTGGCTGTACTTCCGCCGGCCGGGCCAGGGGATCTGGCGCGTCTCCGAGAACGGGGGCCAGCCCGAGCAGGTCACGGAGCCCACCCCGCCCGACCTGGGCCACTCCTGGATGGAGGCGCTCCCGGGAGGCCGCGGCCTCCTCTTCACGCGAGACCTCGGCGCACAGGGGGAGGACGAGATCGCCGCCCTGGATCTGGAGTCGGGGGAGATTCGCACGGTCCTCCAGGGCGCCATGGCACGGTACGCGCGCTCGGGTCACATCGTCTTCACGTCCGGGGAAGGTACGCTCCTCGCTGCGCCGTTCGACCTGGGGAGGCTCGAGGTGACCGGCCCTGCGCGCACGCTGCTCGAGGGCGTGCAGGTCAACGCCGGCTCCGCGAGCTACTTCGCGATGTCCTCCACCGGAGCGCTGATCTACCGCTCCGGCGGCGAGGCGGACGGCGGCTCCCCGGTCTGGATCGGACGAGACGGCTCCGAGGAGCTCCTCGACCCCGCGATCGACGGCGTACTCAGCACCCCGGCCGTGTCCCCGGACGGCCGCAAGGTGGCGTTCCAGCGCACCGGTGGGGGATCCCCTTCGGACATCTGGATCTACGACGCGGACCAGGGCACGTTCACGCGCCTCACCTTCGAGGGCTCGAACATCGAGCCGTTCTGGAGCCCCGACGGCCGGGAGGTCGGCTTCTCGTCGGATCGTGGCGG
>JARRLD010000409.1:3571-5919 GCA_037387345.1 Gemmatimonadota bacterium
GCGCGAACGCGACCGAGAACCTCGCCACCGGCCAGTGGACGCCGGACGGATCGCGGCTCGTCTACCGTGCCGGAGGAGGCGATGAGTGGAGCATCTTTCACTCGGCGCCGCACCCCGACAGCACGCCGGTGGCCCTGGTCGACTCCGACTTCGAGGAGGATTCTCCGGCCATCTCGCCCGACGGACGTTGGCTCGCGTACGTCTCGAACGAGTCCGGGCAGAACGAGGTCTACGTGCGCGCCTACCCCGGCCCCGGTGGTCGCTCGGCCGTCTCTCTCGAGGGCGGGACCTCCCCCGTGTGGGCGAGCGAGCGCGAGCTCGTCTACGAGAGCTCGGGCGGGTCGTACATCGCGGCGACGCTCCGCGAGGGGCCGACGTTCGGCATCGAGAGCCGCTCCGAGATCGCCCCCACGGCCAACTTCTACACCAGCCTCGACCGCCCCGGGTACGACGCCTCACGCGTCGACGGTCGCCTGCTGGCGATCCGTGGCATTTCGCTCGCGGCGAGCAACCGTGACGTGGTCGTGCTCAACTGGTTCGAGGAGCTGCGGGCGCGCGCGGGAAGCTGAGCCCCGAGGCGGCCTCGCGGCGGTTGCTTCGCGTCGGCCTGCGTGCTATCCCAAGTGCCACCGAAGGACCCTGCAACACACACACTCGAACGTCGAGGCCACCTTTCAGCATGTCCGAGCCCGTCCGGTCCGAAATCGTCGACGCCGTCGGCGTCGTCACGCTCGACAACCCGCCGGTGAACGCCCTTTCCTTGGCCCTCCGCACCGGTGTCCGGGACGCCGTCACGCGCTTCATCGAGGACGACGCGGTCGAGGCGATCGTGCTCACGGGCGGAGGCAAGATGTTCAGCGGCGGCGCGGACATCACCGAGTTCGACTCGGGCGTCTCGAACCAGTCGCCCGCGCTCCCCGAGCTGATCGAGCTGGTGGAGAACAGCCCGAAGCCGGTCGTGGCGGCGGTGCACGGCACGGCGGTAGGCGGGGGTCTCGAGCTTCCGCTCGGCTGCCACGCGCGCGTCGCGGCGGCGGGGTCGCAGGTAGGCCTCCCCGAGGTCACGCTGGGTCTCGTGCCAGGCGCCGGCGGGACGCAGCGGCTGCCACGTCTCGTGGGCCCTGCGGCGGCCCTCGACGCCATCGTATCGGGCAAGTTCCTGGGCGCCGAGAAGGCACACGCGCTGGGGCTCGTGGACCGGGTCGTGGAGGCCGGGGGCAGCGTGGTCGACGTGGCCGTGGCGCTCGCCAAGGAGCTCGCCGGCGGCGGTCCCCCCGTGAAGACCCGCGAGCGGGACGACAAGCTGTCGGAGGGCGTGGCCGAGGGGCTGTTCGACCAGGCCAGGAAGGATGCCGCGAGGCGCCGGAGGGGCTTCGAGGCTCCCCAGGCGTGCATCGACTGCGTGGAGGCTGCCGTCACCAAGACGTTCGAGGAGGGCCTCGCCTTCGAGCGCGACACCTTCCAGCGCCTGCGCACCTCCGACCAATCCAAGGCCCAGCGCCACGCCTTCTTCGCCGAGCGCGAGGCGCGCAAGGGGAAGGGAGTCGGGCGGGACACGAAGGAGCTCACGATCACCAGGGGCGCGATCCTCGGGTGCGGCACGATGGGCGGCGGGATCGCGATGTCGTTCGCCAACGCGGGCATCCCGGTGGTGGTGACCGAGACGCAGCAGGACGCGCTCGACCGGGGCATGGCGACGATCCGCAAGAACTACGAGTCGACGGTGTCGAAGGGACGCATGTCCGCCGACGACGCCGAGGCCCGCATCGCCCTCATCGAGCCGACGCTCGACTTCGAGCGGGTCGCGGACGCCGACATCGTCATCGAGGCGGTCTTCGAGAACATGGACCTCAAGAAGGACATCTTCACCCGGCTCGACGCGCTGTGCCGGCCTGACGCGATCATGGCGACGAACACCTCGTCGCTCGACCTCGCCGGGGTCGACGTGGGCTACAAAGTGCGGCAGCATCGGCCCAGGCCGGAGGGCGTCCGGTACTCCGGCATCGCCGACAAGCTCTACCACATGGACCGCTACGGGCAGAAGACCGGGAAGGGCTGGTACCGGTACGAGCCCGGGAACCGGACGCCGATCCCCGACCCGGAGGTGACCGAGCTGATCCTCGAGACCTCGAAAGAGCTCGGCATCGAGCGGCGCGAGATCTCCGACGAGGAGATCCTCCAGCGCTGCCTCTATCCGCTCGTCAACGAGGGCGCCAGGATCCTCGAGGAGGGCATCGCTCAGCGGTCGAGCGATCTCGACGTGATCTGGCTGCACGGCTACGGATTCCCCCGCTACCGGGGCGGTCCGATGTTCTGGGCCGACTCCCTCGGCGTCGGCCACGTCTACG